>CAYLYV010000342.1:0-1515 GCA_964387655.1 uncultured Cypionkella sp. | reverse complement strand
GGCAAGCATGTGCTGACCGAAAAGCCGATTGCGCTGCAGGCGTCAGAGATTGACCAGATCATCGCCGCTCGTGATGCCAGCGGCTTGCTGGCCGCCGAAGCCTATATGATCGTGCATCATCCGCAGTGGCAGCTTGCCAAAAAATGGCTGGAGGCGGGCGAGATCGGCACCTTGCGCCACGTCGATGCAGCCTTCACCTATTGCCTGAAAGATATGGAAAACATCCGCAATCGTCCCGAGGCGGGTGGTGGGTCTTTGCGCGATATTGGTGTCTATACCTTTGGTTCCGCACGGTTTGTCACCGGATCAGAGCCGGTTGATCTGTCTGCCCGGATGGTGCTTGAGAATGGCGTCGATACCTTCGCGCAGGTGTCCGGCATTATGGACGGCCCGCATGGCCGCTTCACCTACGATTCGATGACCTCGATGCGGCTTTACAATCGGCAAACCGTGACCTTCCAAGGCGACAAGGGCATGATCCGGCTGGATGGCGGCCCGTTCAACGCCAATGTCAACGACATTGCCGAGATTGAATTGCATCAAAACGGCAACCGCGTCATCACCGAACGCTTCCCGACCGCGAACCACTACGTTTTGCAGGTTGAGGCGTTTGGCCGTTCGGTGCGCGCAGGCGTGCCCTATCCTTGCCCGCTGGAATTTGTCCGGGGCACCCAAACGATGATCGACACGGTGTTCAAAGTCGGGGTTGAGATCACGACTTGAGCCAGATCAGTACCTGGCGCGGCGATGCAGGTTAGACTTGCTTGGAAACGCGCAAAGGAGGCTGCGATGAAACCGATCCCGACACTATACCTTCTGGCCGGACAAAATGGCTTTCGCCTGCTGCACGGCTCGGCCTCGGGATTGGCTGAGCTGTCGCAGGCCGAGTCCGCCGATTTCCCTGATGTGGAGCATGATTTCGGTTCTGAACGCGGGCGCAACCATGCTGCTGGCATTCCGTTTGGCAAGGAGGGTGGCAAGACCGAGGCCGAGATTGAACGCCCGCGTTTGGCGCATCACGCGGCGCAAGCGCTGGCGGTGGAATGGGCCAAGGGGGGCTATGAGCGTATTGTTATCTCGGCAGGGCCGAAGATGCTGGGCGCGCTGCGCGAGGCTTTGCCCAAGCACCTGCAGGGCGCGGTCGCGGCAGAGTTGCACAAAGACCTGCTGAAGGTTGCGGCGCATGATCTGCCCGAGCATTTCAAAGGCGCGCTGCCACTGTGACCGCAAAATGAGGTCGGCTCCGCCTGTGTCGGCGGAGCCTGCGCATCTAGTCTTCCATCGCTTCCAACTCGTCGATGAACCCCGCGATCATCGACAAGCCCTTGTCCCAGAATTTCGGATCACTGGCATCCAGACCGAAGGGGGCGAGCAGTTCTTTATGGTGCTTCGATCCGCCAGCTTTCAGCATGTCGAAGTATTTCTCTTGGAAATCCGGCAGGCCATCAGCATAGGCAGCGTAAAGCGCGTTCACCAAACCGTCGCCGAACGCATAGGCATAGACGTAGAACGGCG
>CAYLYV010000341.1:0-1520 GCA_964387655.1 uncultured Cypionkella sp. | reverse complement strand
GAGATACCGGCGGCGTCGGCCTCGGCCTGGCAATCGCCCGCACGATCATTCAGGCACACGGCGGGACAGTCGTTCTCCGCAACGTGGCGGCAGGTGGACTGGAAGTAGTTGTGTGTTTGCCACTCGGTGATGCGTGATCTCACCTCACAAAAGCGCCCAACATTCTTGGGCTATTGAAGCCGAGCCTCAGAAAAGGCTGTGGTCAAATCTGGCCGCTAAACCGCCGCACGCCACATCCTGAAACGCCCTTGGCCGGTCACCTCGTAGATCAGCCCCCGTGCCTCCATCCAAGCCAGGTTTCGCTGGACAGCCGCACGGCTGGCACCGATCAGAGTCTCTGCCATCGGTGCAGAGACCAATGGCCACTCGGTCAAAGCAGCGCGCAAAGCCGGCGGCGTACGGCCAGACAATACGGACATTACAGTTTCCGCTTGAGTGGACCATATTTCGAGATCGTCGAGGTGCCGCATCGCTGCGAGGCATGCGTTGTTCATCCCGTCCAGCCATCGGGTCAACCGCTCTGCCGGAGGTCCGCCGGCACGAAGCCCCCCTGCCCCACCCATTGCTACTGGTGCGAAAATCGCACCCTTCCCTTCGGCTGCAGCAACTCGGCCTGCCGTGACCGCAGCTTCCATCCGGTCACCATGCTGACCGAGACCTGCCAGGCTCCAAAGGTGGAAGCCCAGACAAGCCCGGGTGATAGGGTGCAGATGTCGAGCGGCTCCCGTCACGGCGAGCCAGCCATCGGCGCGATCGGTGAACCGCTCGGCGTCATCCGCAATGTTCTCAGGGTCCCGCCGGTCGAGAAAATCGGCTAGCCCAGCTTCAGGGCCAGGCCCCCCAGTAAGACGTCGAACAGCCCATCCAACGCGTGACAGCGCCGCAGAGTCTTCCTGAGGGCCAGACAGACGAAGCGCGATCCAGAGTGCAAGGCGGTCAGGGCTGACTCGATCGCCAACGAACCAGCTCAGCTCTGCAGCCTCGATCAGGGCCAATCTGTGCCGCCAACCCGATGGGCCGCGTCGCAGACGGTCGTCGAGCGCGCCCAGTCTCCCGGCTACTCGTGCAAGGCGGGCCGCACAACCCGCTTCGGCCCGGGCCCATGCCGCAACGACTGAGGTTTCGCTGGGTTCAGATCTTGGGCCCGGAAGCAGATAATCAGGTTCCTCATCCATCGGTCCTGGCAGGAACCACAGGTCGTCTTCGGACGCCTGTTCTCTTCCCTCGGGATCGCCGAGGGCTTCGTCAGGACTATCAGGCAGAACAGAGATGTAGGGCTTCATATGTGCAAAATACGACTATTATGCAAACTACCCAAGGGTTTTCTGTGGGGCTGCATTTGCTCCTTATATAGTACGCGCGCGCGGTGTCCGTGGAGAGCGCTCTAGTCGCGTTCAGCGCATGGAAACCAAGGGGTTTCCAGCGATCGGCACCACACAGCGTGCCATTGCATTCGTTTACAAATGGTCGTTTACTCCTGACATCCGCAATTGCAAAAAGGCCCCCTGCCCCGTGCCACT
>CAYLYV010000340.1:0-1534 GCA_964387655.1 uncultured Cypionkella sp. | reverse complement strand
ATTCTGGAAGGAATGATTGTCCAATGAAATCAATATATTACATAACCTTGATTATGCGAGTCCGATTTTGGGCTGTCATGATGGGTGCATCCCTCGGTCTCGCCGCCTGCACCGGCGTGCCGATTACCAAGACAAATTGCTGGGCCACCGCTGGGTCCACTGTGACGACTTCCACCAAGGGTGCAAGCCCGGATGCGGGGCTGGTCTCTCGCGGCAACACGTCGGGTCTTGATGTCATTCCCTGCGAATAAACCTCTTGGCATGATCGGGGCATTGGCCTTGGGCGCGGCGGTCATGCCTTGGCCTGCGACGGCGCAAGGCGTGCCGATTGTCGACCCGAAGTCGATCATCCAGCACGTTCTGGAAATCGCGCAGATGTCCTATCTGACCGGCGGTCGCGAGCTTGAAGCCGACAAGAAGCGCCGCATCGACGAGTTGCACCAGGACCAGCTTGACGCGCTAGATGCCACGCTGGCGACGATGACGGGTCAGACACCGTGGATCGGCGATCTCGAAGTGATCCCGGGAGCCGAGGCGGAAGTCCTCTATGCGGTTGAGGACAACAACCCCTACGCCGACCGGCTTTTTGGCGATGCCAAGACCAGCATCGAAGAGATGATCGTGGCCACGGCGCAGAAATATGCAGGGCACCCGGGCCTTGCCCGCGCCGGTCTGAACCCGGTCGAGTTCCGCATTTGGTTCCAGAGCCTTGTGAAACAGGAATCCGGGTTTTCCATCGGGGCGCGCAGCCCGGTTGGGGCCTTTGGCCTGACGCAGGTTATGCCAGACACAGCAAAAGACCTCGGCATTTATCCCGCCTATTATGATGATCCGATGCTGCAGCTTGATGGGGGCGCGCGGTACTTCCTGACCCAGCTCAATAAGTTTGGCTCGGTCCCGCTGGCCCTAGCCGCCTACAATGCCGGTCCGGGCAATGTCACGAAGTATGGTGGCATCCCGCCCTTTGAAGAGACGCAGAATTACGTTGTCCGCATCACCGGGTTCTTCAATGCCTATGCTGGCAAGATCACTGGCGTGGATCAGGTCGGCACTTTTGATTCCCGCGACATGGCGATCGCCGAGGCCAGCAACACCGCTGACGCTGGCTTGCACTATGGGATGGCGGCCTCTGTCGAGATCGAGGCATCGCTGAAGCGTTTGCGTTCCATCATCGAGCGCATTCCCACGACCAAATCGACGAAAGAGGCGCTTGACCTCAACAGCTACGCCCGGGCGGAAGCCGTCCGTGTCGGTCTCATGGTCGAGCGGGTCAAGGCAGCTCGTGTGAAGGTCGATCAGGCCCGCTACGCCCTCTGGCTACAGGCCTATGCCATCGACGCAACATTCATCAAAGTGAAGGGTGGTTCCGAATGATCCGCAATCTTTTCCGGGGTCTCGGCCCTTTTCTTGTCGCTGCAGCCCTGCTTTCCTCGGCCCCTGCCCTCGCGCAGGGCGTACCAACAGTTGACCTCACCAGCATCGCCAAGATCGGCGAGGTGCTGACCGAGGCCAAGCTGCAGGTGAAGGAGATGAT
>CAYLYV010000339.1:0-1549 GCA_964387655.1 uncultured Cypionkella sp. | reverse complement strand
GACCCCGGTGGCCGGGCTGGTCTGGGCGAAGAAGCGCACGCTGGAGGTCTACCTCAACGTGGCCGAATTCGACGAGGGCGTGTTAGGCGGGCAAGCCGCCGCCCAGGACTATTTCGGCGTCGATACCCGCGATCTGTCCACCCTCGAAGCCGCCCGCCTCGCCGCCGTCTTGCCCGATCCGAAAGACCGCTCCGCCGCCAAACCCAGCAGTTTCGTCCGCAAACGCACCGGCGCGATCATGTCCGGGGCCGAGACCATTCTGGCGGATGGCCGCGCGGATTGCTTTCAAGACTGAAAACAGCCGGGATAGTGGTTGAATTCCGCGCCCCGTCGCGGCATTGAAGATCAAAACCCGCATACAAAGACCAAATCCCGCATGATCCGTCTCTATCATTTCCCGCTCTCGCCATTCTGCCGCAAGGTGCGCCTGACTTTGGCCGAAAAGCGGCTGGAGGTGGAGTTGGTCGAGGAACGCTATTGGGAGCCTTCACCGGACTTCCTGCGCCGCAATCCGGCGGGCAAAGTCCCGGTGCTGCGCATTGAAAACAAGGTGCTGTCGGAAAGCCAGGCGATCTGCGAATATCTGGAAGAAGCCTTCCCCAGCCCTGCACTGATGCCGCGCGACATCGACATGCGGTTTGAAGTCCGCCGCCTTTGCGCGTGGTTCGACGACAAATTCCACGCCGAAGTCACCTCGAAACTGCTCTATGAGCGGGTCAATAAAAAGATCATGGCGCATGGCTACCCGGATTCCAAAGCGGTGAAGTCGGGGGCAGGGCGGATCAAATACCACATCGACTATCTCGGCTGGCTGCTCGATCAACGCCGCTGGCTGGCGGGCGATGTAATGACCTTGGCCGACCTGACAGCCGCCGCCCATATCTCGTGTCTGGATTATATCTCGGATGTCGACTGGAACCGCTCGGCCACGGTGAAGGACTGGTATGCCAAGATCAAATCGCGGCCATCCTTCCGCACCCTGCTCGCCGATCAGGTGCCGGGCTTCCCGCCCCCCGCGCATTACGCCGATCTGGATTTCTAACTGAACCCGCCGGGGGTTTCACACCCCCGGACCCCCGTGGGATATTTGTGCAGAGAGGATGACCTTGCCGTCTCTGAAGGATCATCTGATCGCGAAAGCGATGGAGGAAGGTTTCTCCAAAGTCGGCATCTGCGCCCCCGATGCGGTGCCCGAAACCGCAGGACGGCTGCGGCAATTTCTACAAGCGGGCCACCACGGTCAAATGGCTTGGATGGCCGAGCGTGAACACTGGCGCGGCAACGCGGCAGCGCTTTGGCCCGAGGCGCGCTCGGTGATCATGCTGGCCGAGGTTTACACGCCAGAGGCGGACCCCCGCGACGTGCTCGCACAGCCCGACCGCGCGGCGGTGTCAGTTTATGCACAGGGCCGCGATTACCACGATCTGGTCAAACGGCGGCTGAAACGTCTTGGCGGTTGGTTTGCAACTGCCGCCAAGGCCGAGATCAAGGTCTTTGTTGACACCGCCCCGGTGATGGAGAAACCCCTCGCCGAAGCCGCAGGCCTTGG
>CAYLYV010000338.1:0-1565 GCA_964387655.1 uncultured Cypionkella sp. | reverse complement strand
ATCCGGCAGATCCGTCCCGAATATCAGTCTACCGGCTACATGCAAGGTTTCCTGACCGCGATGCTGATGACCGAAGCGGCCAAGCGCACGCTTGACGCCAAGAAGGAACTCACCGCGCCCAACATGAAGGCCTCGCTGAATTCCATCAAGGATTTCGACACCGGTGGCATCATTGGCGTGCCGATTTCGATTCCCGGCAACACCGTTCCTGTCGGCCGCGTCTATCAGTACGACGGCGCGAACAAGACCATGAAGCCGGTCTCCGACTGGATCAAGATCGCGAAGTAACGACAATGGCCGCGGACGCACTGCTCTCCGTCAACAACATCGAGGTCGTCTATAACAAGACGGTCCAGGTGCTCCGCGGCCTGTCGCTGAAAGTCGACAAGGGGGCGGTGGTCGCGCTGCTCGGCTCCAACGGAGCTGGCAAATCGACCACGCTTAAGGCGGTATCCAATCTTCTCGAACTGGAGGACGGCAAGGTCACCACCGGCGAAATATTATTCAAGGGCGGTGCCATCTCGCGCTTCGCTCCGCATCAACTGGTGCGGAGCGGGCTGTTCCATGTGATGGAAGGGCGGCGGATTTTCGAAGACCTGACGGTGGAAGAAAATCTCACCGCTGCGACTTATGCCATGACAGGACGGGCAGGCGGCAGGACGCCATTTGATCTGGTCTACACCTATTTCCCGCGTCTCTTTGAGCGCCGAACCGGGCGGGCGGGCTATCTGTCTGGCGGCGAACAACAGATGCTAGCCATCGGTCGTGCGCTGATCGCGCAGCCCGAGCTGATGCTGCTGGACGAGCCATCGCTCGGTCTTTCTCCCAAGCTGGTGGAAGAAATCTTCACCATCATCGCGCGGATCAACCGGGAGCAGGGGGTCTCGATGCTGCTGGTGGAGCAGAACGCGGCAGTGGCATTCGCAGTCTCGACTTACGGCTACATCATGGAGTCGGGCAAGATCGTCACCGACGGGCCGACCGAGCAATTGATCCGCGATCAGGACGTGCGGGAGTTCTATCTCGGCGTTGGTGCCGCCAATGCCGAGACCAAGGGCTTCCGCGGCATCAAGCATTACAAGCGCCGCAAGCGCTGGCTCTCATGAACGAGGTCACCATGACCGAGAGATTTCCGGAACACACGCTGTCGCAGATGCTGCGCGAAAACGCACGCCGCCATCCGGAACGCGTGGCGATCCGGCAGAAAGAGTTCGGCATCTGGAATCCATGTACGTGGCGGGGCTATTACGAGCGCGCCTGCCATATCGGCCTCGGCTTTCGTGCGCTTGGTCTGAGTGCGGGCGGCCACGTGGCCATCCTATCCGAGAATCGCATCGAATGGGTGCTGGCACAGCTTGGCGCGAACGTCATGGATGGAATTGCGGTCGGCGTCTATCCGACCAGCCCGTCGAACGAAGTCGCCTATGTGCTGGCGCATTCGGAATCCGAGATCGTCGTCTGCGAGGATCAGGAGCAGGTCGACAAGGTGCTGGAGCGCCGCGGCGAACTGCCGAAGCTGCGGCAGATCGTGGTGATCGAGACCAAGGGCATCAGGGACTATCCGC
>CAYLYV010000337.1:0-1581 GCA_964387655.1 uncultured Cypionkella sp. | reverse complement strand
AATTCTGTTGAAAAACCCGCTTTTATATTTTGGCGTGCACGGTGAGTCAGCGTAGAAACTGAGGGAATGGAAGTTTGATCGTTACTTTCTGAAGGCGAAGTAGTGCTTGAACCCGTCGTTATACGGGTATCAGATTCGCTTTCGGTGCAATTGGCATCAGCCATTTCGCCATTCTTCGCAAATTCTGGGCGGTCGCTGCCAGCAAGAACTCATCTTTTGCGCCGCTGAAGCCGCGTAATCGCAACTTGTCCAACTTCATGATGCGCTTGAGATGAGCGAACAGCATTTCGACCTTTTTTCGTTCCCTGCGTGACTGTTCATAGGCATGAGTCGTGGCGATATGCCGAGCCACATTGCGTGCGTCCTCATGGATGCTGCGGGCGATTTTGCGGAAGGATGTGTTTGGACAGCACTGACTCTTCATCGGGCATGCCGCGCAGTCGCGCTGGCGTGAACGGTAGAGGATCGTGTCCTCCTGCGTAATATGCGTGCGCGGATTCTTGAAGGGGCGCCAATTGGAGCGAAGTGCCTTGCCCTCAGGGCAGCGGTATTCGTTGCTCTGTTCATTCCATTCAAACTCGCTGGATGACAGTGTGCCGTCCTGACGTTCCGTCTTGTCCCAAACCGGCACATGTGGTGCGATCTGCTTCTCATCAACCAGCCAGCTGAGCAGTGCGGCCGATCCATAGTTGGTGTCGCCAACCAGCCGTTCCGGTTTTAGGTCAAATTTGTTCTCGACCCGATCAATCATCGTCCGCGTGGCCTCGACTTCGGCTGTCTTGTTGACGGCAGATGCTTCGACGTCAACGATGATGCCAGCCTTGAGATCAATCAGATAGTTGGTCGAATAGGCGAAGAAGGATGGTCCGCCGCGACTAGCCCAGGAGGCCGCCGGATCCGTCAGCGAGATTGCTTTGGGCGGTGATGGTGGATCATTGACTTCCTCCAGCGCCACCAGATACTCGCGCACCGGCCGTGAGGCCGCATCCGGGTTGCCCCAGTCTATCGGCCCATTCCCGGGAACGCGATTGCCCAGTTGTACATCGGCCATGATGATACTGGCATCCGTGGCAAAGCCTTCACCGCGCACTAGCCCTTCGGCCATGCAACGGCGCAGAACCGTTTCAAACAGATGCCGGAATGTTTCACTATCGCGGAACCGGCCGTGACGGTTCTTGGAGAAAGTAGAGTGGTCAGGGATAACATCTTCCAGCCCCAGTCGGCAGAACCAGCGATAAGCCAGGTTCAGGTGTACTTCTTCACACAAGCGGCGTTCTGAGCGGATGCCGAAGCAATAGCCGATTACCAGCATGCGGATCATCAGTTCTGGGTCTATTGAGGGACGGCCTGTGTGGCTGTAGTAATCGGAGAGGTGTTGGCGTAAGTCACGAAGGTCAAGAAACTGATCGATGCCACGCAGAAGGTGATTGGCTGGAACATGATCTTCAAGGTTGAAGGAGTAGAACAATCTATCCTGACCGTTTGCTTGCTGACCCATCATCTTGGCACCCATAACCCTTAAATGATATGGGCATATTTTACCATAACGACATTTAAGTTGGGGAGTTTTTCAACAGAATT
>CAYLYV010000336.1:0-1592 GCA_964387655.1 uncultured Cypionkella sp. | reverse complement strand
CCCGTGGCCATGTGGTGTCTTTGATCGGCTCATCCGGTTCCGGCAAATCGACGCTCCTGCGCTGCTGCAACCTCTTGGAAGACAGCCAGCAGGGCGAGATCCGCTTTGAAGGCGAACCGGTGCGCTGGAAGGGCCACGGTCTTGGCCGCCACCCCGCCGACCGCGCGCAGGTGACGCGGATGCGCACCAATCTTTCGATGGTGTTTCAACAGTTTAACCTGTGGTCGCATATGACCATCCTGCAAAACGTCATGGAGGCCCCGGTCACGGTGATGAAGCGCGACCCGAAAGAGGTCGAGGCGAAAGCCCGCGAATACCTCGCCAAAGTCGGCATCGCCGACAAGGCCGATGCTTGGCCCGCGATGCTGTCGGGCGGCCAACAACAACGCGCCGCCATCGCCCGCGCCCTGTGCATGGAGCCCCGCGCTTTGCTGTTTGATGAACCGACCAGCGCCCTTGACCCCGAACTGGAGCAAGAGGTGATTAAGGTGATCAAGGCCCTGGCAGACGAAGGCCGCACCATGATCCTTGTGACGCATGACATGAAACTGGCCGCCGACGTGTCCGATCACGTCATCTTCCTGCATCTCGGCAAGATCGAAGAACAAGGCCCGCCGACGGAACTGTTCGGCAGCCCAAAAACCGACCGCCTGCGCGGGTTCCTATCTGCAGGCGCACATTAAAAAACCAAACCAAAAACCAACTGGGAGACGACAATGAAAAAACTACTTCTCGCCACCGCCCTCATGGCCCTCACCGCAGGCTTCGCCTCGGCTGATGTGGTGCGCCTGGCCACCGAGGGCGCTTACCCTCCGTTCAACTTCATCGACGACAAAGGCGAAGTCGCGGGCTTTGAGCGCGAATTCGGCGATGAGGTCTGCAAGCGGGCAGCACTCGAATGCACCTGGACCACCAACGAATGGGACAGCATCATCCCCAACCTGCAATCGGGCAACTACGACGTGATCATCGCCGGCATGTCGATCACTGACGAACGTTCGAAAGTCATCACCTTCTCGGACAACTACTACCCGCCAGCCGCTTCGGCTTACCTCGCCGCCTCGGCCGATGCCGATGTCAAAACCGGCGTGGTCTCGGCGCAAGTTGGCACCATTCAAGCCGCTTATGTCGCGGAATCCGGTGCAACCCTGCTGGAATTCCCCACCCCCGATGAAACCGTCGCTGCGGTGCGCAACGGCGAAGCGGCTGCGGTGTTTGCCGATAAGGATTACCTGCGCCCCTTCGCAGCCGAGTCGAACGGCGCTTTGGTCTTCGTTGGTGAAGACATCTCCATCGGCGGCGGCGTTGGTCTGGGCATGCGCCAGTCGGATACCGAGCTGAAAGCCAAGATGGATACCGCGATCAAGGCGATGAAAGCCGATGGCAGCCTGAACGCGCTGATTGAGAAGTATTTCGGCCCGGAAGGTCTGAAATTCTAATCCCAAAGGCCCCCCGACACAGATCGGGGGGCCGCTTTATTTCGGGCAGATCAAATGTTCGCAGCTTGCGCCACCCCCAAAGCGATTGAGGGCCTGACTTGGGCCATGTGCTACCTGACCTCAGGCAAGCACCTTGATTTCTATTGGTCTTTT
>CAYLYV010000335.1:0-1623 GCA_964387655.1 uncultured Cypionkella sp. | reverse complement strand
CGCAACACACAAGGCACAGGCGCCGTCTTTGCCAAACGCTTCTGCTTCACCAGCAACGACAGCGCCTGAAAGCGTCGACCGCCAGCCGGGATCTCGAACTTACCCGTCTCGACGCCATCAGCATCCAACACAGGCCGCACGCTCAGGCCTTGCAACAAGCCGCGACGAGCGATGTCCTCGGCCAACTCTTCAACCGACACACCGGCCTTGATGCGCCGGACGTTGGACTGGCTCAGCACCAGCTTGTCAAAGGGGATGTCCCGCGAGGACGACAGGGTGATCTTTTGGGCAGCTTGGGCCATCAGGTCTTCTCCATGACGGGCGCCGGGAGCCACTCTCCCGATCTCACTTCCCGCCACCCTCAAACCCACAGCCCTTTCCCTCTCATCGTTGGTCTTGACCGCGGTCAAGAAGTGCATCTGGGTGCTCTATGCGCGCAGGATCGTTTCGAAGTATGCCTCAGGCTGCTTGATCGCTTCACCCTTCCCCAACAGGTAGTCTAAGATCAGTAGAAGCCGTCCAGCGCCAGCTTTCTGGAGGCCACGCATCAGTTTTTCTTGGCGTATTCTAAGCAATCGACCGACGTCTAAGAGAACGCGGTTGAGGGCTTGTCCTGTTCGAGGCGCGTCTGGAAAGAATTCGGCGACATGTGAGAAGTCTGCCCATGCCATTCTTTCCGGGTCGCGGTTCATGGATGTTCCTGCAATGTTGTCGGCAGCGCTGGTCTGTTTTGCGTGCCCGTCCTTCTTTTTAAGTTCTTTTTTTATGGACTCTATCTGCCGGTCATTTTGTCCGTTTCTGCCGGTCATTTCGCGCGTGCAATCATCGATGTGGGCTTGGTCGCGTGCTTCGATTTCATCTGCGTGCAAGCCTGAACTCTGGCTCTCTCCGTAGCTCTGCGCGGCGTTGGCTCCGAGCTCGCGGAGACTAGCGATGATCTGCAACACTACGTCGGCCGTCAGCGTTGCCCGTCGAAGGATGTTTCTGACCATTCCGAGTGAAGACAACCGTGCTTCATCGGGGCTTTCCTCGTTAAGGAGTGAAGCGCGCAGGGCCAGAGCTTCTGCCTTGAGGGAGCGAAGGCGTTCACGCTCTTCCGCGACGTTTGATGCCTTAGCTGCGAGGGCGTCGTGGCTAAGTATCAGCGGGCTCAGGTCGATCCCAAATGCGTCCCGGATGATGCCCCCGTACCGAAGGGGGAAGCGTTTGCCGTTTGCTGAGTTCTTACGGTTGATGAGGCCTGCAGCGTCAAGACGGCCTAGGCAGCGACGTAGGGTCCTCTCATCGATGCCGTTTGCGCGCTCAGACAAGGAGGTGTTGGAGGGGAACACAACTGTAAGTTTGGGTGGGGTCTCACCATTGGTGGTGAGACGATCGCGGGGAAGAAAGCTGATCAGGGCCGTCAAGACTGTGATGTCGTTGCTCGTCAGGCCAAGTTCTTTCCGGAGGGCGCGTACCGGTCCCAGAAGTTCGTAGATAGTAGGGCAGGCAATAGCTCTCGGTTCCGCCAAAGCGGATCGTGTTTGGGTTACATGTCTCATGGTGTTTCGGAAGAAAAGCTTCCCCGGTCACCGCGAGCGGTGTTGAACTCGATTCGTTTTGGGGGTATCAATCAGGTGTCGA
>CAYLYV010000334.1:0-1653 GCA_964387655.1 uncultured Cypionkella sp. | reverse complement strand
ATTGCAAGAGCTACCGATCTTGACCGTGGGGCACATAAGAAAACGGGGCACAAAACGTGCATTTTGTGGCACGCCACATAATGCACGAGGATCAGGGCCGAAGCATTGAGATCCAAGGCGCGCCGGACGACTTCGCGCGGATAGACCGGCACATGATCGACGGTGCCCACGCCAAGGCGTTCGTCGGAAATGAGCCGATTCTTGCGGTCCAGGTACAAGACGTGAAACCGCTCGACTTCACCGAGCACCGACAAGGCGCAATAGTCCATCACGGCCTGCCACGACGAAAGGACAGGGTTGCAGTTGATATGGCGGGCTAGGATTTCGCGGGCGGCGAAGATCGTGGCTTGTTCCTGCGCGGTCAGCTCGAAGCTGCCGGTGCGACGGTTTAGGAAGGCAGTCGGATGTTCAGAAAATCGGGACATGTAGACCTCATGTGTTGAGTCCGACCAGCATCCGCCCAGCGGCAAGGCGCTGCGCCGGCAAATTTGGCCGGGAAGGGGAAAAAGGGGACGCTCTGGTGGCAGGGGGTAGGAGATATCCGAGCCCCCTGCCCCGCTGCTCACCTCAGCTGACGCGATCGAGCAGCTTCTTGGCCCGGCTTTCCATGTCGAGACGCGCATCCTGCTGCGTTTTATCGCGTGCAAGTCTCGTAATCCCTTGAATAAAATCAAAAATACTCTCTGGAGGGCGGCCCTCTTCCATCAGCACCTTCTCGATGATCTTGCTGGATTCTGCCTTCGAGAAGCCCCGCTTCTTCAGGAAATCATCCCGGTCCTCATCGCTGCGCGCCACGATCTGCTGCCGCGCCGCCTTGATGCCGTTTACGAAGCCCTGCGGCGAGGAATTGGCGAACCGCGTTAGTGCCGGGGCTGCCTCATGTGCGAAGCGGGATGCGGCGTATTTCGAGTGCCGGATGGTGATCTCCTGAAAATCCTCGACGCCCCAGAGATTGCGGTTCTGGCAGACAGCCCGCAGATAGAAGCTCGCCATGCCAAGGGTCTTGGCTCCGACCTCGGAATTCCAGCAGTAGAAGCCCCGGAAGTAGAGGTCGGGCGAGCCATCCGGCAACCTGCCCGCCTCGATCGGGTTGTGATCGTCGACCAAGAACAGGAAGACGTCGCGGTCGGACGCGTAGAGTGTGGTCGTATCACGGCCGATCTCGACATCGGGGTTGTAGACCCCCGTTGACCAGTCGAGCACACCCGGCACCTTCCAGCGCGTGTCGCCGGTGCCATTGCCCGCGATGCGCTGAACCGCTTCAACCAGCTCGTGGTCATGGATACGGCCATAGTCGGGGCCGGTCACTGCGCGCAGTTCGGTGCGGCCATCCTCGGTCTCGAAGGTCTTCACCTGCTCTGCGCGGTGGTTGGTCAGGCCGTACTGCAGGTTGATGCCCGCCAGCGGCGCAGGCAGCTGCCGCAGGTAGGAGGCCGGAGCGCCGACGATGCTGGCGAGCTGGCCAAAGGCCCAGTGCGTGGGCGCGACAGCTTCATGCGCTTTCGGAAGGACCAGGTGAAGCCGCTCGGGGTTGTCGCGCGCGGCCTCGACCCGGATATCCGCCGTCTGCACCCCCCGGCTGCGGCTGCGCTCGGACCGGCCGCTCACATTGGCCCAGAGATCGTCGAGCCAAAGACACCCCCCCTCCTCCAG
>CAYLYV010000333.1:0-1694 GCA_964387655.1 uncultured Cypionkella sp. | reverse complement strand
AGCGCGGTCAGGGTCGGGATCAGATGGAAGGACTGGAACACCACGCCCATGCGGCCGCGGCGAAACTTGGCCAGACCGTCTTCGTCCAAGCCGGTGATGTCTTGCCCCAAGGCCTGCACCCGGCCCTTGCTGACGCGCTCCAGCCCGCCCATCAGCATCAGTAACGAAGATTTGCCCGAACCCGAGGGGCCGACCAGACCCAGGCTCTCGCCACGGGCGACGCTGAGGGTTATGCCTTTCAGGATATCGACACGGCCCGCATTGCCGGCCAAGGTCAGCCACGCGTCATGCAACGCCAGAACGGTTTCAGTCATGCTTCACTTCCTGCTGCCTCGTTTGACATATGCGCCGCTACGGGCGTTTCGCAATGTCGCGGCGGCGATTTTTCTGCTGGTTTCACCTGCTTATGCGGAAACCACGGTGCTGGCACTGGGGGATAGCCTGACGGCGGGCTTCGGTCTGCCCAGCGATCAGGGCTTTGTGCCACAATTACAGGCATGGCTGGCGGCGAAGGGGTCTGATGTGAAAATTGTGAACGCCGGGGTGTCGGGGGACACCACGGCGGGCGGGTTGTCGCGCACCGATTGGTCGCTGACGCCGGAAATTGATGCGGTGATCGTCAATCTGGGCGGCAATGACATGCTGCGCGGGATTGATCCGGCGGAAAGTCGCGCCAATCTGGATGCGATTTTGGCCAAGGTCAAAGCGCGGGGGCTGCCGGTGATGCTGGTGTCGCTGCGCGCGCCGGGGAATTACGGGGAAGCGTTCAAGACCAGCTTTGATGCGATGTATCCCGATCTGGCGGCGAAATATGGCGCGGTTCTGGCGGACAATTTCTTCTTCCCGGTGATTAACCAGCAAACCCGCCTGCTCGACCCCGCATACATGCAGGCGGATGGCATCCATCCCAATGCCAAAGGGGTGGCGAAGATTCTGGATGCTGTGGGGCCGAAGGTGCAGGAATTGCTGGCGCGGGTGGCAAGCTAGCCTAGCGGCTTTCCTCGCCTCGGCGCGCGCACGCGAGCGAAGAAAACGCGCACGTTTGATGAGCGCCCTTGCGTCGGTTGAGGCTTCGGTGAAACTGCGCTGAAACGACCGGAGCCGCCTATGACCCTTCTGACCGACCTTTCCGCAGCCCTTGGCGCCGTGCATGTGATCACTGGCACCGATCTGGAGCGCTATCGTTCCGATTGGACGACGCATTACACCTCTGATCCCGTCGCCGCCGTGCGCCCCGGATCAACGGCTGAGGTGGTTTTGGTGATGCAGATCGCGGCCAAGCACGGCGTGGCAGTGGTGCCAGTGTCGGGGCGCACCGGCCTTGTCGGCGGGGCGATGACCCATGGGGGGCTGATGCTGTCGGTGGAGCGGTTGAACCGGATCCGTGAGATCAAAGCCAATGCCCGCATCGCGATTGTCGAAGCGGGCGTTGTGTTGGACCGTCTGCATGACGCCGCCGAGACCGAGGGGCTGTATTTCCCGCTGTGGTTTGGTGCGCGGGGCTCGGCGATGATCGGCGGCGTGCTGTCGACCAATGCGGGGGGATCAAACGTGCTGCGCTATGGCTCGACCCGGGCGTTGTGCTTGGGGCTTGAGGTGGTGTTGCCGGATGGCCGCGTGCTGAACCTGATGAGCCAGCTGCACAAGGATAACTCCGGCTATGATCTGAAAAACCTGTTCATCGGGGCGGAGGG
>CAYLYV010000332.1:0-1710 GCA_964387655.1 uncultured Cypionkella sp. | reverse complement strand
CGCGGTAAAACGACGGGCACAGCACCGCCGCATCGGCAACCTCACCGCAGTTGCCGCAACCGACGCAAGATTGGTCGATCGACGCCACCGGATCATCCCGCAGCGGATCATCCAGCTTTTTCAACGACAAAGACGGGCAACCTGACAGCCGGATACAGGCGTGATCGCCGGTGCACACCGCTTCATCAATGCCAAAACGTGGGCTTTCCACCCGTCGGCCCTCTTTGATCGCCGCCGCTCGCAATGGCTTTTCACGCCGCTGTTTGTTCAGCATACACTCAGATGAGGCCACGATCACCTTCGGCCCCGGCGCATCTGTCGTCAGCGCCTCTCGGATGGTGTCGCGCATCTTTTTCACATCATAGGTGTGGTCAATCTGGCGCACCCAATCAATGCCGATGCCAGCCAAGGCCTTCGAGATCGGGTTCTTTGTGGCCTTCGTCGCGTTGTCGGCACGGCTTGACATCACATCCTGCCCCCCCGTCGCCGCCGAGTAGAAATTGTCGACCACAATCGCCACGCCATCGGATTTATTGAACGCCATATTGGTAAACGACGAGCTCAAACCATTGTGCCAAAACCCGCCATCCCCGATGATCGCCACCGGACGCCGCGCGCCGCCACCATCAAAGGCCGCATTCGCCGCAGGACCCAAACCATAGCCCATCGTCGCCCCGCCAATCTCGAACGGCGGCAGGCTGGCGAACAGATGGCAGCCAATATCGGCGGCAATCTGGTGCTTGCCGAGTTCCTTTTCCACCAGCTTCATCGCCGCAAATATCGGCCGTTCTGGGCAGCCAGTGCAGAACCCCGGCGGGCGGATGGGCACGGTTTTCGACAGGTCAGGAATGGCGGGGCGATCCACATTCGGCGCGCGCACCACCGCTGCCAGCATCGCGGGGGCAGCCGTTTTCAAGAACCCTTTCACAGCATCCAGCATCACCGCGCCGGTGTATTCCCCCGCTTGCGGAAACAGCCCTTTGCCGTGCAGTTTCACCGCCGATTCCGCACGATAGAGGAAACTGCCAAGCTGGGTTTCAATAAACTCCGGTTGGCCTTCCTCGATCACCAACACATGATCCTTGCCCGCACAAAACTCCAGAAACTCTCCTGAAATCAACGGGTAAGTCACGTTCAACACATAGATCGGCACGTCCGACGTGCCATAAATATCCGCCAGCTCCAGCCGTTGCAGCGCCCGGATCAGCGTGTTGTACATCCCGCCCTGCACGACGATGCCAAAACCCGCATCCGAGGGGCCAAAGCGCTCATTCAAGCCCCGTTCGCGGATGAACTTCTCCGCCGCAGGCCAGCGGTTTTTCACCTTGTCCTGCTCATGCGCAAATGACATCGGCGGCAAAACCACCCGCGCGAAATCGCTGCGCGGGTTCGATAACGCCTCTTTCACCGTCAGTTTCGGGCGCTGGTTGTCGCGGGTTTGGAAAGATCCCGTGACATGACAAGACCGTATCCGCACCATCAGCATCACCGGGGTATTGCTGACCTCTGAAAGTTCAAACCCATCCGACACCGCCTGCACAATCGACGGCAAATTCGGGCGTGGATCGAGCAGCCAGAACTGCGATTTCATCGCAAAAGCGTGGGTTCCCTCTTGCATGAACGAAGAACCCTCCCCGTAATCCTCCCCGACCAACCCCCAAGCCCCCCCCGCCCCCCCCCACCAGGCCCACTTCCCCACAACCTCCGACG
>CAYLYV010000331.1:0-1712 GCA_964387655.1 uncultured Cypionkella sp. | reverse complement strand
GATCCTGATCGGCGGCACCTTCAGCCTGCACGGCGCGGTGCTGGGCGCGATCTTCCTGGTCATGATCGATCCCTTCCTGACTTATCTGAAGGACGATCTGCCGGGCATCATCGCCGGCATCGCCGCGGCCTTCGGCGCGGGCAAGGCAACCGTTGCGAACATCCAGAGCAACGTCGCCGCCATCGCATCCGCCAACGGCCTCAAGGGCGCCATCTACGGCATCATCATCGTGCTGTTCGTGCTGTTCGAGCCGCTCGGCCTCTACGGGCGCTGGCTGAAGATCAAGCTCTTCTTCCAGCTGTTCCCGCTCTACAAGCGAGCCACCTTCAAGCGCCAGAAGATCTACGTCAAATCGGAGCGGAACCGATGACATACTTCCGTGCGGATAATCTCTCTCTGCACTTCGGCGGCCTGAAGGCAGTCGATTCGGTCAGCTTCGCGGTGGAGAAGGGCGAGATCCTCTCGATCATCGGTCCCAACGGCGCCGGCAAGAGCTCGATCTTCAACCTGATCTCGCGCATCTACCCGCCGACCTCGGGCAAGATCTTCTTCGAGGACCAGGACATCACGGAGCAGCCAGCCTACGACATTGCCGGCCTCGGCATCGCCCGCACTTTCCAGAACATTGAACTGTTCGAGAACGCGACCATGCTGAGCAACCTCCTGGTCGGTCGTCACAGGCATTCCACCACGCAGCTGTGGCAGGAATTGCTGTTCCTGCCGAGCGTGCGCGCCCGCGAAAAGGCGCATCGCCGCAGCGTTGAACAGGTGATCGAGTTCCTCGATCTCGAAGTCTATCGCGACAAGCTGATTTCGGGGCTGCCCTACGGCGTCCGCAAGGTGATCGAACTCGCGCGCGCGCTTTGCTCGGAGCCGAAGCTGATCCTGCTCGACGAACCGTCTTCCGGATTGAACGTCGAGGAGACCGGGGACATGTCGTTCTGGATCCGCGACCTCAAGACCGACCTCGGCATTACCGTGCTGATGGTTGAGCACGACATGTCGCTGGTAAACCGCGTCTCCGATCGCGTGATCGCGCTCAACTACGGCAGGGTGATCGCGATGGGATCCCCTTCCGAGGTGCAGCGCCATCCCGACGTTGTCGCCGCGTATCTCGGCGCATGAGGACGATGCCATGAGCGCTTCCGACATCATTCTCAAGCTCAGCAATATCGAGAGCTATTACGGGCCGATTCAGGCCATCAGGGGCATCAGCCTGGAAGTGCCGCGCGGCCAGATCGTCACGTTGCTCGGCGCCAACGGCGCCGGCAAGACCACGGTGCTCAAGACCATCTCCGGCATTCTCGATCCCCAGAAGGGCTCGATCGAATTCCTGGGCAAGTCGATCCAGCGCGTGGAAGCCGACAAGATCGTGCGGCTTGGGCTGAGCCACGTGCCCGAGGGGCGTGAGGTGTTCCCGTTTCTGACCGTGCGCGAAAACCTGATGATGGGCGCCTATCCGCGCAGCGACCGCGACGGCGTCGCCGAGGATCTCGAGCGCGTCTACGGCTATTTTCCGCGGTTGAGGGAGCGCATCAACCAGCCGGCCGGGCAGCTTTCCGGCGGCGAGCAGCAGATGTTGGCAATCGGGCGGGCGCTGATGAACCGTCCGACGCTGCTGCTGCTGGACGAACCCTCGCTCGGGCTGTCGCCGATCCTGGTGAAGGAGATCTTCACCATCATCAAGCGCGTCAACGAGGAGCAGGGCATGT
>CAYLYV010000330.1:0-1723 GCA_964387655.1 uncultured Cypionkella sp. | reverse complement strand
GTGCCGGCAAGGTTTGATTGACAGTCCGCGCAAGTTGGGCCGAATTCGGAAGCATCCGGCGGGGATATTTGCGCCAATGTGAAAGCGATAGGAGGCAGCTTCTTGTGACGAAGCAGGTGCCGCTGTGGCCTTTCACATTGGTAAAAATATCCCCGCCGGAGGCCCAACGGTGCCGCTGCGCTGCCGTGTCAGGCGCGCAGCAGTTTGGTCAGCGCGGCAATCAGCGTCTCGGTGCCTGCCATGGTGGTCAGATTGCCCGGCGAGAGCCGCAGGGTCTGGCTGCGGGCATCAGTGGTGATGCCTTGGGCGCGCAGGGTGGTGACAATCTCAGCGGCGGGGTGGCTGTCGGGCAGGCGTAGCATGATCGAACCGCCGCGTTTTTCGGGGGAGCGCGGCGTGAGCAGGGTGAGGTTTAGATCGTCGGCGGCTTCGATCAGGCGGGTGGTCAGTTGGCGGTTGTGGGCCAAGAGTTCGGCTTGGTTTTGGGTGGCGTGCCAGTCGAGCGCGGGCAGGCTGGCGAGCGCCGCCATCGTGCCGGGGGTGCCGTTGTCGTAGCGGCGAATGTCAGGGGCGTATTCGAAGGCGGTGATGTCCCAGTTGAACGGGTTGGATTGCGAGAACCAGCCGCGCAATTCGGGGTGGCAATGCGGGGTCAGACGCGGGCTGACGTAGAGCATGCCTGCGCCGGGGGTGCCGCACATCCATTTCAGCGAGGTGGAGACGGTGAAATCCACCTCGGGGGCCATCACGTCATAGGGGATCAGGCCAGCGGCTTGGGTGATATCGGTGCCGATCAGCGACCCCATGCGGCGGCCATGCGCGACCATGCGTTTGAGGTCGATGCGGTGCGAGGTGAGCGACGACACCCATGTCAGCAGGGCAAGGCCCACGTCTGGGGTCCATGCGTCGAGGAAGTCTTCATCCTCGACGTAGCCCATGCCTTGCCGCAGCGGCACGGTGTGCAGGGTGAAGCCGTATTTCTCGGCCATGCCGCTCAGCAGGAAGTGGTTGGAGGGGAAGCAATCAGCCCCGACCAGCACTTTGCGGCCCTTCAGGTGGGCTTGTGGCAGCGAGGTCAGCAGGGCGTGGAAGGCGGCGGTGACGTTTTCAGTGGCGGTGATCGACTGCGGCGGGGCGTTCAGGATCGCGCGCCAGCGGTCGATAAAATTCTGGCGTTTGCCAAGGGCATAGGCCCATTGGCTGTCATCTGGCTTGCCCCAGACCCCGGCGAATTCGGTCATCGCATGGGCGAGATCGGCGGTTTTGCCGGGATACATGCCGATGGAATGGTAGAGGAAATAGGTGTCAGACATGGGATTCACCGGATGAGAAAGGGGGCGGGGGCGTAGCGGGGTTTCAAGGCCTCGGGCGCTTTCTGGCCGAGGTTTTGCAGGGTGGCAAGGACGGTCGCGCGGCCGTGCAGGGCGAGGGCCTCGAACGGGCCGCGCGGGAAGTTGAGGCCAAGTTTCATCGCGGTGTCGATGCCTTCCGGTGTGGTGCCGCCTTCGGCGAGCAGCCATGCGGCCTCGTTGATCAGGGTGGATTCGATGCGCAGGGCGATGTCGGGATTGGCTTTGGCGGTGCTCTCGGTCGGGTAGATAAAGCCTTTGCCGGTCTTGCGGCCAAGATCACCAGAGGCGACTTGTGCTGTCAGGATCGGGAAGACGTGATAGCGCGGATGCTTCTGCATCGCGGCAAACAGGCCTTGGGTGGCGGCAAGGTT
>CAYLYV010000329.1:0-1805 GCA_964387655.1 uncultured Cypionkella sp. | reverse complement strand
TCGATGGTCGGCTGACCGTCGCAAACAGAAAACGCGCCGCATGACCCCCATGTTTTGTCCACTCCCTTTTGTTGACTTTCGTATACCGCATTTAAGGGCTACGCGACAGTTCAGGATCAACCTGACAAAGGCCGCAGGGCTGTAAGCCTCTTCTTTCAGGCCCATGGAAGCGCAACCACGTCTGTCAAAGGAATTTTCGATTCTAAGGCAGATTCAACAGATAGCGCGTCGATCTGCCGCCTTCGGCACCCCGCAGGATTGCGCCCTTTGCCTCCAGCTCAGCCAAATCTCGCGTCGCCGTGGCAAGCGAAACAGCTGCTATCTTTGCGTAAGGGCCAGCGCTGATACCTTCAGACACCCGTCGTGGTCCCTCAGCAAAGAGGCGGCGCAAGACCTTTTCGCTGCGGGACGGAAGACTCTGGAATCGAAGGAAAAAGCCGTTGCGCGAAACCAGAAACCGGGCGTCGGCTTCAGCTTCGACGATCCCGGCCGTCAGGCGCTCCAAGAACCATAAGACGAAAGGAGTCGCGTCGACATGGTCCCCCAAGACAGTGCGTCCGGCCTGAAGAGCGCGGTAGTAGCCCTGCTTGTCAGCTTCTATCTGGCGTGAAAGGGAAAACGGCAAAGCGGCATCCTTGGCAAAGATGTATTCGACAAGAGCGCGACCAATCCTCCCATTCCCGTCGCTGAACGGGTGAATGGATTCAAACCAGAGATGCGCGATAGCGGCACGAATGGCCGCCGGGCGCACGTCAGATTCAAGGCTGCTCAGGAAGTCTTGCATCATGCAGGCAACGCGGTCGGGCGGTGGGGCGGTGTAGAGCACCTCTTCTTTCCCAGCCGCCGCACCCCGCACAATAACGATCGGGAAGCTGCGCCACCGGCCCTTGTCTTCCAGATCAACGCCATGGAACAAAAGCCGATGCCAGTGAAACAGGCGAGCTTCCGACAAAGCCCCCTCCCCTGCCCGAGCATCAAGCATCAACGTCGCAATTGCGTCTGTTCGACGTTGTGGCTCGGCACCGCGATGTGCCAGCGAAGCCACGACTGATGCTTCAACATCTTCGGCGCGAAGGGCGGCACCCTCGATAGCAAAACTGGCAACTGCCTCGCTGGTCACCGCCCGCAAAAATGTCTCGCGTCGTTCATCTGCGTTCAACGCGGCTTGAAGCCCCTTGATCGATCCAATGCGCATGGAAAAATCAGCAAGCGGGCCTTCGGTCGCAGTTGCGTCATGGCGGAAGCGGGGCCACGCAGGTGTTTGCCAGATATCCATGAGGAGAATATGTCAATTATTCCCCTCATGAGCTAGGGAGAAATGAGGGGATTGGGGGAACTTTTCTCCTCATCGGAGAACCCGCCAAGATCCGGGGTACCTCGACGCGTTGCCGATCCCTCCATTCGGTCGTTTACTCCTGATATCCGCAATTGCAAAAAGGCCCCCTGCCCCGTGCCACTCATCGGATACGCGCGTATTTCCACCGAAGATCAAACCGCCCTGCCCCAAGTTCAGGAGCTCAGCTCCGCAGGCTGCGTGGAAATCGTGGAGGAACAAGCATCTGGCGGCAGTCGCTCCCGGCCAGTTCTGGCGCGTGTGCTGGATCAGCTGCACGTTGGCGATACGCTCGTCGTGGTTCGGATCGACCGCCTTGCCCGTTCACTTTCTCACCTCTTGGAGATCATAGAGCGGCTGGAGGCGAAAGGTGCCCATTTCCGGTCGCTGCAAGATCCGATCGACACTGCGTCGCCGCAGGGCAAGTTTACCCTGCAGGTTCTGGGCGCAGCCGCCGAGTTTGAACGGGCAC
>CAYLYV010000328.1:0-1848 GCA_964387655.1 uncultured Cypionkella sp. | reverse complement strand
GCTGCGGTGGGTTCAACCGGTCAGCGCAACGGCTCGATCAAAGCTATCAGCCGGCGTCTGGAAGCCAAGCGTTTTCCGCGGCCTCTTATTGAGCCGTTGGGCAACCGGATCGAGGTCACTCTGGGTGTAAAGGGATAGGTCAGTCCCGTTGGGGAAGTATTGGCGCAGCAAACCGTTGCTGTTTTCGTTGGTGCCGCGCTGCCAAGGGCTTTTGGGATCACAGAAGTAGACGCTGACATCTGTGGCGATGATGAACTTGCGATGAAAGGCAAGTTCGGTGCCCCGGTCCCAGGTCAGCGAGGCCATCACGCCCTGCGGCAGGTGCCGCACCCAGGCAATCAAGGCGCTGACGACGCTGTCGCTGTCTTTGCCGCCGACCTTGACCAGCATCACGAAGCGCGAGCTGCGTTCGACGAGCGTGGCGATGTGGCTGTTTCTGGCACCACTCAGCAGATCGCCTTCCCAGTGGCCGGGAATGGCACGATCCTCGATCTCGGCTGGTCTGTCGCGGATCGACACGGCATCGATAATCTGCCCTCGCGTCTGCCCCGCCGTTGTCGAGGTTCGGCCCCTGCGCATGATCCTGCGGCTGCGCAGATGGGCCAGCAGTTCCTTCTTGAGCACGCCACGCGATTGAATGAACAGGCTTTTGTAGATCGTCTCGTGCGATACGTTCATGGAAGCGTCTCCGGGATACTGAGATGTCAGCCACCAGCGATCTGCTGCGGCGACCATTGCCCCGACAGCTTTCCGGCGACCAGTCTGCACAGGGCCGGGTTGAATGCCAATTGGCAGGGCTTGGGACGACGTGCGCGATCCAACGCCCGTTCATCAGCTCGGGTGGCTCGATAGGCCCGGCGTCCGCCATTGCTGGCAACCTCACGGCTGATCGTGGAACCAGCCCGCCCCAGAAGTCGGCCAAGCTGCCTGAAAGAATGCCCTTCAACGAGGCCGCGCGAGATCTCTTCCCGCTCCATGATGCAGAGAGACCCAGATTTGCGCGACCGGGGCATCGGCGCAAAACCACCCTTCGCCGCAACGACTCCGAACACCGAGGCCGCATGCTTGCCCAACGCCCGCCCGATATCACTCAGCGTCTCCCCAGCCTTCCAACGGCGCCAGAGTTCGTCCTTCTGTTCATGCGACAAGCCTGGGCGACCGGTTCGAGCCATCGGGGGTCCTTTCAGAACATCTCAAATCCAAGATGTTGCGCTGACCGGTTGAACCTACCGCGGCGTACTTCGCGCGCGAGTCCCAATGAAGTACGCGTTCATCCGGGCCCATCAGGCCGAGTTCGGCGTCCGGGCCATGTGCCGGGTGCTGCGGGTTCACTTCAGCGGCTTCTATGCATGGCTTAAGGAACCGTTAAGTCTGCGTGCGCAGGATGATATGCGCCACACGGACCTGATCCGGCAGGCCTGGGCCGACAGCGGCAAGGTCTACGGCTATCGCAAGCTCGCCGACGATCTGCGCGATCAGGGGGAATGGGTTTCCGAGAACCGGGTCGCACGGCTGGCTGGCCTGGCGGGCATCGCGGCCCAGATCGGCTACACGCGCCGCCCGGGACGATACGGTGGCAAGCCTGCTGTGGTCGCTGCCAACGCCTTGGACCGGCAGTTCGGGGTTGATACCCCCGACACGATCTGCCTGTCGGCGATTGCAGACAATCGCCTGTCGGTGACAGGTGACGGACATCACCTACATCAAGACCCACGAAGGCTGGTTGTATCTGTCCGTCGTGATTGATCTGTTCTCACGCCGCGTCGTCGGCTGGTCGGCCCAGCCCCGCATGACAACCGACCTGGCATTGCAGGCTCTGCTCGCGGCCGTCTGGCGGCGCAAACCCAA
>CAYLYV010000327.1:0-1871 GCA_964387655.1 uncultured Cypionkella sp. | reverse complement strand
GAGGAACCTTGTCAGGCGGCGATGTATCGGTCGCGGCGGTGGTTGATTGCGAGGAAAATGTTGAAAACAGCGGCGCCGAGGAAGGACCAGCCTAAGATATGCCAATCCAGAAACAGCAATGAGACAGCGAACAACACGGCGTTGAAAATGAGTTGCGCGTAGCCGGCTTGGAACCCGGTGCGGTCTTGCAGGATCAGCCACAGGATCGAGATGCCGCCAAAGCTGCCGCCGTGACGGACAACGGCGAGGGCGGCAATGCCGAACAGGATGCCAAAGAGGACGGCGGCGAAGGCGGGTTGAATATGCGAGAACGACAGCCAGCGCGGCAGGATGGCGATGGCAAGCGACAGCAAGGCGACGCAGAGGAAGGTTTTCAGGGTGAATTCCAGCCCCATGCGTTTGTAGCCGAACCACAGGAACGGCAGCGAGATGGTGAAATACACCACCGAGAATGGCCAGCCGGTGGCGTAGCTGATCAGCGCCGCGACCCCGGTGGTTTGGCCTGCGATGAAGCCCATATAGGTCAGGATGTGCATGCCCACCGCAGCCATGCAGACGCCGAAGGCGATGCCTTGGGCGTCTTCGATCACGGAATGATGGTTGGCGTCGGTCATGGCGCTTTGTAATGCAGCTGCGGCATCTGTGTCAATAATGCTGACCTATAATCGCCATAAGAAAAAGGCCCGGAACCATTGTCCGGGCCTTTGTAGCTTAGCCTTGCAGAGCTTTGTTCAGATATTCATCGACCTTTTCCAGATAGCCCATCGTGGTCAGCCATTTCTGATCGGGGCCGACCAGCAAAGCCAGATCTTTGGTCATCCAGCCGTCTTCGACCGCATCCACGGTGGCTTTCTCCAGCGTGGAGGCAAAGCGCATCAACTGTTCATTGCTGTCGAGCTTGGCGCGGTGCTTCAGACCGCCGGTCCAGGCGAAGATCGAAGCGATGGAGTTCGTGCTGGTCGCCTTGCCCTTTTGATGCTCGCGGAAGTGGCGGGTGACGGTGCCATGCGCCGCTTCAGCCTCGACGGTTTTGCCATCGGGCGTCATCAGGATCGAAGTCATCAGGCCCAAGGAGCCGAAGCCCTGTGCCACGGTATCGGACTGCACATCGCCGTCGTAGTTTTTGCAGGCCCAGACATAGCCGCCCGACCATTTCATGGCGGACGCCACCATATCGTCGATCAGGCGGTGTTCGTAATGGATGCCTTTGGCTTTGAACTGGTCTTCGAATTCCTCGGCATAGACCTTGGCGAAGATGTCTTTGAAGCGGCCATCATAGGCTTTCAGGATGGTGTTCTTGGTCGACAGATACACCGGCCAGCCTTTGAGCAAACCATAGTTGAACGACGAACGGGCGAAGTCGTGGATAGAGTCGTCAAGGTTATACATGCCCATGTAGACGCCCGAGGACGGCGCATTATAGACCTCTTTCTCGATCACCGTGCCGTCTTCACCGACGAATTTCATCGTCAGTTTGCCCGCACCGGGGAAGCGGAAATCGGTGGCTTTGTACTGATCGCCAAAGGCATGACGGCCGACCACGATGGGCTGGGTCCAGCCGGGCACCAGACGGGGGACGTTTTTGCAGATGATCGGCTCGCGGAAGATCACGCCACCGAGGATGTTGCGGATGGTGCCGTTCGGCGATTTCCACATTTGCTTGAGATTGAATTCCTCAACCCGCTGTTCATCCGGGGTGATCGTGGCGCATTTGACGCCGACGCCGTATTTCTGGATGGCGAGGGCGCTATCAATGGTGATCTGGTCGTTGGTGCGATCACGTTCCTCGATACCAAGATCGTAGTATTTCAGATCAATGTCGAGGTAGGGCAGGATCAGCTTTTGCTTGATGAAGTCCCAGATGATCCGGG
>CAYLYV010000326.1:0-1905 GCA_964387655.1 uncultured Cypionkella sp. | reverse complement strand
TCACCCACAACATGCAACAGGCCGCCCGGGTGTCGCAGCGCACCGCCTTCTTCCAACTCGGCAACCTCGTAGAATTCGGCGAAACCGGGCAGATCTTTACCAATCCGAAAGATCCGCGCACGGAATCCTATATCTCTGGCAGGATCGGTTAAGGAATAAACACAGGTTGAATGATCCCCATATCGCCACCGTTTTCGACCGTGATCTCGAAGCGGTCCAAGCCATGATCATGAAAATGGGCGGGCTCGTGGAAGCCGCACTTTCCGATGCCGCCAAAGCGCTTGACACCGGTGATGAGGCTCTGGCCGACCTCGTGCGCAACAACGACACTGCGATTGATCAGCTGGAAGAGCTGATCAACACCGAATGCGCCCGTCTGATTGCCCTGCGTGCGCCGATTGCCACGGATCTGCGCACCGTGCTGACCGTGATGAAAATCGCCTCCTCGCTGGAACGCTGCGGCGATTACGCCAAAAACCTCGCCAAACGCGCGCTGGTGCTGAACGCGATGACGCCGATCCCCGGCGCGGCAGGCTCGATCCGCCGCATGGCCCGCCAAGTTGGTTTGCTGCTGAAAGACGCGCTCGATGCCTTCGTCTCCCGCGATGCCGGCCTCGCCGCCGAAGTGCGTCTGCGCGATGAAGAAGTCGATCAGATGTACAACGCGTTGTTCCGCGAATTCCTGACGCATATGATGGAAGACACCCGCAACATCTCGGCCTGTATGCACCTGCATTTCATCGCCAAAAACATCGAGCGCGTTGGCGACCACGCCACCACCATCGCCGAGCAGGTGATCTACCTCACCACCGGATCGCTGCCCGATGAGGCCCGCCCGAAAGCCGAACTCGCCGGGGGGGAGGCCTGATGGCACCCCGTCCATCGGTGCTGCTGGTCGAGGATGAGCCAGCACAGCGCGCCGTGCTGTCCTATAACCTTGAAGCCGAAGGCTTCGAGGTCCGCACCGCCGACAATGGCGAAGACGCTCTCTCTCTGATCAACGAGGAAGCCCCCGATCTGATCCTCTTGGATTGGATGATGCCGCATGTTTCTGGCATCGAAGTCTGCCGCCGCCTGAAAGCCCGCCCGGAAACCCGGGGCATTCCGATCATCATGCTGTCGGCGCGCTCGGAAGAAGTCGACAAGGTGCGCGGGTTGGAAACCGGGGCCGATGATTACGTCATCAAACCCTATTCCGTGGTCGAGCTGATGGCCCGCCTGCGCGCGCAACTGCGCCGCGTGCGCCCCGCCACCGCTGGTTTGCTGCTGGAATGGGGCGACATCCGCCTCGATACAGAAACCCACCGCGTCTACCGCAGCGATAAAGTGCTGAAACTCGGCCCCACCGAATTCCGCCTGCTCGCGACCTTCATGGAAAAACCGGGCCGGGTGTTCTCGCGCGAAAGCCTGCTCGACCGGGTGTGGGGCCGCGACATCTACGTTGACACGCGCACGGTGGACGTTCATATTGGCCGGCTGCGCAAATCACTCTGCACCTTCGGCGGCGAAGACCCTTTGCGCACCGTGCGCGGGGCAGGCTATGCGCTCGGCTAACGATCACGGCAGGGTGCGTGATTTCACGCACCGTTTCTCGACCAAAGACGTACACGAATGGCAGCGCCAGACCACCGGATTGGCGCTGCTTTTTGGCGCGTGTTCGATAGCCCGCCTCTTACAATTTCACATTGGCATAAATATCCCGGGGGTCCGGGGGCTGGCCCCCGGTCCAACGCTTCGACGGCGAAACCTTAACGATTCCTTACCATCCCCTCATAACCCTTTGATCTTGCTAAGCTCCAAAACGGTCCCAACTCGGGACCGCGCCAAATCAAAACCGAGCCAACCTTTCCGTCAGCAAATCAAAGAACCCCTGAGCGTCCACATCGCCGACAAACAGTGCATTTT
>CAYLYV010000325.1:0-1923 GCA_964387655.1 uncultured Cypionkella sp. | reverse complement strand
GGACATCCCCTTTGACAAGCTGGTGCTGAGCCAGTCCAACGTCCGGCGTATCAAGGCCGGGGTGTCAGTTGAAGAGTTGGCCGAGGACATCGCCCGCCGTGGCTTGTTGCAAGGCCTCAGCGTGCGGCCTGTGTTCGATGCCGATGGCGTCGAGACCGGCCAGTTCGAGATCCCTGCAGGCGGTCGGCGGTTTCAAGCGCTGTCGTTGCTGGTGAAGCAGAAGCGGCTCGCAAAGACAGCGCCTGTGCCTTGTGTGTTGCGCGATGTGACATCAGATATTCTGGCCGAGGACGACTCCCTGGCTGAGAACATGCAGCGCGTTGCCTTGCACCCGCTCGATCAGTTCCGCGCCTTTGTTGCTTTGAGGGAGAAGGGTCAGGGCGAAGAGGCGATCGCTGCGGCCTTCTTCGTGACGCCACAGATCGTGAAGCAGCGCTTGAAACTTGCGTCCGTCGCCCCTGCCCTGCTCGACGTCTATGCCGAGGATGACATGACGCTGGAACAGCTCATGGCCTTCACTGTGAACCCCGATCACGCGCGTCAGGTGCAGGTCTGGGATGCGGTGAAGAGCTCGTGGAACAAGGAGCCTTATTCGATCCGGCGCATGTTGACTGAGACCTCTGTGCGTGCCTCCGATCGGCGCGTGGTGTTTGTCGGTGTTGATGCCTATGAGGCCGCGGGTGGAGTTGTCCTGCGCGACCTCTTCCAAGGCGACGATGGCGGTTGGTTGGAGGACCCTGCCCTGCTTGACCGGTTGGTCGCGGACAAGCTTCAGTCCGAGGCGCAGGCAATTGCTGCTGAGGGTTGGAAGTGGATCGAATTGTCCAACGACCTGCCCTACGGCTACAGCCACGGACTGCGGCGTCTGATTGGCGATCCGTCGCCGCTCAGTGCTGACGAAACTGCAGAGCACGCCAAGCTGCTCAGCGAGTATCGCGCACTTGAAGAGGAATACTCTGGTCAGGACGAATACCCCGAGGAGATCGACGCTCGGCTCGGGGAACTGGAAGGTGCGATGGAAGCCTTTGAGAAACGCCCGCTGATCTTCGACGCGGCAGAAGTTGCTCGCGCGGGCGTCTTTGTGACACTTGATCGGGATGGCAACCTTGCTGTCTATCGGGGCTATGTCCGGCCTGAGGATGAGTCTAGCGGTGAGACTGTGGCCAACTTCGGCGCTGAGCCGGGCGCGGAAGGGCAGGGGACGGATGGTGGCATCTCGGCTTATCAGCTTCCCGCTGGCCCGTCTGCGGCCATCGTCATCACCTCCGGGGGCCAGTCGTTCAGCACCGGTCTCCCAGACGACGAGGATGATGGCGCGTCGAAACCCTTGCCTGAGCGCCTGGTCACGGAGTTGACCGCGCATCGCACCCTCGCGTTGCGGGAGGCGATTGGGCGTTCGCCGGAGGTCGCCTTGACGCTTCTGTTGATGAAGTTGGTCAACGACACTTTCCGCAGCTCCGGCGCGTCGGGCAGTTGCGTTGAGGTCTCGGTGCGGCCTGTCTACATGTCGGCTCAGGCACCTGATCTGAAGGACAGTCCGGTGGCCAAAGCTGTTGGCGATCGTCATGCTGCCTGGGAGGCCGATCTGCCGCTTGGTGACGATACCGTGCTTTGGGACTATCTCTCGGCTCTCGATCAGGCCAGCCGATTGGCGCTGCTGGCGCATTGCGTGAGCTTCGGGATCAACGCGCTCCACGAGAAGGTGAATCCCTATGGCGCGGGCATCTCGGCCAGCGGGTTGACCCGGCGCATGGCGCAGTCCGACCTCGTGGCCCAAGCAGTCGATCTCGACATGGTCGCGGCAGGCTGGGAGCCGACCGCGGACACCTACCTGAACCGGGTTCCCAAGGCGCGTATCCTTGAGGCCGTGCGTGAGGCGAAGGGAGAGGGCACCGCGCAGCTGCTCGATCATCTGAAGAAGGG
>CAYLYV010000324.1:0-1933 GCA_964387655.1 uncultured Cypionkella sp. | reverse complement strand
GGGGGATATCGACTATATCCTGAAGGGGCGGGTGAAGAACGCGCGGGCCTATGAAACGTTTTATCAGGCGCTGATTTCGGAAGTGAAGATCTACAATGTGACCGCGCTTTTGAGCATGGAAGAAATCAAGGCGACGACGGTTTTGCCGCTGTAACCAAGGCGAAATTCAAGTGACGAATTTCAGGGGGCATTCTGCCCCCTCGGCCTGCGGCCTCACCCCCTGAGGATATTTGGGCCAATGTGAAAGGGCTTTCATAACGGTCTAAATACTCCGGGGTGAGCCCGAAAGGCGAGGGGCTGGCCCCTAATCTGCCTGCACCATCAGCTTGGTCAGCCCGTGGAAGTGATAGACATCGCCATACACGGGTGCCTCGGCCAGCCGCAGTTTCGGCAGGCGTTGGAACAGGATCGGCAGGGCGGCTTGCAGCTCCAGCCGCGCCAAGGGGGCGCCGACGCAGAAATGCAGGCCAGCGCCGAAGCTGACATGCGGTTTGGCTGGGCGATTGGGCTGGAACTGGTCGGGGTTTTCCCAAGAACCGGGGTCGCGGTTGGCGGCGGCCAGCAGCAGCGCCACCTGATCACCGCGGTGGAAGGTATGGCCCATGACCTCAATATCCTCATAGGCCCAGCGGGTGAACATATGCAGGGCCGGATCGAAGCGCAGGATTTCCTCGATACAGGTTTCGGCATTCTCTGGCGTGACCGTATGCCCGGTTTGCAGCAGGGTTTTCACGCCATTGCCGATGGTGTGGACGGTGGCCTCATGCCCTGCGTTCAGCAAGAGGATGCAGGTGGTGATCAGCTCATCGGTGGTCAGCTTTTCCCCGGCTTCCTCGGCTGCGATCAGTGAAGTGATCAGATCATCGCCGGGGGCTTGGCGACGGGCCTCGACATATTGCCGCATGAAGGCCACGAAAGCCTCGGTCGCCGCAATCGCGCGGTCTTCGCGGGCACGGTCGCGTCCGGCCATATACATGCCGACCATGGCGTTCGACCATTTCAACAGGTCGTCGGACATGGTTTCCGGCACGCCGAGCAGGCGAGCGATGATGATCACCGGCAGCTTCTGGCCGAACTCTGCCAGCAGATCGAACGGGCCAGTGGGGAAGGCGTTGATCAGTTGATGGCTCAGCGTGGCGATCTCGGGCTGCAAGGCGGCGATGCGGCGCGAGGTGAAGGCGCGCAGCACAAGCCCGCGCAGGCGGGTGTGGCGGGGCGGCTCCAACTCCAGCATCGAATGGGCTTCGACGGCGTAGAACGGTTTCAGATGGACGGGGATTTTCGGGGCGAGTTCCGCCGGGGCTTCGCGGCCAAAGCGGCGGTCGCGGAAAATCGCGCTACAGGCGGCTGCATTGCCGGTGCAGGCCATGCCGTATTCGGCCCAGTGGAAGAACGGGCCTTGTGCGCGGGCGTGCTCGTAGAACGGATAGGGGTTTTGCACGAAAGCAGGATCGAGCGGTGATTGGTGCAAAGTTTTCATGCGCGACGTCCCAGTGGAATGATGCCTTGGGCGATCAACACGCCCACGGCGACGAGGCCTGCGGCGGCGGCCTGGCCCCAATCCCAACGCCCCCCCAGCAGAAACAGGATGATCATGACGTAGAACGGGGCTGCGTTGATATGCAGGCCCGACAGGCCGATGCCGAGTTTCTCAACCGACATGATCCACATCAGCTGGCTGATGCCAAGCGATCCGACCGAGAAGACCAGCAGCGCCAGTGTCTCTTTCCAGCCCCAAACGCTGAAATCGGGCGGCGGGCTGCCAAAGGCTACGCCGAAAGTCGCGACCGTGGATACCGCAATCGCAGCGCCCGAAATCGTCAGCGCGGTGCGACCGATCGGCGAAAGCCCGGGGAAGGCGGTGACGGTCAGGCGCGAGCCCAAGGTGAAAGACAGCACCGAGCCAAAGCACAAAAGCGCGCCAAAACCCATC
>CAYLYV010000323.1:0-1983 GCA_964387655.1 uncultured Cypionkella sp. | reverse complement strand
ATCGCACCTACATGCTGCCGATGGAAAAATACGGCATCAAGATCCACCATGATGATGTGACCCTGGCATGGGAGCGGATCACCAAGAAAAACTACGTCCACAAGGTCGGGCAGTTCTTTGCGGTGGGTTGGCCGGTCAACTTCTGGCGGATCGAGGCGCAGACCGAGAAAGACTTCGAATGGTTCGAACACAAGTATCCCGGCTGGTATGCTGAATTCGGTGATTTCTGGAAATGGTATGCCAAGCTGTCGAAGCCCGGCCAAAAGGTCATCACTTTCAACGAGGAAGTTGGCTACGTCTATCCGCATCGGTGCTGGTCTTGCTTGGTGCCCTGCCTGATCCGCGAAGATATGGTGGTGGATACCATCGACGGCCAACTGCACACCTTTGCGCATGAAATCGACCGCTGGACCGCCGTTGAGGCCTTCGCCGACGAATACCAAGGCCGTCCGACCCCGGCGATGGGCCGGTTCTCTGGCAAGCGCGAATGGGAGACGTTGTATGATGGCGTCGATCTGGCCGATGCGATTGTCGATCTTAACTTTGTGCGCTCCGACGGCAAAACCCTGATCCCGCAACCGCACCTGCGCTTTGATGACAAAGACATGTGGACGCTGGATCATGTGCGCGGCCACACACTCGGCTCGCCACTGAACGCCCTGCGCGGCATGGATGAGGCAACCCGCAAGGCGCATCTTGCCGATTACGCCAAGGGTTTCACCATCAACCCCTGCAACTAACCCCCTGAATATGGGCCGGAAACTCCGGCCCATACCCCCCACGCCGCTGCCCGCTTTGGGCAGGGGATTGAAACCTGCACTCTGCAAAAGGCCGCATCAGATGTCAGAAACCTTCACCGTTCGATTGGAACCAGTCGGGGTCGAATTCGAAGTGGCAACCGGCGAGACCGTGCTGGATGCCGCCTTCCGCCAGGGCATTTCGCTGCCGCATGGCTGCAAGGAAGGCCAATGTTCGGCCTGCAAATGCAACCTTACCGAAGGCGAGGTCGAGCTTTTGAAATACTCCACCTTCGCTTTGTCGGATGGCGAGCGGGAACAGGGCGGCATCTTGCTGTGCCGTTCCCTCGCACAAGACGATCTGACCATCGAGCTGTTGAATTTTGACGAAGAACTGCTGTCGAAATCCATCGCGGTCAAAGACTTCAAGGGGAAGATCACGGCCAAATCCAACCTGACGCATGACATCCGGGCCATCGAAATTGATATCGAAACGCCGATCAAATTTTGGGCCGGGCAATATGTCGACATCACCGTCAGAACCAAAGATGGGGAGGAGATTACGCGCTCGTTCTCCATGGCAAATACGCCGGACCAAACCCAAAAACTCCGGTTCATCATCAAAAAATACCCCGACGGAAAGTTCAGCAATGAACTCGACGCCGGCGGTATCGAAGTCGGCGCCGCCGTCACCGTGCGCGGACCCTACGGCACCTGTTTCCGCCGCGAAGGACGCCAAGGACCGATAGTGCTGGTCGCCGCAGGGTCCGGCATGTCGCCGATCTGGTCGATCCTGCATGACCACATCGCCAGCGGCGAGAAGCGTCCGGTGCATTTCTTCTACGGGGCCCGCACCCAGACTGATCTGTTCTATCTGCCGCAGATCGCCGCGATCACCGCCGCCCACCCGGAAATCACGTTCACCCCGGTTTTGTCGCACGCCAGCGACGATGCCGATTGGCACGGCGCGCAGGGCTTTGTGCATCAGGTGGTTGGCACTGAACTCAAGCGATTGGGTATCGAAGATGGCGATGCCTATGCCTGCGGCCCACCGCCGATGATCGACGCGCTCAGCCCGGTTCTGTTCATGCTCGATTTCGACCCCGAGCGCACCTTCTACGACAAGTTCACCCCGTCCACCGCACCCGCGCCAATCAAAGCGCATTGACACCAAAGGGTTAAAACCCACCACAAGGGAGAGAGACATGGTTGCCACATCAAGCTCGGTTGGCTCAGGCGCCGCAGG
>CAYLYV010000322.1:0-2037 GCA_964387655.1 uncultured Cypionkella sp. | reverse complement strand
TTGCCCGCCTCGAAGGCGAGCACGACATGCGCATCCTCGGCGTAGGCATTGAACCATCCCAGGGTATTAAGGGTGGTTCTGTGGTCGATATTGCCGCCGCCTCCACCGCCATTGCCCGTTCGATCGAAAAGGCCGAACGCACCTCCGGGCTCGAGATCACCTCCGCCCTGGTCAGCCTGGCCGGTTCGCACGTCTCCGCGGTCAATTCTCGCGGCGTGGCGGGCATCTCCGGCGGGGTCATCGACCAGGACGACATCTGGCGCGCGCTTGACGCCGCCCAGGCCGTGGCCATCCCCCACAACCGTGAGATCATCCATGTGATTCAACGCGGCTTCACTGTGGACGGTCAGGAAGGCATTCAGACCCCCATCGGCTTCTCGGGCTACCGCCTGGAAGTGGAAGCCCACATTATCACCGCCGCCTCCTCCACGGTCGAAAACCTGCGCCAGTGCGTACAGGCCGCCGGGGTGCAAGTCTCGCAGTTCGTGCTCAACCCCCTCGCCTCCGCGGAAGTGGTGCTTAACCGCACCGAACGCGACCTGGGCGTCTGCGTTTGCGACATTGGCGGCGGCACCAGCGACCTGGCCCTCTACATCAACGGGGACGTCTGGCATACCATGGTGCTGCCCATCGGCGGCGCCCACATCACCCAGGATATTGCCGTGGGCTTGCGCGTGAGCCCCGAACAGGCCGAACAGGTCAAGAAACAATACGGACACGCCATCCGCAGCGAAGTGGGCGAAGAGGAATTCTTCACCCTGCGCGCCTTTGGCGAGGAACAACCCATCCAGGTGAGCCGCCGCGACCTGGCGCACATCATCGAAGCCCGCGTGGACGAAATGTTCTCGCTCTTGCACCAGGAAATCCGGAGGTCTGGTTACGACGGGCTGCTGCCCGCCGGCATGGTGCTGACCGGTGGTTCGAGCCTGTTGGCCGGCATCCGCCCCCTCGCCTCGCGCGTGTTGGGTATGCCCGTCCGCGTTGCCCGACCCGAGAACCTCACCGGGTTGGTGGACCAACTTCAGTCGCCCTCCTATGCAACCAGCGTAGGTCTGTTAAAATGGGCAGAATTAATGAACGAAACCATGAGTGCTCCCAGCCGCACGAAAACCAAGAAGAGGGTCATCCCGACCACCAATTGGAATGAAGTCAAAGGCTGGTTAAAACGTTTGTTGCCGTAAGTCACCAGGCGCGCCAACGTCTGGACACATTATAGAAAGTAAGCAAAATGGAGGAAAATACGATGGAGACCAACAACAGATCACTACCCACCACACCTGCCAACCGCTCCCGTTCAGAGAGTGAGTACAGGCCCCAACCCGAAGCGTTCGCCCGCATCAAGGTCGTCGGCGTGGGCGGCGGCGGGTGTAACGCCGTCAACCGCATGATCGACGAAGGCGTTCAGGGCATCGAGTTCGTTGCAGTCAATACGGATGCCCAGGCGCTGGTCATGTCCAAAGCCCAGACCAAGGTACGCATCGGGGATAAAACCACCGGCGGCCTCGGCGCGGGCGGCAACCCCGACCAGGGACGCAAATCCGCTGAAGAATCCTCCGAGGAACTCTATGAGACCCTCAAAGGCAGCGACATGGTCTTTGTTACGGCCGGCATGGGCGGCGGAACTGGCACCGGCGCTGCTGCCGTGGTTGCCCAGATCGCCAAGGAGATTAACGCGTTGACCATTGGCGTGGTCACCCGCCCCTTCACCTTTGAAGGCTCCAAACGACTGCAAGCCGCGGAACAGGGCATCGCCCGCCTCAAGGAACACGCGGACACCCTCATCGTCATCCCCAACGACCGCCTGCTGCAGATCGTGGATCGCAAAGCCAGCCTGCAGGATTCCCTCAAGACAGCCGATGACGTGCTGCGCCAGGGTATCCAGGGCATTTCGGAACTCATCACGATCCCCGGCCCTATCAACCTCGATTTCGCCGACGTGCGCACGATCATGTCCGAGGGCGGAGCCGCGCTGATGGCGGTTGGCAATGGCACCGGCGGCGAACGCCCCCTTAAAGCCGCGGAACAGGCCATTTCGAG
>CAYLYV010000321.1:0-2044 GCA_964387655.1 uncultured Cypionkella sp. | reverse complement strand
ACGATCTCCGCCCCAAGGAGCGCATTTATCGGGTGGTCTGGCGGCTGGGCTACGAGATCGGCGGGAAATTCTCAGGCTAGGTCCGGCGCTCGAACCTCACCCCCGTGACCTGATCCCTTTTCGCAGCTTGCCGTTCCCATCCTCCCCGCTCGTGCAGTAAAGCAGGGGGCAGAACCCACGCTTCCTGGCCTTCTGCCCGCCGCCTGTCCGCGGCCTGTTCCGTCCCCCAATGCCCCCCTGCAACCAGAACCTCCGCCACACCAAAGCCAATCCCCCCCGCCCCGATCACCGCAACCTTGTTGCCAACCGGAGCTCCCCGCAGCACCTCAATATAGCTCAACCCGCGCTCCTGCCCCGCAATCCCCGGATCGCGCGGGCTGACCCCGGTCGCCACCACCACCTCATCAAAGCCGCGCAGATCATCCACCCCGGCGGCCTGCTCCAACCGCACCTCAATCTCCGAAGCCGCAACCGAGGCCGCGAACCAGTCCACCAGCCCGTTGAATTCCTCTTTCCCCGGCACCAACCGCGCGAGATTCAACTGGCCGCCCAGCCGATCAGCCCGGTCAAACAAAGTCACCCGATGCCCCCGCTGCGCCGCCACCAGCGCCGTCATCAGGCCCGCAGGCCCCGCCCCCACCACGGCGACACATTTGGAAACCTCGGCGGGATCAAAGGACAGCACGGTTTCATGACAGGCGCGGGGGTTGACGAGGCAAGAGGTCAGCTTGCCGGAAAAGGTGTGATCCAAGCAGGCCTGATTGCAGGCGATGCAGGGTGCGATCCGGTCCGCCCGCCCCGCTGCGGCTTTGACGACGAAATCCGGGTCGGCCAGGAACGGCCGCGCCATCGAGACCATGTCGGCAGCCCCCTCGGCCAGCAAAGCCTCGGCCACCTCAGGCACGTTGATCCGGTTTGAGGTGATCACCGGGATCGTCACTTCCGGCCGCAGCCGGGCGGTCAGATGGGCAAAAGCGGCGCGGGGGACCGAAGTGGCGATGGTGGGCACCCGGGCCTCGTGCCAGCCGATGCCGGTGTTCAGGATGCTCGCCCCAGCGGCTTCAATCGCGCGGGCAAGGATGACGACCTCCTCCCACGTTGAGCCGTTGGGGATCAGGTCAATCAGACTGATGCGGTAGATCAGGATGAAAGCCGCCCCCACCGCCGCGCGCACCCGGCGCACCACTTCGACGGGCAGGCGCATCCGGTTCTCAAAACTGCCCCCCCAGCGGTCGGTGCGATGGTTGGTATGGGTGACGAGGAACTGGTTCAGAAAGTACCCCTCCGAGCCCATTATCTCGACCCCGTCATAGCCTGCCTCGTGGGCGCGGGTGGCGGCGGTCACGATGTCGGCGATTTGTTTCTCGATACCCGCCTCATCCAGTTCACGCGGCGGGAAGGGGGAGATCGGGGATTTCATTGCCGAGGCGGAGACGCAGTCTTTTGAATAGGCGTAGCGGCCCGCGTGCAGGATTTGCATGGCGATCAGCCCGCCCGCCGCGTGAACCCGATCCGTGACGATGCGGTGGTTTTGAATATCAACGTCGGTGAACAGGCCCGCCGCCCCCGGAAACACGCCGCCTTCGCGGTTGGGGGCCATGCCGCCGGTCACCATCAATCCGACTCCGCCACGGGCGCGGGTGGCGTAGAATTCGGCGACGCGGTTCCAGTCGCCGGTCTCCTCCAGCCCGGTGTGCATCGAGCCCATCAGCACCCGGTTTTTCAGGGTGATGTGGCCCAGATCAAGCGGGGCGAGCAGGTGGGGATAGGGCATCATAGTCCTCCGGGTTGGGCGGAGGATGGCTTGGATTTGCGGGTTTGTCATCGAAAACGCGGCGTCACGGCTTGGGGCATGTCCACGCGTGGACAGAGGTTGCGTTCAAGCAAAATCAAGGTGTTAGAGGGGGATTGGTAAGATTTTATTAACACTTTCCCACAGGGTCGAGAATATGGAGGGGATTTCACACAAAAGCCAGTGGTGGCGACACCGTTAGGGTCCAGACTCATTGATCGTCAAAGCCAGAACAAGACGGTTGCGGCGAGA
>CAYLYV010000320.1:0-2054 GCA_964387655.1 uncultured Cypionkella sp. | reverse complement strand
AGTCTGTCGTGGACATGCTGAAGGGCAACCTTGGCCAACCCCATGGCGGCTGGCCCAAGGCCATTCAGCAAAAAGCGCTGAAAGGCGAAACCGCCTTGACCACACGCCCCGGCGCAGATGTGGCCATGGTCGACCTTGAGGCGGCGCGCGCCAAGGTTTCGGCCGAGTTGAACGGCCTTGCCGTGGATGATGAAGACCTGAACGGTTACCTGATGTATCCCAAGGTCTTCCTGGATTATATGGGCCGCCACCGGCTTTATGGCCCGGTGCGCACCCTGCCGACGCGGACGTTCTTTTACGGCATGCAGCCCGGCGATGAGATCACCGCCGAAATCGCCGCAGGCAAAACGCTGGAAATCCGCCTGCAAGCCGTGGGCGAAACCACCGATGACGGCGAGGTGAAGGTGTTCTTTGAATTGAACGGCCAGCCCCGTGTCATCCGGGTGCCGAACCGCGCGATCAAGGCGAAAACCGCCGCCAAACCAAAAGCGGCCGAGGGCAACCCCAACCACATCGGCGCGCCGATGCCGGGGGCGATTGCATCCGTGGTGGTGACGGCGGGGCAAAAGGTGAAGGCGGGCGATCTGTTGCTGACGATTGAGGCGATGAAGATGGAAACCGGCATTCATGCGGATCGTGAGGCAGTGGTGAAGGCGCTTTATGTTCACGCAGGTTTCCAGATCGACGCCAAGGATCTGTTGGTGGAACTGGAGTAACCTTACGGCGTAAAGGTTTGGGGTCTCACTTCCACAAAGCACTGCATGTGCGGCGCAAATCAAATAAGTTCGTGCGCCATTTTCTGCCAAAGAAGTATTCCCATCTGGTAGAGAGGAGTTTCTACTGAAAGTGCTCCAAAACCTCTGATGCCCCAATTTGTATTTTTTCAGTAGTGCACCTCCTCATGGCCATAATTGCCCTTATAGTCACGCCATTCGACAAAGACCGAGCGATGCCAATAGCTACTACAATTGGCTGGGATGCCAAAATCTGAGGCTGTCGGCACTGCAGAAATGCTGCTGCGCCTGCGGCTGTAGTCGCCCTGTTCACCGTAACTACCCAGGTAAACCGAGCCCAAGCTATTGCAGTCGCCATCCGAACTGCGGCGCTGTTGATAGGTGATCTCAAACACCCGGATCGAGCGGACGAAGTCGAAAGCGGCACCAGAAATGTCGACATCAGCTGGAGCGTCGACAAGGATCGGCGCAACCGAGACGCCAGGGAGCGACAAACCTGGCGGAGCCAAATCCGCCCGGAATGCGATATCGTAGAGGCGCTCAATCGGCCGCGCCTCACCCCGAGAACTCACCCGCATAGGACAGTTCCAGATCTGCAGCGGCGGCTCGATCGGCCAAGGCGTGATGCGGCGGATGAAAACTGCGCGGGCATGGGCGCATTCGGCGGACGCGGGCCAGCCCCCGGCGAGACACAAGAGGATCGCACAGTCGACCGGATAGGCTGCAGCAGGCGTGATGGTTGCGGTTGAGAGGCCAAGACCAAGGAGCAGGGCAGGGAAGAAAGGTTTCACGGGAGGTCCTTCTGGGCTGGGGGGATGTTGAGGAAGGCGGAATAGGCCTCGGTGGCCACGCGGGCTTCCGATAAAGCGCGACTGCGCTCTGTGTCGAGACAGGCGATGTGGGTGCTGACGGCCGCAAAGTAGGCCTCGAACTCAGCGGCGATTTCCGCGCGGTACTCGGAGAGGACCGCTTCGGGCAGGTCCGTGATAGGCACTTCTGGCGCGAGGCAGCGAATCACCTCAGGTTGTGCGAAGGCTGCGGAGTTCACGAAACCGACTATGCAGAGCGCGGACAGAAGCCGCGCTCGTCGGCGCGTCGTACGAGACTCGCGGGTCCCCGCGACCTCTCTCGGCACCTTCAAGACGGTCAATGTTTCTAGGCCTTTTCTCAACTTCTGAGTCTCACTTCCTGGCTCCACTTTTCCGACCGACAGTAACTGCGGCGGCGGAGTTGATACGATGGGCGAACCTGCAACGCGACGGCACATCCTACCCTCGTTTATCGGGCTTGTCATTTGTGAATTGAATGCTCCATACTTTC
>CAYLYV010000319.1:0-2129 GCA_964387655.1 uncultured Cypionkella sp. | reverse complement strand
CTATCCTCGGTTTCGTCCAGCATTTCGATCCTGAGCCGCATTGCTGTAAGCGGCGATCGCAAATCATGACTCAGGGCGGCGAGCATGTGCGTGCGCTCGTTCACGAAGCGGGTCAGTCGGGCCTTCATCCGGTTGAAGGCCTGCGTGGTCTCGCGCACCTCGGATGGCCCCGTCGTCGGCAGCGGATCGGCATCAAGCCCACGGCCCAAGCGGTCGGCGCCAACAGCAAGAGCACGCATCGGGCCGACGACGCGCCGCGCGGTCCACCAGGCCACCAAAGCTACCGCCACCGCCATTAGCACCACCGGCAGCAGGGCCTGCGGAGTCAATTGCAGGGCAGGGCGGTAAAACATCGTGCGCACGTTCAGCCAATCGCCCGCCGCAAGACGGATCGACAGCGTCAGCTCAATGGGGTCGGTCCGCCCCGCCATCATCGCCTCATGCATCGGGCGCATGGACGCAGGTACTCCCTCTGGCAATGGCATGGACGCGAGGGACAGCGCATGAACATCGGCGCGCACTTCCCGTTCCGGCTCGCCAAGGATCTGGCGGATCTGGCGCAGAACCATGTCCGCCTCGGCGCTGTCGTGGGACGCTGCGGGCTCGGGCCCGACTTCAAAACGGACGAGCGGAGAATTTGCCGCGCGGAGTATCGACGTGCGCAGATCAGTGGGGGCGCCATCCAGAAGCAAGACAACATTCGCGGCGCGCCCTGCCGCTTCTAGTCCGAGGGCTGCACGAACCGCCCGGTTCCGCTCGTCTGTCAGCAGCAACAGGCCAAGCCCCTGTGTGATGGCCAACGCCAAAAGCAACATGATCAGCAACTGCCCGCCAAGAGATTGCGGGAAGAGCTTGCGCAACATCGAGAAGCGCGCGCTCACGGCATTGCACTCACGTCTGCGGCAAGGCTGTAGCCACCACCCCAGACAGTTGCGATCAGCACAGGCTTGGCCGGATCGGCCTCGATCTTGCGGCGTAAGCGGCTAATCTGGTTGTCGATGGTACGGTCAAACACCTGTGCGGCGCGACCCGATGTAAGATCGAGAAGTTGTTCGCGGCTGAGCACGAAGCGCGGCCGTTCCAGAAACACGGTCAGCAGACGGAATTCTGCAGTTGTCAGTGCGACCTCGCTGCCATCGTCGTCGGTCAGGGTCCGGCGGTCGGTATCAAGCACCCATCGGTCGAAGGCCAATCTGTGCCCGGCAAGGCTGCCACCAACGACGCCCCCCCGGTCGGATCGGCGCAGGATCGCCTTGATCCGGGCCAGCAACTCTCGCGGATTGAAGGGTTTGGGCAGATAGTCGTCCGCCCCGACCTCCAACCCCACGATACGGTCAGTTTCATCACCCAGGGCTGTCAGCATCAAGATCGGAATGGCCCCCTGCGCACGCAAACGTCGGCAGACCGAGAGGCCATCTTCGCCCGGCATCATCACATCCAGCACGATCAGATCGAATTGACCCACCTTCATCGCCGCATCCATTGCGACGGCATTGGCGGCAGAAGTCGCGCGCATGCCGTTCTTTTCCAGATATTTCACCAGGGCATCGCGGATATCACGGTGGTCATCGACGATCAGAATATGCGGCGGCTGGGTCATCATCTTGTCTCCTGATGTCGACCATAGCTGAACGCGGTGGTGCTGCGGACAGAAGATTGTCGCAAACCTCTCTCAGGACCTCGGCTTGCGACAGTTTGATACAAAACAGGCGTCGCCCTGACAAACCTGTGGGACACCTCGCTCCCAGATTGGACCCATCGCAATCTGATCCAGGAGAGACAGAATGAAACGTTCGACAAAATTCGCCCTCGCTACCGTTGCCGCCCTTGGCGTAGCCGCTGTCGCCGTGCCAGTCGTCGCCCAGCAGGGTCAGATGCAGCATGATGGCATGATGGACGGAGGCATGGGCATGATGGGCCAGCATGGCGGCATGATGGGTGGCGCCATGGGAATGATGGCCGGCGGCCAGAGCTATGCCATGGCCACGTTCGACACCAACAAAGACGGCACGCTCAGCCCCGAGGAAATGACAGCCGGGATTCAGGCTGAACTCAAGACCTACGACACCGACGCCAACGGTACTTTGTCGCTGGAGGAATTCGCGGTGATGCACGCGGCTCACACCCGA
>CAYLYV010000318.1:0-2168 GCA_964387655.1 uncultured Cypionkella sp. | reverse complement strand
TCGATGCAAAGTTCCTTTGTCCGCCCGTCAATCCCACTCGCCCCAACCCGGAGATGCCGTTATGCCCCAAGTCAACCGCAGCCAGATTCCGACCGGCATCTGGATTCTGGGCTTCGTCAGTCTCCTGATGGATGTCTCGTCCGAGATGATCCATAGCCTGCTGCCGCTTTTCATGATCACCTCATTGGGGGCCAGTGCCCTGATGATCGGGCTGATCGAGGGGCTGGCCGAAGCAACCGCGCTGATCGTCAAGGTGTTTTCGGGCGTGCTGAGTGATTGGTTCGGGCGGCGCAAGGGCTTGGCGCTGATCGGCTACGGTCTTGGGGCGGTCACCAAGCCGCTCTTCGCCCTTGCCCCAAGTGTGGGTGTCGTGTTGACCGCACGGCTCTTGGACCGCGTGGGCAAGGGCATTCGCGGCGCACCGCGCGATGCCCTCGTCGCCGATATCGCTCCGCCCGAGCTCCGCGGTGCCGCGTTTGGGCTGCGTCAATCGTTGGATACCGTGGGCGCCTTCGCCGGGCCGCTGATCGCGGTGGGGTTGATGCTACTGTGGTCCAACAACTTTCAGGCGGTGTTCTGGGTGGCAGTCATTCCAGGTGCCATGGCGGTTGCACTGCTAGCCTTTGGAGTGAAGGAGCCGCCACCAAAGCCCGGCGCAATCCGGCAAAATCCAATCCGCCGTGATAATCTTGCCCGCCTGCCCGCTGTATATTGGCAGGTGGTTGGCATAGGGGCCATCTTTACGCTGGCACGTTTCAGCGAAGCGTTTCTGGTTCTGCGGGCCCAGCAAAGCGGCATCCCGTTGGCCACCGTGCCATTGGTCATGGTCGCGATGAACCTTGTCTACGCGCTATCGGCATATCCGCTCGGCCGCCTTTCCGATCGGGTGAGCCACAAATCCCTGTTGATCGCAGGGCTGGTCTTGCTGATCGTGGCCGACCTCATTCTCGCCGGCTCCGCCCATTGGGCCGTGGTTCTTGCTGGGGTTGCGGTCTGGGGCGTTCACATGGGCATGACGCAGGGCCTTTTGGCCGTCATGGTCGCAGATACTGCCCCGGCAGACCTTCGCGGCACGGCTTACGGGTTTTTCAATCTTGTCAGCGGGTTTGCGCTTTTGATCGCAAGTCTTGTGGCGGGTTTGCTGTGGGACGGTCTTGGTGCCCCCGCAACGTTCCTGACGGGGGCTGCATTCAGTGCAGCAGCCTTGGTCCTGCTTCTGAGGAGCGGCGGGAATCTGCCCGCCTCCCGCAGTGCCTGAGGTTGTAAGGTGGCCGACAACTGTCTGTAAGGCGGCGTCCCCATGTTCCGTTCATCGGGCCGCAACCAGCGGTCATGATTGACTGGAGAGACACATGAAAACGACGAATTCTTTGACGATCACCGCAACACTTCTGGCGCTTTCCCTGATCTCAGGCACTTCGGCCTTCGCCAAGACCCGAGTCATTGAAAGCGGCGGCACCGAAGATCCGATGGCCGAAGCGCAAGCGTTCCTGGCCTCGCCCACCAGCATGGCGCAGGCTATTGCCGCTGCCGAAGCGGCGGCGGGCGGCAAAGTATCCAGCATCGAATACCAAAGCGGGGAAAATGGTGCGCCTGATCTAATCATGGCCGATGTGGTGCTTGCCAACGGCACCGAGAAAGCCGTCGCCATCAACCCGGCCGACGGTAAGGTGATGAACATCACGCTGGCCGAAAATGATCAGCAAGGTGACGAACAGAACGGCGACGCCGAGCATGAGAACGGCGGCGAAAATGGCAGTGACGGCGAGCAGGATGGCGAAAACGCCAACAACTGATCCCTGACCCAATGACAGGACAGGCGGTGCCGCAAGGCACCGCCTTTTCCTTTGCCCAAAAGCCATCGCCGGAAAAAGCCCACATTGTCCGCCATCAGCGTCCATGGAACAGTTTAGCATGATTGCGTAGCGGAGGGTTTGCGGCTCATCTTTGCCCCAGTTGGAGTTGAAGATGATGACGAAACCCGTGACGACGAAAGCCCCTGCCGAGCAGGTCGTGAAGGATATCCGGCGTGCGACGCGCAAGTTGCATTCGTCCGAGGAGAAGATTCGGATCGTGCTGTCGGGCCTTCGTGGCGAGGACAGCATTGCCGAGCTGTGCCGCAAGGAAGGGATCGCCCAAAGCCTGTATTACAGCTGGTCGAAGGAATT
>CAYLYV010000317.1:0-2231 GCA_964387655.1 uncultured Cypionkella sp. | reverse complement strand
GTGCACTCTCGATCACGCCGAAGATCATGCTGATGGACGAGCCGTTCTCGGCGCTGGATGCGCTGACGCGCGGCACGCTGCAGGACGAGGTGCGGCGCATCTGCCTGGAGACGGGCCAGACCGCCTTCATGATCTCCCATGATGTGGATGAGGCGATCTATCTCGCCGACAAGATCATCCTGATGACCAATGGCCCCGGCGCGGTGCTGGCCGAGATCGTCGAGAACCCGCTGCCGAAGGATCGCGGCCGCATCGATCTGCACCGCCACCCGCTGTACTACGGGCTGCGCAATCACATCGTCGATTTCCTGGTCAGCCGCAGCAAGACGTTTGCCGCGACGACGCCGGGTCACGATCCGCGCAACGTGCCTGTCGTGCGGCCGGGCAAGCCGGAACTGGTCATTGCCTCGGGGGCGGACGAATCAATTCAGACGTCGTGGCCGAGCTTGTCTCGGCCATCGACGTCTTCCTGAGCGCGAACAGGCGTGGATGCCCGGCACATTTGAGTGAAGACGCGCTTCGCGCTTTTGGCCGGGCCTGATGAGATTGAAAAGGAGAGACCATCCATGAAACGCGAAGACCTCACCGAGAAGCTGCTCGACATCAAGCGCGAGAAGGGCTGGAGCTGGAAACATATCTGCGAAAAGATCGGCGGCTATTCGGAGGTGCTGATCGTCGGCGCCGTCATGGGCCAGATGAAGCTGACCAAGCCACAGGCCGCCAATGCGGGCGAGCTGTTCGGGCTGTCGAAATCCGAAGTCGCCATGCTCAACGAGGTGCCGATGCGCGGCACCGGCACGCCGATGCCGCCGACCGATCCCCTGATCTACCGCTTCTATGAAATGGTGATGGTCAACGGCCCGGCCTGGAAGGCGCTGATCGAGGAGGAGTTCGGCGACGGCATCATGTCGGCGATCGATTTCGACATGGCGCTCGAGCGCGTCGCCAATCCCAAGGGCGACCGGGTCAAGATCACAATGTCGGGCAAGTTCCTGCCGTACAAATATTACGGCGCCAGCGGCAACGTGCCGGAGTATGGATTCAAGGAGGGGTGAGGGGCGCGAATGGCGCCCGGCAGGCCGCGTTCCGGTTAACGCCTGATGAAGCTGCAAGGCGGCTTTTCACCGAGACGTTTTCCGGAATCGCTACCTGAGGTAGTTATTGGCTAACCCAGTCGCTTCAACCGCTGAGGTTCGCCATGACGCTTCGCCGACGCCTTGTTCCAGCCAGCCTTGTTTCAGCATGCTCGGCCTTTTTGCTTCTCGCTGCGCCCGCGCAGGCGCAGATGCCGAGGGTCGGTCTTGAAAGTGGGTCACGGCAGGAAGGCTGGGTGCGGATTCAAAACACGATCAGCTATTTCGTCGCTGGGCCGGCCGGGGAGGGCGAAGAGGCCGCGAAGCTGCGGGACCGCGCTCGCCGCACGATCTACGACATCGCTTCGCGTGAATGCGATATCCTCCGCGAGCTCCTTGCGAAGGAATGCCGGATCGAGATGGTATCGATCAACATGAGCCGGCAGCAATATGGCCAGCAGCAGCCTGAAGGCTTTACCGCCACCGGTTCGATGAACTTTCAGATCACGCTGAAATAGACGTGATCTGAAAGCCTGCTCGAAGAGTCAGGTCCCGTCCTTGACCTGCGCGACCGCTGCCGCCATCAGTTCATCCATCTTGGCGCGCAGCTCCGGTGCAGGCATGGTGATGCCCTTCGCGGCGAAATCCTTCAGCACCTTGTTCTGGACGTCCTGATCGCCGGCCTCTTCGAAATCGGCCGCGACTACTTCCTTGGAGTAAGCCGTGGCGGCGTCGCCGGTCAGGCCGAGCTTCTCTGCTGCCCAAATGCCGAGCAGCCGGTTGCGGCGCGCCTCAGCCTTGAACTTCTGCTCCGCGTCGAGGGCAAATTTCTTCTCAAAACCTTCCTCGCGCTTGTCGAAAGTGGTCATTTTCTTCGGTTCCCATCCCGGCCAAAAGGTAAACGGGGCCCGCGTTGTGGCGGCCCGATCGACTACCTAGATAGGGGTAGCGAATCGGTAAGACAACAGGCCGTTAGGCCGCAGGGCAGCCGGGATAAGTTGGGCCCAACCGGGCCGGGTCGATTGTGCTGGATGGGCCAATCGGATAGGTTGCCTGAAGGCTTGGTTCCTGTTCTGTTTCCGGTGGTTTGGTTCTGAACCCGGCCTTCACGGCAGCTCCGTCGTGGTCGTAAACCCTTGTCATCCGGAGCACACCAAA
>CAYLYV010000316.1:0-2240 GCA_964387655.1 uncultured Cypionkella sp. | reverse complement strand
AACGGATAGTGTTTGGGGGGCAGCGTGGGCATCATCGCCAGCTCCTGGATGGTGGCAAACTGGTCGACGACGAGCGGCGCATGATCCATGAACAAATCGCAACTCTTGCGCCCGAACAGCTCCTTGCGAAAAGGTCGGGCAAAGCGGTCGATCATGCTGTGCCGGTTGATCATGCCGACCGGCTGGGTGCCCTGGACAACGGGCAGGACATCGAGATCCGGATCGGCTTCAAAACGGGCGATGACGTTTACGTTGCTGGCGTTCATCGGCACCGGTTCGATCAGCCTGGCCAGATTGCGCGCTGTCGGCAGCTTGCCCGGACCGCCGGTCATCGGCGTCAGCGACAGCGATTGCTTGTCGAGGGCCATCAGGATCGGATCGGTGAGCAGGCGCATCGGATGACTCTCCGGCCGGGCGATCAGATAGCCCTGCCCGCAGGCGATCCCCATGTCGCGCAGGCAGATGAAATCCTCGCTGCGCTCAATGCCTTCGGCGACCAGCAAAGCATTGCAGATTTCCGCCAGGTCCTGCATGGCACGCACGAAATGAAACTTGATCCGGTCGTTGGCGATGCCGTTGATGAAATGCTTGTCGATCTTCACGAACTCGGGACGCAATTCCGACCACATGCGCAGGTTGGCGAAGCCCTCGCCCAGATCGTCGATGGCGAACTGGAAGCCACGCCCGCGATAGTGTTGCAAGGCCTCGAGAATGCCCGGCATATCGGTGATTTTCTGGTTCTCGGTGAGCTCGATGACGATACGATTCGGCGTGATGCCCAGTTCGTTGAGCAGCTCGCGGGTGTGACCGTTCATCAGGCGTTCATCGAGCAGGCAGCCCGGCGTAACGTTGAGAAATAACCGCCCGGGCAGGCGCTGCGCGGCAAAGGCGCGCAAGCTGGCTTCGCGGCAGGCGTGCTCGAGATCAAGTGTCAGTTCGTTGCGCGCCGCCGCCGCAAACAGTTGAGCGGGAAAATGCAGGCAGCTGTTCTCCGGCCCGCGAATCAGCGATTCGTAGCCGAGAATGGCCCGTACCCGAAAATCAAGGATCGGCTGAAAGACCGGGTAAAGAAGTCCCTCGGCCATGATCCGCCGCAACTCCGCAGCTTCATCATCGATCAGGACGATCATTATTTTTTTCCATGGAAACCCGGCGGCCAGTGTAGGAAGGCTGTGTTGCAAAGCTGTGACACAGCAAATATGGCGCCAACGAAATTCCGTCATCTTCCCGAAACATGGGCGATCCATGCTGCCCCACATCTGCAACACACGGAGGCTGTCATGACTGAAACCGTTTTTTGCTACTGCTGCCGCGTCCATCACGACAAGAGCCAGATGCGCCTTTTCCCGACCCGCCAAGGCTATCGCTGGCGCTGCCTGCGCAGCATCGAGGCGGCCACAAGCAGTCGGCAGGAACGCGATGCCTTCGGCCAGAAACAATCCGAAATCAATCGCGAAACCGCCCGCCGCGCCGCCGAGTTCGGTCTGCTTTTGCGCCAGGTTCAACCCTTCGCCCCCTGAACCGAGCGATGGGGAAAATTCGCATCGACACGCTGGACACCAGCAGTCCGGCCCTCCTCGACGCGAGCGTGACGCTGATCTTCAACGCCTTTGCCGACCCCGAACGCTACAGCGCCGAGCGCATTGCCAAGGAACTGCGCGGCGACGACAGTGCCTTTTACCGGCGCTTCTTCGTCGCCATGGATGCCGGGGAAATCATCGCCGTTGGCGGCGTCAAGGCTGCCGACTGGGCCTCCAGCACCCACATCCTCTACCTCTCGGCAGTCACCCCGGAACGCCGCGGCAAGGGCATCGGCCGCGCCCTGATCAAGGCGCGCATCGAATGGCTGGAGGAAAACTTCAAGTCCGGGCGAATTCTCGTTTCAGCCGCCAAAACCCGGCGCTTTCGTGACCTGGGCTTCAGCGAAGTGCGCAACAGCGCCATCGATGGACGACATTTGCTGGTTCGGAAGTTCTAGCCTGATTTCATTTTCGGCCGTTTTTCCCGGTTGACCGTGGCATTCATCTGCCCGCAACCGAGATACAAAAAATCCGTCATGCCCCTGCAATATTGGCTGGCGATAGTTGCGGGGTTGGCCAAGCCAAAGACCGGCTGATCAAGGAGAACCCATGAACAAGCAGAACCATAGCGACATCGCCGCCTTTCCCAAGCTGTTCGACGGGCTGGAGCAATTCATCGAAGAACAGGCCAGTGGCCTCAAACGAACCAGCGCCATCCTG
>CAYLYV010000315.1:0-2362 GCA_964387655.1 uncultured Cypionkella sp. | reverse complement strand
AATCCTCCGCTAAGCAATCATGCTAAACTGTTCCAAGGGCGCTGATGGCGGACAGGCACTGACAAGCGGCAGGCGCGCCGCATTTGAGACGAGAACAAACTGCCCCTCTCCCGCATAAGCCATCACATACCTTGCAGTGCTGAACACTTCGTCGATGGCCACAGCAACCTGCATCAATATCTGCGACAGCGCGACAGAAGACATCTGGTCCGCCGCCTCGTCGTTCTGCTCAACCATGACGGCCATGACATACGCACCCGTGAGGGCCGAGCCTGTCAGCCGCATCAGGTAGTTCTGAAGTGCCGCGCATTCGATCAAGGCAGTTATGCCTGCGAGGGATACAATCCTTGTTGCACCCCAATCCTCGCCACTGTCGTGATCCAGTCCACCTGCGCCGACGACATCCGTTACTTGCACGCCCGCGTGCTTGGCCATAGTTCGTGCCTGTGCAATCTGCAGGCGATCCCCAAACTCGATGATATCGAAGGGTTTGGTGGTATAGTCCGACGCACCAGCCAGGAAGGCGCGGTCCAGATGATCCATGTCAGTCATCGCGGTCAACACGATGATCGGTGTGTCTCGATAAGCCGACATGTTGCGAATGCGCGCACAAAGCTCGATTCCGTCCATGCCGGGCATATTGATGTCCAGCAGCAGACAGTCAAAGGGTACGGAGGATTCTTCCAGCAATGCGAGCGCATCTGTGCCAGAACTTGCTGTCGTGATATCCGGGCAGCCGACCTTTGCTGCAATCTTGGGGATCAACTCCAGAATAAAGGCGTCATCGTCGACCGCTAGGATCTTCATCGCTCTTTCGACACCCTGAGCCATTGTCGTAAGCGGTTCTGATGCCGAACCACCGCCAGATGAACTTGAAGCTCCAGCTCCCTGCATAACTTGCCGTTTCAGCAAGTTCCGTGCCCATGCTTCGCCTAGGACCAGACGTGCAACAGCCATAAGGACGATCGAAACTGCGCCGACAAAACTATAAAGCAGGATTGCGAACCAGAATGACGCCCCGACCAAGATCGCGATAGCAAAACACACAAGTCCGGCAAACATGCCAACCACCACGTAGGCAATTACCACGATGAGTCACCTTTCATTCGGCACCCCCGCCACGGAATTTGTTGCATAGTTGATTTGGGCGCTCAACCGTTATTTGCATGATAGGTCAGACTGATACAGCGTGTCCGCCATCAGCGCCCATGGAACAGTTTGTGATGATTGCGTAGAGAAGGGTTTGCGGCACAATCACCCACTTTACTGCCTGGCGAACAGGGCACCATACCGGTGGCGATGAGGGTCAAGGTGGCCACGCGGCGCTTGGACTTGGCTCTGCAATGCGCCTTGGGGACCGCAACACCCAACTGTTCGGTAGCCTGCGGGCCACGAAAAGCCAAGTAGAGGTGCTGCGGGCGACCTTCGCTTTAGCTGGCAACCAGCCCCCATTTAGACAGAGTTCCGCCCCCGGAAACAATTTTCTGGCGGCGTTTCTGTTGTTTCGTGCTTGAATAGTATTCTGCGGCTTGAAAATGCCACAGATTTCCGCGTAGGAAATTAGGAAATATACAATTCAGCGGATGATTTATGCCCGAGCCACGCGAACAGCTAGATGTAATGATCAGCCCACGCTATGGCGTGCTTCCGGGGATGCGCGAAGGCGCTTTCGTCGAATGCTGCAACAAGCCGGGTGCAGTCGTCGAAATCGAAGCGCTGATCCCTGCCTATCTGGCCGGAACAATGTGGTGCGGGGCATGGCGGTTCTATGTGGTCGATCCAGAACGAGATGTCCGCTTTGTGCTTCAAACAACAAGAGCCGACAGACCGAAGACGGTGAAGACGATAATTGGTGCGATGAACCTGATTTCGCACCTCGGGCCGCACAAGCTTTCGCTGCCCACCGGCCCGTGGTGAGCGGCGCGGCAATAATCCCGCCCAAGATCATTGCAGACGTGTTCGTTTGGCCAATCCGATCAGGCTATGCGCAAGATTGAGGCTGCCCGCCGCATGTCGCTGGGACATCGCCCGCAGCACGCCACCGGGGGATTTTATCGGATGCGTTGGGTGGTTGCGGTTGGCGTCGATCACAAGAACGCATAGCGCCGCGCGATCATTGCCCATGGACTCCGCCGCCGCCTCCCACGCAGCCGAACTGATGCCCAACTCGGGCACACGCATGATCGCTGCCTTCACGAATTCCCGCATTGTGCTGGGTCCGCGATCTGTCAGCGCTTCGACATAAAAGCGCATCTCGGAGCTGGCCATGGCATAAAGCAGGGTCGACGTTAGCCAATCCAAATCATATGTCAACGGCGGCGTAAAACCCTGCCATTGGGGCGGAGCAAAAATCGGCCAGTTG
>CAYLYV010000314.1:0-2377 GCA_964387655.1 uncultured Cypionkella sp. | reverse complement strand
GACGAGCTGATCGCGAAACTCAAAGACGAAGCGGGGGTGATCTGATGGCCGTTCTGCTGATTGCTGATGTAAACGAAGGCGCTTTGGCGACCGATGCTGTCGCCAAAACCCTTGCTGCTGTTGCTTCGCTGGGCGACGTGCATGTGCTGGTGGCGGGCACGGGCGGCGATGCCGCCGCTGCCGAGGCTGCCAAATTGTCCGGCGTTTCCAAAGTGTTGTTCGCCGACGATCACGCCTATTGTCACGGCATGGCGGAATCGACTGCCGCTTTGGTGGTGTCGCTGGCGGGTGGCTACAGCCACATCTGTGGCGCGGCCACCGCGTTCAACAAGAACGTACTGCCGCGTGTTGCCGCCTTGCTGGACGTCATGGTGATTTCCGATGCGACCGCCGTGATCGACGCCGACACGTTCGAGCGCCCGATCTACGCGGGCAACGCGGTGCAAACCGTGAAATCGGCGGATGCCAAGAAGGTGTTCACCGTCCGCACCGCGACCTTCACGGCTGTGGAGTCCAACGGCTCGGCGGCTGTCGAGAAAATCGGTGGGCCGGGTGAAGCTGGTCTGTCGGCTTGGGTCGAGGATAAAACCGCAACTTCGGATCGCCCGGAACTGACCTCGGCTGGCATCGTGGTCTCGGGTGGCCGTGGCGTTGGTTCGAAAGAAAGCTTCGATCTGATCGAAAAGCTGGCCGACAAGCTGGGCGCTGCCGTTGGTGCCTCGCGTGCCGCTGTGGACTCTGGCTATGCGCCGAACGATTGGCAGGTTGGTCAAACCGGCAAAGTCGTGGCACCGCAACTGTATGTGGCTGTCGGGATTTCCGGCGCTATTCAACACCTTGCCGGGATGAAGGACAGCAAAGTCATCGTCGCGATCAACAAGGATGAAGAAGCGCCGATCTTCCAAGTGGCCGATTACGGTCTGGTGGGCGATCTGTTCACGATCGTGCCGGAACTGATCGAAAAGCTGTAAGCTTGCAGAAATTGAATTGGAAAGGGCGCTGCGAGGTGCCCTTTTTCACATCAACTGGTGGATGGCGGGCATCAGCAGGTCGGCCACCTCGCGGTGCGCCATTGGCCCCGGAAGCCCGGCTGCGGCAGGAGCCTCCATCGGCGCGAAAGCCATGCCCTCGACCCCTTGCGACAGGGCGGCAGCACTGTAGACCGCCTCAACATAGCCCGCGACGGGCGCGCGGATCGCATTGATCATCTCACTGTCGATCAGCAAGGGATTGCGTGCCAGATCAACCCTGCGCGTCGGCGACGGCGGAGATTGATCCGACGTCCAGAGCAGAATCACGCGCCGCCCCGAGCGTGACAGCAGCAGCTTCATCCGCACCACCCAAGCGGCCCGGAGTTCTTCTGCCACAACCTCAAACTTGTCCGCCGAGGCGTTTTGCAGCGACATCAGCATATGGCGGGTAAAGTTGAACTCGGTAAAATCCACCCGCGGGAAGATAGTCCGCAACAGGGGCGTCGCGCCCAGAAACCGATCGTTGCGGCGCGGATGCACCGCATAGTAGCGATTCGACAGATTTTGTGCGCCAAGGATCTGCACCACCGTCACCGAAGCCTGTGCCGCGATCTGTGTCACCGCCGCCTCGTTCAGAAACACATCCGGTCCTGCGTTGATACAGCCCAGATTGGCCACCGGCAGACCCAATTCCTGTTCAATCAGATCCGGGAACGGCACCGGCACGAATTTGCCGTAAGTCTCGGTTCCGCCCAGAACCGCGACATAGGCCCGATCAATATCGCGTCTTGGCCCCCGGAACAGGATCCGAGAGCTGCCATATCGGCACGGAAAATAGTCCAGCGACCCCTCGCCGGGAAACACATACGCCATAGCCCACCCATTCGTCTTAACACCCAACACCGACTTTGCCCGAATCGCCTTTCCAAATCGCTAATGCCGGCATTTGTCGCGAATTGTTCCGAACCGCCACAGGGTTGCACCTGCCCGCATTGGCTGCGTATTGTGCCGCGAGCAGGTTAAGGGGGCATTGCATGGAAATCCGGTCGGTGGGCATCGTTGGGGCGGGTCAGATGGGCAACGGGATTGCGCATGTGTTCGCGATGGCCGGCTATGATGTGCTGCTGAACGATGTGAACCCTGAGATGCTGGCCAAGGCCATCGCCACCATCGACAAGAATATGGAGCGGCAGGTGTCGCGCGGCAAACTGGCGGCCGAGGACAAGGCCGCCGCGATGGCGCGGATCAAGACCACGGCGGTGCTGGCAGATCTGGGGCCGCTGGATTTGGTGATTGAGGCTGCGACCGAGAAGGAAGCCATCAAGAACGCGATCTTTGACGGGCTGTTGCCGCATCTGGGGCCGCAGACGATTCTGACCTCGAACACCTCGTCGATCTCGATCACC
>CAYLYV010000313.1:0-2404 GCA_964387655.1 uncultured Cypionkella sp. | reverse complement strand
GCAAGACCGTGGTGCGGCTGGCAGAAGGAATGGAGTTGCACCGGTCCCGCGTCATGGGGGTGAACCGGATCGAGCTCTCCGGTTTCACGGAAGCGCAGAAGGACCGGCTCAAGGCCGATGGCTTTTTCTCGGAAATCATTGCCTGGAAGCTGCGCCTCTTCTGTCCGACCGATTCCGGCGGTGTGAAAGTGCTCGATCAGCTGCTTGCACGCTTCCCCATCCAGGGTCTACATGCACGCAAAGGTTGTTAATCGTGTGTGCCATGTCATTGGAAACAGAAGATCTGCTGCGGGATCTCTCGCAAAATGCCGAGAGCGTTTGCCGCCATTATCTTCCCGCCGGCAGGCGGGAAGGCTCCTACTGGATGGTCGGTGATCTGCAGAACAATCCAGGGAGATCGCTGTTCGTCAGGCTGACCGGTCCCACCTCGGGGCCGGGAGCTCGGGGCAAATGGACCGATTCAGCCACGTCGGAATTCGGCGATCTTCTCGACATCATCCGCGAACGCACGGGGATCACCCGCTTTCCCGATCTTCTGGCCGAGGCACGGATGCATCTTGGCCGTCCGCAGCCGGTTCTCCCGGATGCCAACTCCCCGCGCAGCCGAAAATCCCCCTCGGGTACGCCAGCAGCGGCATCGCGTTTGTTTGCGGCCTCGCTGCCTTTGGCGGGTTCACTGGCAGAAACCTACCTGCGTTCCCGGGGCATCACCCAAGCGTTACCGAGCGCGGCCCTGCGCTTCCACCCAAAGTGCTGGCATCGCGATGAGGGCCAGATCAAGCCTGTCCCCCGACCAGCACTGATCGCGGTGGTCACTGATGGGGCAGGGGCCTTGCAGGGCGTGCATCGTACCTGGCTTGCGTATGACGGACAGGACAAGGCGGCCGTCGACACACCGCGGCGGGCTATGGGTCACCTCCTCGGCAATGCCGTCAGGATCGCCCTGGCAGATCAAACCCTCGTGCTGGGGGAAGGCATCGAGACCATGCTCTCCGTTCGCGAGGCGGCACCTTCTTTGCCCGTCTGGGCGGCGCTCTCGTCGGGTCACCTCGGAGCAGTCCTGTTGCCGGATGGATTGCAGCGCCTCTACATCGCCATCGACCGCGATCCGGCGGGGCAGCGTGCGGCGGAAAGGTTGACCGCCAGAGCAACCGAGGTTGGGATTGCCGTGCGGGTGCTTGAGCCGCGGCTCGGGGATTTCAACGATGATCTCCGTGCCCACGGCGTTGAGGCGCTGCGCCAGCATCTGGCAAAGCAGATCGACCTCAAGGATCAGCATCGGCTGACGATCTGAACTCTCGAAGCGCAAAGGCAGTCAGGGCGCGGGGCAGAGGTCAAGCATCGCTTGAGGAACAGGGGCGCGTCTTTCTCCTCTTCCCGGCTGTCGAACCCGCCCGACACCCGCACGTCCTTCAAGAGATGGGCAGGCGGCCGTCAAAGGGGCCGCCCCTTCAAGGACGGGGGGCAACTGATTTCCGCCGCGGGGGACGAGCCCCCGCTTTGCATCGCGAAGCAAATCAGCCGCCCCCCGTCCTCCTCCACATGCGTTCCGGCCCCGAAGACGGGGTGAAGGGGCGTCCCCAGTGACAGCTTTCGCAGCCCATGAAGGCCGCGCGGGATGTCGCGCGGGCCTGAGCAGCCGGAGGCAAAAGACCATGACGACCCAATTCCAGAGCGAAGAGTTCGACCGCAGCCCCGCCCTTTCCCAGACCGCCTGGGCGCTTCAGGAGCTTCAGCTCTACGGCACACGTGCCTTCCAGGACGAGGTCGATCTGCGCCCGATGCCGGAACCCGAGCGCCTTATCGACGCGGTCAGTGATATCTTCGATGCCCTCGCAGCAACCCTTGGCGACACCCGTATGGAACCCGAACTCGAAGAATTGCTCTGGGGCCAGGTCAACCTGTTCCACCGCGCCGCCGCCCGCACCGAGCGCCTGCTCGACGACAACGAAGTGGCGCAACACCGCCTGCAGCGCGAACAGGACGGCTCCGAGGTGAAATCGACCGAGCTTGAGCGCCTGACGGCCGAAGGCACCAGCCTTGTTGAACGGCGGCATTGTCTCGAAGCCTTCCGCGACCGCAGCGCCGAGTCGTTTGAGCTGCACACGGGCTCAACCTGGCGGCCGCGCTCTGGCTCGATGGTGAACCACAAGCACCTGACCGCAGCCCTGATCGACAGCCGCGACTTCCTGGCCGCCAAGCGCCGCGCGGAAACCGAAGTGATGCTGCCCCGAGGCACCAAGATTGCCCTCACCGGTGGGACCGATTTCAACGATCACCGCCTGATCTGGGGCAAGCTGGATCAGGTCCAGGCCAAATATCCCGACATGGTCCTTCTCCACGGTGGTAGCCCCAAGGGTGCCGAACTCATCGCCGCCAAATGGGCCGAAGCCCGCAAGGTCAC
>CAYLYV010000312.1:0-2416 GCA_964387655.1 uncultured Cypionkella sp. | reverse complement strand
GACAACGGCTCGGGGATGCACGTCAACATGTCGATCTGGAAAGACGGCAAGCCGCTGTTCGCAGGCGACAAATATGCGGACCTTTCCCAAGAAGCCCTGTGGTTCATCGGCGGCATCATCAAACATGCCAAGGCGCTGAACGCGCTGACCAACCCCGGCACCAACAGCTACAAACGCCTGATCCCCGGCTTTGAAGCCCCGGTTCTGCTGGCATACTCCGCCCGCAACCGCTCGGGTGCCGTGCGTATTCCGTGGACCGAATCGCCGAAAGCCAAGCGCGTGGAAGCCCGCTTCCCCGATCCGTCGGCAAACCCCTATCTGGCCTTCGCGGGCCTGCTGATGGCGGGTCTGGACGGCATCCGCAACAAGATCGACCCGGGCCCGGCTTCGGACAAAGACCTTTACGATCTGCCCCCGGAAGAACTGGCCGAAATCCCGACCGTTTGCGGTTCGCTGCGCGAAGCTCTGGAAGCTTTGGACAAGGATATGGATTTCCTCTTGGCTGGCGACGTGTTCACCCGTCCGATGCTGGAAGCCTATATGGCGCTGAAGTGGGAGGAGGTTTACGCCTACGAACACACGCCGCACCCGATCGAGTATCAGATGTATTACTCCTGCTAACGCAGGTACGGTAGATCGCAGCAAAGGCCGCCCTCTGGGGCGGCCTTTCGCATTTCCGGCGTCAATGTGGACAATCCCACCCTGCAAAACGAATTAGAAATAAGGCAGAAACAGCACTCAACTTCCGGTTAATAACTTGTAAACGCCGCAATACCTTCCAGATGCAGGCACAATCTACAGGCAAGACTAAGCAACCACTGATGGAGGTCTCGTGATGAAAGTTCATCCCGACATACAGTTCAGTACGATTGCCGAGTTGTTGTTTCTACAATCGCCCAACCTGAACTTTGCCCGACTGGTTGCGGACCTCGATGCCGTGCTGGCGCGGTTCCACGATAAAGATCGCCAGCTGACTTGGGATTGCGAAGATCTGGCCAGTTTCGATATGCCGGGCACACGGATTGTGCTGGCGACGGCGGATAACCCGCGCCCCGGCGTGGTGGCGTCTTTGACGCTGTCGGTGGGGCCGTCACATCTGCCGCCCCGGCTGAACGCCGCGCCAAAACGACGGCATCCTGCGGTGCGCCACGAAGCACTCTGCTCCCGGCTGGTGGAACGCGTGCAGGCCCGGCTGAACCCGGATGCGGTGTATTGGCACGAATGGGCGCATCCGGTGACGGCTGAGGTGATCGATTCTCTGGCCTATGCGCAGCCGAAATCCAGCCAGCGCGCCGATCCGGGTCATCCGATCTTCTCGCACCTGGATGACGGCAATATCGACGCGGTCTATGCGCGCGGCTTCCAGCCCAGCAACGACCGCCCGCAGATCCCCTTGCCGCGCGACCCCGAGCTGTCGCGGCTGCGGCTGGCGCTTTATCCCACCGAGGAGGCCCCGCCGCCCCATCTGATCTCGCCGCAAATGCGGCTTGCCGCCCATACGATGAACGCCACCTTGATCATGGTGGCACTGCCGGTGGGGGCGGCGATGATGACCTATTCGGTGCTGCGCGGCGAGAATATGCGGCTGACTTCGGCGGCCATGGTGGCGACGGGCATCGCCTCATCATTGTTCCAGGGTCCGGTGATCTCGGCCTTGATGGGCTGACACCTAATTGGCGTGCTGCATCACACCCAAAGCGCCCAGAGCCGCAAGGTCACTGGGCGCGAGGGCGTTCAGCGCCACCTGATAGGTGTGGAGGCTGAACAGCACCGCCTGCGTTCGCGGCAAACGCAGCAAACACTGCCGCTCCGCCCGCATATAGGCCCCCTCGCGGGCTTTCGGATGCCGCGCCGCCTCGCATCGGGGGTGAAACAACGCCGGACTCTCATAGATATGAAAATTCATCCGCCACAAAGCCTGCTCAGGCCGGATCGCATCAAACTTCAACATCGGCCTCGGCCGAACCTAGCCGCGCCCAACCGATAAACGCAAGCCCCGGCCATTTGCGACAATGCGCGTCGCGCCCAGCAAAGCCCAAGCCCCATCACCTGCCACCTTCCCCAAAGCCAATCCCGCCTTGGAGAGCCCAATGTCCTACGCCGAAACCCGCCGCAAAATCGACCCCGCCCGCGGTGACCGCTTGGGCGATGGCACCCCGAATGACAATGACCGGGTGGAAATCGGCCCCACCCAACTGGCCTTTGGCGAATGGGCGAAGGCGGGCCTAGAACTGCCCAACCTGCAAAACATGCGCGAATTCCGCTGGAAACGCCTCGTCGCCTCCCTGAATGCCCGCGACTATGGCGGCATCCTGATGTTTGATCCATTGAACATCCGCTACGCCACCGACACCACCAACATGCAGCTGTGGAACAGCCACAACCCGTTCCGCGCCTGCCTGATCTGCGCCGATGG
>CAYLYV010000311.1:0-2419 GCA_964387655.1 uncultured Cypionkella sp. | reverse complement strand
CGCCGATCCGGATCGACCATCCATTCGACGGGCGTGCCGATGTCGAATGCGGACGGAGGGATGGTGCGCGCGAGGGCAGGGTCTTCTGTGCTGGTCATTGTTCGTCTCCCTCGTTTGTTGTCTGAATCTTCGCCTTGGCCAGTGCCACGTCGAACGCCTCCTGGAACCGCGCGCGGTAGGCGGGACCCATGGCACGCGCCAATCCCAGGATGCCAAGCGGGTCATGGATTTTCGCGAGATCCGCTGCGAACTGCGGGCGCAAGGTCAAGGTCACGCTGGTTGGGTGCTTGCCGCGTGCGCCGCGGCACTCTTCGACCTCCGGCATCCCATCGCGTTCCCAATCGTCGAAGATCTGATCGCGCAGACCCTGGGCAACGCGGCGGATCAGAAACTGGACGGTGCAACGTGCAGCCGTGGCCCACTGTTCTGCTAGCCGCGCCTGACGGGTGGTCAGCGACAATGAGACATGGACAACCTGCCCGCGGGCAGCTGACCCAGTTGCAAGACCAGTCACTTTCGCATTCGAAGCCCTTCGGGCACTGAAGACCTTCTCCTCTTCCCGGGACTCTTCTCTGGGCCCAAAGGGTTTGACGCCAACTTCGCCAGTGTTGCCGCTTGGCGGAGCCACCGCTGCAGTCGCCGATGACGGGGGTTTCGGTTCCGCCAAGGCCTCAACCGAAGTTGGCGGTACCGTGATGGACCGATCGGCCAACTCACTTGCGCCCTTCCCACCAAACCCCAGCTTTGCCGAAAACCCCGCGTCCTGGCGGATGATCCGCATCATGTCCTTGCGCTGCGCCATCATGCGACCTCCGCCGGATTGAGGATCAGCTGGTCGATCTCCTCCAGAAGGTCCCCTGCCTCCTTCACGGCACTTTGGACATGGGCAGCAAGCGCCCGGTTCGGCGTCTTGTCCGCGATCACCCCGAGAAGCCCTTCTCTGTCCATTCGAACATAAGCGGCGCGGCTACCAAGATAGGTCTCAAGGGCAGGCAAGGACTGGAACAGCTCTTCAGCCACCGCCCGCTCGGTCTCTGACACCCGCACAGGCACCCGGTTGAGCAGCACAGAAAACCCTGCAAGCTCGCCCGGCTTCTCCACGCGGGCACGCAACTTCAAGTACCAGTTTGCCGTTTCCATCGTTTCGCTGAGATCACCGCGCGACAGCATCATCGGGCAAATGATCCGATGGGCGGCAACGGCCAGAACGTCCTGCGCTTCTGACCCGCCGCCGAAGGTGTCGATCAGGATGAGATGCTCTTGATCGGGCTGCTCGTAAATCTGCCCGATGGCTTCTGCCACCCGGTGCGCATCCAGCGTGTGGATCACTTCAACCAAAGGCGACCAGTTGCCTGCCTCCTTTCCCGCCTGCATCCACTTGAGGCAGGATTTTGAGGCATCGGTGTCGAAGATCGTCACCGTCTCGCCTTTTGCAGCCGCAGCAGACGCCAGGGCGCGACAGAGGGTGCTCTTGCCCGATCCCCCCTTGCGGTTCATCACCAACACAACACGTATCCCGTAACCCATACCACCTTCCTCACTTCGCCGATTGCGTCTCTCACAATGCGGAACGCCTAAATCTTTTATCGTAACTCACATCGCTTTAATCTGAATCCACACTGCAGATATCAGAAACAGGCTCGCGCAAATCTTATTGCGCAAGGAGTATCTCTTTAATCCGAAATCTGATTACTGGATGCGTAAGTCTTTTATCTGATCGCGCAATGCGTGTATCACAAGGCGGAACCCCGAACACACATCTCTGATGCCACAAGACGCATCCCACACTTCCTTTCTCCGGACCCTGAACGCTGAACCACAGGCTCCGCACGGTAAACAAAACAAGGCTTTAGGCCCACATTCACTAGGGAAATCTACCTCTGGCCACGTGGCTGGGGGTGCACCATCCCTGTCTTGCCTTGTGTGTTGCGCGATCAGCGAAACGCATTCGGTGGCGGGGGAGTTACCCAAGGTCAGCACAATCTGCAAGAGCATAAATCGCGCTTAGATTGCACTTGAAAGGGAGGTGAAGGAAGGGGTAGGAAGAGTGGCAGGAAATGCGATGTGTCTACAAATAATCGGTGGCAGAAGTTGGCGGTAAAATCAGATCCTCGCGAAACAAGACTTAAGTTGCGGTCCAAGGTTTTGGCGGCTGTTAGCAATGAATTTGCTGATTCTGCGGTGCAGCAAGGGGCTGGGCGCGGTCGCCCTCGGTCGGAGGACAAGGGCCAGGTCGTGAGCTGCCGCCTGCCTGCCGAAGAGCTTTATGCCTTTGACGCGCTCTGCACCCAGCTTGGCGCGAAATCCCGCTCGGACGGGGTGCGGTCGGTGGTGCGGATGGCCTCAGGTTTTCTGGAGTTCAGCCGGGAGGACAGCGCCAAGCTGGAGGAAATCCGCTATGAGCTGGGCAAGATCGGCA
>CAYLYV010000310.1:0-2489 GCA_964387655.1 uncultured Cypionkella sp. | reverse complement strand
TGCTCCAGGCTGAGCTTGACCGGGGTGGTCAGGCGGACGGCTTCGTCGGTGCCGGAAGCCCGCACGTTGGTCAGCTGTTTGCCCTTCAGCGGGTTCACTTCCAGATCGTTGTCGCGGGAGTGTTCGCCGATGATCATGCCGGTGTAGACTGGTTCCTGCACGCCAATGAAGAAGTGGCCGCGATCTTCCAGTTTCCACATCGCATAGGCGACCGAAATCCCGGATTCCATCGAGATCAGAACGCCTTGGCGGCGGCCTTCGATGGCGCCTTTGTGCGGCGCCCAATCGTGGAACACGCGGTTCAACACGCCAGTGCCGCGGGTGTCGGTCATGAACTGACCGTGATAGCCGATCAGGCCGCGCGACGGCACATGCGCGATGATGCGGGTTTTGCCTGCGCCGGCCGGTTTCATCTCAACCAGATCGCCCTTGCGGGGGCCGGTCAGTTTTTCGATCACAGCGCCGGTGTATTCGTCATCCACGTCGATGGTGACTTCTTCAATCGGCTCGGATTTCACACCATCGACGTCTTTGAACAGCACGCGCGGGCGGCTGATTGACAGCTCAAAGCCCTCGCGGCGCATGTTTTCGATCAACACGCCCATTTGCAATTCGCCACGACCGGCCACTTCAAATGCGTCGCCGCCGGGGGTGTCGGTGACTTTGATCGCGACGTTGATCTCGGCTTCTTTCATCAGACGCTCGCGGATGACGCGGGACTGCACTTTCGAGCCTTCTTTGCCTGCGAGTGGCGAGTCATTGATGCCGAAGGTGATCGAGATCGTCGGCGGATCAATCGGTTGCGCCGGAATCGCGGTTTCGATTTCCAAAGCGCAAAGCGTGTCAGCCACGGTGGCTTTGGTCATGCCTGCGAGGGTGACGATGTCGCCAGCTTCGGCTGCGTCAATCGGGGTCATCACCAGGCCACGGTAGGCGAGAACTTTCGAGACGCGGAACTGTTCCAGCTTTTCGCCGTCGCGGCTGAGCGCCTTGATGGTTTCGCCCGCTTTCAGCGTACCCGCTTCGACACGGCCCGTCAGGATGCGGCCGATGAACGGGTCAGCCGACAGGGTGGTCGCGAGCATTTGGAACGGTTCAGCGCGGCGGGCGATTTGTTTCGGCTCGGGCACATGCTTGATCACCAGATCATAGAGTGCGGTCAGATCCTTGCGCGGGCCGTCGAGTTCAACATCGGCCCAGCCGGAACGGCCAGACGCATAGAGCACCGGGAAATCAAGCTGGTCGTCATCGGCGCCGAGGTTGGCGAACAGATCGAAGACTTCGTTCAGCGCCCGGGACGGTTCCGCGTCGTGCTTGTCGACTTTGTTCAGCACCACAATCGGGCGCAGGCCCAAAGCCAGCGCCTTGGAGGTCACGAATTTGGTTTGCGGCATCGGGCCTTCGGCGGCATCGACCAGCAGTACCACACCATCGACCATCGACAGGATGCGTTCGACTTCGCCACCAAAGTCGGCGTGGCCGGGGGTGTCGACGATATTGATGCGCGCGCCGCCCCATTCGAGGCTGGTGCATTTCGCAAGGATGGTGATGCCACGCTCGCGTTCAATGTCGTTGCTGTCCATCGCGCGTTCGGCAACCGCTTGGTTGTCGCGGAACGAACCGGACTGTTTCAGCAGCTCGTCGACGAGGGTGGTCTTGCCATGGTCGACGTGCGCGATGATGGCGATGTTGCGAAGCTCCATCGGGGAGATCTCTTTCTTTTCATTCGGGTTGGCGCGGCCATATCGCAAATGCAGCATAAAGGCCAGAGGGTTTGAAAAATGACAAAGGCCGGGGGCTTTGCGCCCCCGGACCCCCGCAGGATATTTGAGAACAGATGAAAGGCGGATCAGCCTTGCAGAGCTTTGTTCAGGTATTCGTCGACCTTTTCCAGATAGCCGATGGTGGTCAGCCATTTCTGATCAGGGCCGACCAGCAGGGCAAGGTCTTTGGTCATCCAGCCATCTTCAACCGCATCCACGGTGACTTTTTCCAGCGTGGTGGCAAAGCGCATCAGTTGCTCGTTATTGTCCAGCTTGGCGCGGTGCTTGAGGCCGCCGGTCCAGGCGAAGATCGAAGCGACCGAGTTCGTGGAGGTGGCTTTACCCTTCTGGTGTTCGCGGAAGTGGCGCGTCACGGTGCCGTGGGCGGCCTCGGCCTCGACGATCTTGCCATCAGGCGTCATCAGCACCGAGGTCATCAGGCCAAGCGAGCCGAAGCCCTGCGCCACGGTGTCGGACTGCACGTCGCCATCGTAGTTCTTGCAGGCCCAGACATAGCCGCCGGACCATTTCAGCGCGGACGCCACCATGTCGTCGATCAGGCGGTGTTCGTAGGTGATGCCCTTCTCCTGGAACTTCGCCTTGAACTGCTCGTCGAAGATCTGCTGGAACAGCTCCATGAAGCGGCCGTCATATTGCTTCAGGATCGTGTTCTTGGTGGAGAAATAGACCGAATAGCCGCGATTGAGGCCGTAATTGAACGAGGCG
>CAYLYV010000309.1:0-2526 GCA_964387655.1 uncultured Cypionkella sp. | reverse complement strand
TGAAATGCCTGTCGCTGGCGGCGCGCCTGTTCCATTCCTCTTCCAGCGCTTCAAGCGCCTGAAGCAGATGATAGGCGGCCTTGATCGCATTGGCGCCGATGCCCGCCTCATAGACATGCGCCGGCTTGCCGCGCACCTTAAGCCGGAACCAGATCACGCCGACCTGCGAGCGCACCAGCCTGCCATTGGTCGGCTCCGGAATAAAACAGCAATCGGCGCGATAGCCGCGCTGCACTGTCGAGAGTGCGCCGACGCCGGTGCTTTCCTCCTCGATGACGGACTGGAAATGAATTCGCGCCGTCGGCCTGACGCCTGCCGCCTTCAGTGCATCGAGCGCGTAAAGCGCGGCGATGGTGCCGGACTTCATGTCGCCCGCCCCGCGCCCATAAAGCCAGCCGTCCTTGACCGTCGGCGAGAACGGCGGCGTGTCCCACATATCGAGCGGTCCAGCCGGCACCACATCGCAATGGCCTTGCAGGATCAGGGAGCGGCCGGCCTCACGCGCCGGGCGATAGGTGCCGACCACGGTGCGGGCGCGCGAAAAATCATGTTCAATGGGGCCGTAGCCGCGCAGGTCTTTCAGATCGTCAAGATCGATGTGCCAGTCGTCGACCTCATAGCCGCGCTCGCGCAGCAGATCATGCATCATGTCCTGACACGGCCCCTCCGCGCCACGCGTCGAGGGAATGGCAGAGAACTGTTTCGTGGTCTCAAGCTGCCGGTCGAAGGCATCATCAACCGCATCGAGAATGCGGCGTTGGACCTCGTTGGAGGCTGCTTTGGCGTCCATCACATTTCGTCCCTTCGTGCCCGCGTCTGCCGCGCGGATTTCGGGTACGAGTGTAGCCAACTTTAGGGGACGACTGGAAGGGACGCGATGACGTGAGAGGTAACGTTCAAAAAAAGCCCGGCGCAAGACCGGGCTTTCCATGGGCCGCTGAAGGCGCTTCATACTGCGCCCTGAGACTGCCCGCCGGTTGAACCTCATTCGGCGAAGCAACCACTAATGATTTCAGTGGCAGCTGCATACAGGTGTGGTCCGAACGGATCGATCCAGTTCAAGCCAAGCGTGACACAATGCTTCTAATGTCCGATCCACTTAAATACTCAGCCCTCGCAATGATGCTGCTGGCGATATTGCTCGTATGCTACAGGGGACGACATGCAGTCTCTGCAAACGGTCGGTCGCTCGCCTGGACTCAAGTTCCGCTGATTGCATTCTTGACGGTTTCTATCGGTCCAAGCGCAATCGCCACACTTATCTACCTTGGCTACAAATCCGGCCTGTTGCAGGCCGGACCATCCGGATATCGATTTTCATCATTCATTGTTCAGCTCCCCGTTGATTTTGCGGTCATGAACTGGGGATTTGTTGCGTTGTATGCGACTTGCCGGCTGTCACCGAACTTTCGATCGGCGCGGCTTGCGATGTGGCTTTCCGCAACCGTGATGTCTGTTCTCAACGTGCCGCTGTTCTTCCTGACACCCGACATGGTTTCCAACGTCTTCGATGCGGGTCAAGGCATCGGCATTGTTCAGGCCGTGCTCAGCATGCCGCTCTGGTTCGGTCCACACCCTGCTTTTCTTGATCCCGACTCGGGCATCGGTGTTCTTGTCTTTGCGCCGCTCGCACCCATACCGCTCGCGGGTTTGGTTGTCTGGATCGCTACCCAACTCATCGGAGGGTCTGCCACCTCTCCGGAAGGGAAAGCTGCGCGGTCGTAGGCACCGGAGGTACTGTCGCCTCCAGTGCGGAAGACACGTTCCTGAATCGTCATGTTGCGGGTCATCACACCCAATGAGGCGACCGAAGGATGACCTTCAGTACCCCACCGTGAACCGCTGCCGTGAATGCGCGGGCTTCTCGATTTCATCGGTCAGCGCGATGGCGTAGTCGGCGAACGAAATGCTGCTGCCCTTCTCGTTGCTCAGAAGCTGGTCCTTGCCGAGACGGAACGTGCCGGTGCGGGGCCCATCGAAGAACAGCGCGGACGGCGAGAGGAAGGTCCAGTCGAGATCCGACTCTTGACGCAGCAGCGCGAGAAATTCGCCGCCCTTGGTGGCTTCGTCCTTGTAAGCAGCCGGGAATTCCGGCGTCGAGACCAGCGTGACGCCGGGCGCGACCTCAAGGCTGCCCGCGCCGCCGACCACCAGATAACGCTTCACGCCCGCCGCCTTCACCGCATCGATCAGCTTGCGCGGATCGCTTTGCAAGAAATGCACGGAGCTGACGACGGCGTCGTGCCCCTTCAGCAATGCGGTGAGACCGTCCTGGTCAAACACATCGCCCTTTCGCGGCGCCACGTTCACCTGGGCCTGGATCTTTTCCGGATTGCGGACAATGGCGGTGACAGCATGGCCGCGGCGAACGAGTTCTTTCAGGATTTCCGAACCGGCGTGGCCGGTGGCTCCGATCAGTGCGATCTTCATGATTTGCGTCCCTTGGGTTCCGTGGTATCTATTGGATACCAACTAACGAATGGACATCAGATGCCTACTGGCACCGCCGTTGTGAAGAAGGCACTT
>CAYLYV010000308.1:0-2577 GCA_964387655.1 uncultured Cypionkella sp. | reverse complement strand
TCTTCATGTCGCGGATCCAGAACGACATGTCGTCGGTCTCCTCCACATTCAGGCCGGACGACGGCTCATCCAGCAGGATCAGTTTCGGCTCGGTGCACAGCGCGCGGGCGAGTTCGATCACCTTGCGCACGCCGTAGGGCAATCCGGAGATGAGCTTGTCCCGATGCGCGGCAAGGTCAAGAAAATCGATGACCTGCTCGACACGGCGGCGATGCGCTTTTTCGTCGCGGCGCACATTGGGCAAGAACAGCAGGTCTTCCCACAAGCTCGTTGTGCAGTGCCGGTGCCGTCCGACCAGCAGGTTACTCAAAACCGTTGCGTTCTCAAACAGCTCGATGTTCTGGAAGGTCCGCGCGATCCCCAGTTTGGCGATGCCGTAAGCCGGCTCTTCGGTGATGTCCTGGTCCTCGAAGTAGAGCCGCCCTGAAGTCGGATTGTAGAGCCGCGAGATCAGGTTGAAGATCGAGCTCTTCCCTGCTCCGTTTGGGCCGATGATGGAAAGGATCTCGCCCTTCTCCACCGCAAAACTGACGGAATCCACCGCCTTGAGGCCACCGAAATGCAGCGAAAGATTTTCAGCGCGGAAGCAACTCATCGGTTCCGCTCCGATTTGACGTAAATCTTCTGCCGCTTGAAGGTCGCGCGCTTGTAGAGCGGGAAGAGTTGAAAGAAGAGCTTGATCTTGAGCCAGCGGCCATAAAGGCCATAAGGCTCGAACAGGATAAACAGCATGATGATCAGGCCGTAGATCGCGCCCTTCAGCCCGTTGGCGGAAGCCACTGCGGCGACGTTCTTCTGGATATTGGCCACCTGCTCCGCGCCAGCGCCGAACATCGCAGCGAGGCCCGCCGCGACACTTGGAATATCGTCTTTCAGGAAGGTCAAAAACGGATCGACCATGACGATGAAGATCGCACCCAGCACCGCGCCGTGCAGACTGATCACGCCGCCGATAATAATGACCATGATGAATTCGATGGAGAGCTGCAGCGTGAACATCTCCGGACTGATGAACGACAGCTTGTGGGCGAAAAGGCAGCCCGCGAATCCGGTGATGGCGGCGCTGAGCGCGAACGACTTCACTTTATAGAGCGAGACGTTGATTCCCATGCTCTTCGCCGCCGTCTCGCTATCGCGGATGGCGACGAAAGCGCGGCCGGTGGGCGACCGCATCAGATTCAGCGTGCCGAGAATGACAAGGATCAAAAGTCCCAGGCACATATAGTAGAATGTCGGGCTGTCACGCGGCACGCTGTTGCCCAGCAATTGGATGGTTCGCACCCGCATGCCTTCATTGCCGTGGGTCACGCTTTCCCAGCGCGCCAGAACTTCCTCGACGATCAGCGCGAACGAGATCGTCGCGATCACGAGATAGATGCCCTGCAACCGCAACGCCGGAAATCCGACCATCGCACCGATGATGCCGGTCAACATGCCTGCCGCAAGGAAATAGACCGGAAACGGCATACCGAGCTGTTGTAGATAAGCCGTCGTATAGGCGCCGATGGCGAGAAATGCCGCGTGCCCCAGCGAAGCCTGTCCTGTGAAGCCGGTGAGAATCATCAGTCCGACACCGACTGTGGCATAGATGCAGACGAACACGAGCTGGCTCATCAGATAGCTTGAGAGCACGAACGGCGCGATCAACAGCAATGCCAATAGAGCGCCATAGGACCAGACGTAGCCGCTGTGCGGGATCAGCCGGATGTCGTCGTTGTAATCCGTCTTGAACAGAAACCGCATCGCGCCCTCAAACTTTCTTCCGCGTGTGAAGCCCGAAGATGCCTTCAGGCTTCAGCAGCAGAACCGCGAGCAGCACGATATAGGGGGCGACGTCTTTCCATCCCTGCGGCAGATAGAAGCCCGCCATGCTTTCGATAACCCCGATCAGCACACCGCCGACCACCGCACCAGGGATCGATCCGAACCCGCCAAGCACGGCCGCCGGGAATGCTTTCAGCCCCAGCACGAGGCCAACATTGGAATGAATGAATGTGATCGGTGCGAGCAGCACGCCGGCGCAGGTCGCGACCGCAGCGCTGATCGCCCAGACGATCGATACCACGCGCTTGACCGGAATGCCCATGTAATAGGCTGCGAGCATGTTCTCGGAGCTTGCGCGCATTGCCGTGCCGAGCGTGGTCTTGTTGAAAAACAGATACAGCACTCCACACAGAATGATCGTCGCCGCGATTACCGACAGCTTGTCGTAGGCCAGCACGAGGCTGCCGAGCCGCAGCACGCCCTGACTGAACGGCGTCTCGATCTTGAGATCGTCGGTGCCCCATATCATGCCCGCCACGGAGCGCAGGAAGAAGCCGAGGCCGATGGTTGCCATGATGATGGAAAATTGCGGATAGCCGAGGATCGGCCTTACCACGAGGCGTTCGGCCAGCATGCCGAACAGCGCCATTGCGCCAACGGCAGCGATGAAACCGAGCCAGTAGTTGAAACCAAGCAGGCTGATGAAGGTGAAGGCGAAAAACCCGCCCAGCATCATCAGATCGCCCTGCGCGAAATTAACGACCTCGGTGGCCTTGTAGACAAGGACGAATCCAAGAGCGATCAGCCCATAGA
>CAYLYV010000307.1:0-2589 GCA_964387655.1 uncultured Cypionkella sp. | reverse complement strand
GGGCCATTTCGGCGTAAAAGCGCGCGAAGGTCAGGCCCATCGTGGTGGGTTCGGCATGGATGCCGTGGCTGCGGCCGATGCGGACGGTGTTTTTATGCTCGAAGGCGCGGGCTTTCAGCGCGGCCAAGACCCGGTCCATCCCGGCCAGCAGCAGGTCGGTGGCGCGGACCAGTTGCAAATTGAACGTGGTGTCCAGCACGTCGGAGGAGGTCATGCCCTGGTGGACAAAGCGGGCTTCTTCGGCCCCGATATGTTCGGCGAGGTGGGTCAGGAAGGCGATCACGTCATGTTTGGTGACGGCTTCGATCTCATCAATCCGGGCCACATCGAAGGTGACATCCTTGGCTTTCCAGACCGCAGCGGCGCTTTCATGTGGGATCACCCCGATGGCGGCGAGGGCGTCGCAGGCGTGGGCCTCGATTTCAAACCAGATGCGGAATTTGGTTTCGGGCGACCACAGGGCGACCATCTCGGGGCGGGAATAGCGTGGGATCATCGGGGCCTCCGGGCGGGTTTGGAAGGGGTTAGGGCGCTTTAGACCGGGAGGGGGGAAAGGGCAAGTCCAGGGTGTGTGTCCACGCGTGGCGCGGAAGTGGATATACGTAAAATCAATGGGTTAGGTTTTTGGCTTTAGACATTGTTAAGCATGAATTGCTGTCAGCACGATAGCCAAAGCGCGGGGTTCGTGGCAAACTGTCTGTAGCCAACTTGCCAAAATGGAGGAAATGACGATGGAGACGGTTCAAGGCCGCGAAGTAACGATCGTGTTTGACGGCAAGCGCTGCGTACATTCGCGCAACTGCGTGCTGAGCCATCCTGAGGTGTTCGTGCCGAATGTGCAGGGCGCGTGGATTTTCCCGGATGCCGGGCCTGCGGCGGAAGTGGTGCGCATCGGGCAGAACTGCCCCTCGGGGGCAATCCGGGTTTTGTGGAACGCGGGCGCGGTTGGGTCGGATGCGCCGCCGGTGGTGAATACGTTGCGGGTGCGCGAAAATGGGCCACTGGCTTTGGAGGCTCCGATCCTGTTGCGCGGTGTGGCGCTGGAGGGGCCGCGCGCCACCCTGTGCCGTTGTGGGGCTTCGGCCAACAAGCCGTTTTGCGATGGCAGCCATACGGCGGCGGGGTTTACCGCGACGGGAGAGCCCGCCGTGAAGGAATCTGTGGCTTTGGCGGTCCGCGATGGTGTGGTTGATCTGCAACCGTTGCCGAACGGGCCGTTGAAAGTTGTGGGCAATCTGGAGGTGGTGTCGGGCACCGGGCATACGGTGAACCGGGTGACGCAGGCATTTTTGTGCCGCTGCGGCCATTCGGCGAACAAACCCTATTGCGACGGCAGCCATAAGGCGGCGGGGTTTGTGGCCGAGTAGGCTTGCGTTTTCCGACAGCCGCGCCGGGTTGAGATGGCGAAGCCTCCGGCGGGGATATTTAGAAAACAGATGAAAAAAGCACGGCGGCAAGGATTTCATCTGTTCTCAAATATCCCCGCCGGAGGCTCCGACAGCCCAGCCAAACCGTCGCTTCAGGCTTGCCCCAGCAGGGCAGCATCGAAGGGGTATTTCGTCAGGTTCTCAAAGCCGGTCTCGGTGATCAGCACCTGATCTTCCAGTTTGATCGAGAAATCACCGCCCTCGGGGGACACCAGCGCCTCGACACAGAGCGTCATGCCGGGCTCCAAGGCGACCTCGAAGGCACCGTCGACATGGGCATCGGGGTAGGGCACGAAGGGCCATTCATCGCAGAGGCCGACGCCGTGCATCTTGCAGGAGTATTTCTGGCGTTGGTACTGATCGCCAAGTTTGTGCCCACCGTGGGTCAACTCGCGGATGGTGACGCCGGGTTTCAGCATCTGCATATTTTCGTGGATATGGTCCATCGCGTGACCCATCGCGGAAATCATCGCATTGGTCGGGCGCTGATCGCCGACCCACCACGTGCGCGAGATGTCGATACAGATGCCGTAAGAGCCGATCAGATCGGTGTCGAACGCGACGATTTCGTTGTTTTGCACGATGCGCGGACCACATTCCTGAAACCACGGGTTGGTGCGGGGGCCGGATGCCAACAGGCGGGTTTCGATCCATTCGCCGCCGCGGCGGATGTTGCCCTTGTGCAGTTCGGCCCAGATGTCGTCTTCCGACATATGCCCGAGTGGGACACCTGTACGGGTGACGGCTTCCATCTCGGCTATGGCGGATTCGCAGGCGTGATGCGCGCATTTCATCGCGAGGATTTCATCGGGGCCCTTGATGGCGCGGGTGCGCTCGGTGACTTCTTCGCCCTCCATCACCTCAAAGCCCGCACGTTCCAAGGCGCGCAACCCGTTGATCATGATTTTATCAACGGCGAGGCGGCGGTTGGAGCCTGCATGGGCGCGCATCACTTCATTGACTTGGGCGGCAAAGCTGGTGGCATCCTCTGCCACCTTATCACCGCAGACGTTGTAGAAGAACGACGCGCCGGAGCGCAGTTCTTTCACCAAGGGATTGAAATTGACCAGAAACGGCGCCTGTTTGTATTCCCAGACCACCATATGACCATCGGCGCAGATCAGGCAGGCGCGGAACGGGTTGTGGCTGTTCCACAGCTGCA
>CAYLYV010000306.1:0-2604 GCA_964387655.1 uncultured Cypionkella sp. | reverse complement strand
GGCTGGTGCGCGGCGAATATCGCTATGCGGATCTCGGCAACTTCAGCCCCACATTTTATCAGGGGACGCAGGACATCGTGTTCACGGACATCCATGTTGTTACGCAAGTCATGACGTTTGGAATTGGCTACAAGTTCTAGCCGACGTTGAGGCTTACCATATGTCCGTCGGCACGAATAACGCGCGGTCGGTAAGCGCCTCGCTTACACTCAATTGGCCATCCGCTCCTGGGGCAGGCATGCTGCGGAGTTGCCGAACCTGCTACGCGGGCTCGATGTCGGAGCCGATATCGACTGAACTCTTACGCTAGGCCCAGTATTGGGCTCGGGCTGAACGATACTCCTTTGTCAAGCCGCGACGCGATACGTCACATCATGCACCCCATGCCTGTCAAAAGGCCTTCGGTTTTCTTCTTCTGGTCCTCGCTCAAGGTGGCATACAGTGCTGCCAGCGCAGGCTTGACCTCTTTCAGCGCTTGAAGCCGCAACTCCATCGTCGAGATATGCAGGTCGAGCCGTTCGACGGGACTGGTCGGCCGTGTGGCCCCCATCATGGTGGCGCGCATCTGCTGCATGCTCGCAAGGTTCTTGCGCAGCGCAGTGGCGTAGGCCTCCCAGACATCCTTTTGGGCTTCGGTGATGGCGAGCTCGGCCTTGATGAAGGCGATGCGCCCCTCCGCGAACGTGGACGCGTCTCCATTGCGCCCCATCATTCCCATCATCGGGCAGCCGCCGCCCCTCATGCCCATCATTCCCTCGCCCCGGCCGTGCCCCATCCCTCCCATCATGCCCATCCCGGCCGGCGGACCTTGCTCGGCGTCGGGCTGCTGGGCGAGGCTTGCTGTCGCCGTCGCGAATAGGGTGAGTGCAAGAGTGACCAACGTGAGAATTGCGTTTGGTCTCATCACACGTCTCCTTGTTACGTTACGAACGAGAACGGCTTGAAGTCGCCTGCTTACGGACTTCGGCGCGGCCAATGGACGAAACCAAAGTCCGAATTGCTGCTCAGACACGCGTCACAGGCCTGGCCTACGGGCCATCGGGCGGGCGACGCGAAAGTATCTTCCGCCCGGTAAACATTGCGGATGTGATGCTGCCGCCCTCATGCACTTCGGTGATTACCACCGCGGCGATGTGGATCACGATCAGAACGGCCAGTGCATAGAAGCTGAGTTCGTGCACTTGGACAAACGGGCTGCGGAACGCGCGCATGGCGGCGTAAGAGGTTGGATCGATAAGCTCGGTTGCTCCCGGTACGACCAAGGAGGGGTCGACGCCCGGCGCGGCAACCCCCGCCGCGAACCAATGTCCGAACGGCGGCCAAAAGAGGTCGGTACCCGCAAGGACGAGGCCGGTCACCCCCTGGATGAGCAGAAGCAAGAAGAGCAGCGCCACGGCGATGCGCGCAAGTGGATTGTGCCCCACGTACTGCTGCGGCTCCCCGGTCAGGAACGAGCCGGTGTAGGCGCGCAGAGCCACCAAATAGCCCGGGCCGCCTGGCACAATGGCGCGCCACCGCGCGTATCGGTTCCCCAGGAAGGCCCAGGCAAACCGCCACAACAGATTGAGGACCATGACGTAGCCGAAGGACGCATGAACGCTCTTGAGGGTGAGCTTTCCAGATGCCGATAGCCCAAGCCCGTCGTCGAACAGAACGACGAGGCCCGTACCCATAAGACCGAAAACAGCGAGCACGTTGATCCAATGGAACCAGCGCGTCGGGGCATCCCATGCGGCGTATTCTTTGAATTCAGACATGCCCCGATCCTCCGTAGCGGCATTGTTGCATGCGTGCGGTCGGCCGCCTTGATCTGCATCAGCGGCGGCCGGCCTATCCACCAAACACCGGCAGCGCCAGCTGCGCTTTGAGGCGGCCGAGCTCTGATTGGCCAAGCGTGATCTTGCCGCCGTATAGCTGCACGAGGTCTCGGACGACTTGCATCCTTGCATATGGCTTTGGCTGCCGTCCGCGATGAGATGGCCGCTCACGAGCCCAAGGTCGGAGGAGGAAGTGAGCGGGGTCTGGACTAGCGTAGGCGTAACACCGCCTGAGGAACTTCAGTATCGGATCGAACTGCTGCTCTAGACCGCCTGAGCTACTCCAAGCTCGGCAATGTGGCCGCGACCAAGCTCCAGCCGCCTCAATAATCCCGAGTCCCAGTCGGCCACGTTAAGCTTGGCGCCCCGTCTGCATCAAGATTACGCCTCTAGCGTATCCCAGAGGCAGCGGCGGGGCGACCACTTGGTATCCAGCGGTGCGGTGTGTGCGAGCACGCTCGCGTCGGCGGACAAGTGCTCAGCCGCGGAACAAACCACTGGCCCCTTCGTTACCGTCGGCGGTCGATGTAATCGGCGCACAGATGGAGTTCCACGTCATGGGAATCACCCGCGAAAATTTGTTGTCGCTGACAACGAGCGCGATAGCGCTTTCTGGCTTACTCGCTCTTCCGGTCGCTGCGCAGGGTGAGCCACCCAATCCACCGCCACCGGACGCGGCGCCGAGTGAGCAAAGTCCGCAAGACGATCGCGAAGCCGCCAAGGCCAAAGCCAAAGCCGAGAAGCAGCAGCAGCGCGAGGCCGAGAAGGCCCAGGCCGAAGCCGAGAA
>CAYLYV010000305.1:0-2605 GCA_964387655.1 uncultured Cypionkella sp. | reverse complement strand
TTCGCCCCTGCCAAGGCCAATTTCATACTGCTCCGGTTACGCCCATCGGTGAGCAACGTTCCAATTGAACGTTGCTCAACTCTGGTGGGCAAACTATCCTGCCGGTCTCAGCAGACCCCTTGAGATAGGTGCATGCTCCCAATGAATCCTCGCAAAGATGGCTGGTCGTGGTCAGAGATGGACTTCACAGACTGGCGGCGCGTCGTCGATCTGCGGCTTGAAGAGGTCTATGCGATAACCATCGAAGATGCCGGCTTTGAGGACGAGTTCTTGAAATCCCATTGGGAAGAAAAAGAGCCCCCGTCTGAGTTTGTACGATGGTTTGGCAAAAAGCACGATCTGGAGCCAAGAAAGCCGGTTTGGCTATTTCCAGATCAAGTAGTGGCGCCGCATCAGTACTGATGAAATGGCTGGCGACGAACGCAACAAGGATTGGACGGTCGAGGAGCTCGATCTGATCGTTGCTGACTATTACTCGATGCTGAGCGCCGAAATCCGGCGTCTTCCCTACGATAAGACCCAGCATCGGAAGGCTCTCATGGCCCAGATCGATCGTAGCAACAGCTCGATCGAATTCAAGCATCACAACATTTCAGCGGTGCTACAGCAGCTCGATTTGCCCTGGATCAACGGATACAAGCCGAGGGTACATTTCCAGAAGTCGATCGTGAACGCGATAGAGCGATATATTCTGAAACACCCGACTGCTCAGCATCCGGAGGCCTTGGCTGGGGCTTTCACTGAACGGCCACCGCTCTTCATAGAACCTCCTCCTTTGCTTGAGCAAAAGAAGGAACGGCCGGAGATCGTTCAACGACTCGTGCGGAAATTTAATCCCGCCGAGCGCGATTTCATCAATCGCAGGCTCGGGCGTGACGGCGAAGAAATGATCTTCAATTTTGAGCAGCAGCGTCTGCGACAAGCGGACAGACCTGACCTTGCAAGAAAGGTACGCTGGATATCTAGGGAGGAAGGTGACGGTGCCGGCTACGATATTCTGTCTTTTGATCAAAAAGGCCGTGAACGGTTTCTTGAGGTAAAAACGACCGTCGGCTCGCAGACTGCTCCATTCTATCTGACGAGAAACGAGCTATCCTTTTCAAAGGAAAGGCCGACGGAATTTCGGATATGCCGACTGTACGATTTTTCAAAGATTCCCCGAATGTTCGAGATTGCACCTCCGCTGGGCAAATTCATTCATCTTGAGCCTCTGTCATTTGAAGCATCTTTCAAGTGAAGCCGTAATCCTACTCCATCACCCTCGCTCGCATGCCGCAGGCAGCGAGCACCGCCTGCTTGAACGCGTGATACTCGGCCTTGAGATCGACGGTGTAGGCCTCCGAATAGGGCGGCTGCGGCTGGCACGACAGCGTGACGATGACGATCTTGTCTTTCCGGTTGATGTAGAGGGACTGTCCGGCAAATCCGACGGCGGCCATCGAGCCGTCGGGATCGATCCACCAGCTATAGCCGTAGCCCGTCGCGCCGTAGCGATTGGTTTCCTCGCCGAAACTGAATGCCGGATGGCCGGCATGGTCGATCCAGTCAGGCGGCAGCACAGGCTTGCCGTCGATGACGCCGTTCCGCAGCAGGAAGACGCCGAAGCGGCCGAGATCGCGCAGCGTGATCCCGGCGCGGCTGCCGCCGATCTCCTGCCCGTCCTCCGATTCCAGCGTGTAGAACGCATCGCATTCCATGCCGAGTGGCGACCAGATCGTTTCCGACATGTAGTCGGCCAGCTTCTTTCCCGTCGCCGCCGTCACGAGACTTCCGAGGACGTACGTATCGCCGGTGTTGTAGTTGAACTGGCTGCCCGGCCGCTGTTCGGCCTTCAGGCCCCGCATCAACGCGAGCACCCCGCCCGGAACCTTGTCGCCGAGCGATTTGCTGTAGCGATTCACGTCCGATGCCCGGTCGGTGTAGTCCTCGTTCCAGCGCACCCCCGAGGACATGGTAATCAGGTTGCGGACGGTCACCGTGTCATAGGCGCAACCCCGCAGCGCCGGGATATATTGGGAAACCGCGTCATCAAGGCTCGCGATCGCGCCCTGCTGCAGGGCGGCACCCACCAGCGTCGACGTCAGCGACTTGATCATCGACATCGTCGACCAGCGCACATCTTCGCCGAGCCCGAGCGCATAGCGCTCCAGAACGATATGCTCGCCCTTGATCACCAGCAGTCCGGCGACGTTGGCACGATCCATATAGCCGTCGACACCCTGCTCGCCCTGGTCCGCCCGGTAGCGCGGCGAAATTTCAGGACCGCGCGGCAATGACATCACCGCTTCACCCCGCCGGATCGTCCGCGTCGCAAACATGCGATCGACATTTCGATAGGCATGCGCCTGCGCCGTCGGGGGCAGCAGCAGGAAGTCCTCGCCCGCAGGCACGTGCAGCTTTGGATAGGCGATGTCGGCTTTCATGCGAAATCTTCCTTTTTCCTACTCCATCACGCGCGCCCGCATATCCGCGTCAGGCACGAAGCACTCGTCATACTTGCCAAAAATCCGGTAGCGATTGCGGGCGACGAGGCTGTAGACGGCGTCGCGCAGCGGCTTCGGCACGGCGAACAGCACGCGCACCCAGCCCCATCGCGGCAGCAGGC
>CAYLYV010000304.1:0-2623 GCA_964387655.1 uncultured Cypionkella sp. | reverse complement strand
GTGGAACTTCAAGCCAGCAAGCTGACGCAATTGTGCTGTCCAGCGAACGCTTACGATCGAAGGGCCTAGCGACAACATGAATGGCCGACTGCCGGCGCGAGATGACGGGTCGCGGCACGTTGATTTGCACGGCGTGGCTATTGGTCAAATCAAGGACGATGATATCTATCGCTCATGCTAGGGCCATGCAGTGAGTTATAGAAACCAGTTCTATTGCTCATTGCCCTGACCTTCAGACAAATCGACCAAGCGCGGCCTGCTACCGCTGATAGCCCCGCCGCTGCTTATGAGCGGCAAGCCGCATCAGCGAAGTGATCGCCCTGCCCTCGTCCTCATGGCTCTCGATCAGGGATTGGCCACGTGCGCCAATTCTTCCCCATTCACGAATGAGACAGGCACGACCGAACAAGTCGCGCTGAACGCTCAATCGGTAGTAACGCCGCATGTTAAGGGCCAAGTCGATACGACGCAGATCCAGCGTCGTCGGGAAGATTTCGAGCTGGACACCTGAATCGAACATGTAGTGATCATACCGACCATCACCACCATATCAAGTGCAGAACGCGCGCCCACACGGTGTTCCAAGGCAAACCTCAAGGGTGTCATCCCCTCGAGGGAAACGTCACCACATTCGTAGCTATCGTCCGATGTTGAAAATCCAGCCCTGCAGCCCAAAGCGGTGACCTGCGCCAGAGCATTTCCTCGATGCCGCCGCCACCCGTCCGGATTAGCAGCCCCACCCATTCAAGTGGCATCGCGACTGCGCTGAACAATCCGCGCGCTGGCCCGCGCCATCCTCCGCCCCAGCCCGGCCCATAAAGGAGAGTCGCGAGATCAGGCAGCGTAAATCCATCCTCGGGCATTTTGTTGATAGCGTTTAGCCAGAGTTCCCAGTCTCCGGCTGGCGCTTCGCCCACCCGCATGCCTTCGGTATGGTCAAACCGAAACAAAAACGCCGGTGCAATCTTGGAATAGGCCGCTTCCGGATCGCCTGCGAGAGCCATGCCGGGCTTTGTTAACCGCCAGCCACCACCCATTTTGCGCCCAAGGCGCAAGGATGTGAGGAGGACGCGCAAATACTCCAAAGGCGGGACATCGTATTCATCAAGCACCTTGTTGACAGAATACAGCTTTTCGGCAGTCCAGTTCGGGAAATTCATACGCCGCACGACCCAATCAATGCAGTGCCGGTTCCACGCACCTGATTTGGTCAGTCTGATTTCACTATGCTCAACCTGATACGCCGCGATGGTCTGAAACGCGCGCAGCATCGGCGCACTTGTTTGCACCAAGTCGACTCCGGGATGCGGTCGAAAATTGATAGAGTTGGTCATGGGGCAGCCATTGAAGTGGACGACAAGGGAAGCGACATCTTCGGCAGTCTGCAATTTGCTGGACCGTTGCGGCGGCAAGCCATTAAAGGCCAGCTCAAATCAGGATTTCATACTCGCGCAGAAAGTCGGCTGTTTGCAACAATCCCTGCCCTTCGAGTTTCAGGACCAGTGCGGAAACCGTATACTTCGGATCTTTCAAACGTGCGCGCATGTCGCGCAGCGCGCCAATTGCAACGGCGTGATCCAAATCCATTGCGTTGGTAATGAAGTCGTCGGGCGACATGACTTCGATGCCCCAACGATCAAGTACGTCCTGCGGGAAATCTTTGAGGTTGTCAGTTACTAGAGTATCGCAGCGAGCAGCTATGGCAGCAGCCAGTACATGTTCATCATCGGGATCGGGCAGCGAACCAAACAGGTTCGCACTTTCGCTCGGTGAAACGATCGCTTCTGGAAATGCCCTTTCGATGGCGCGGCGCTGACGCCCAGGATCAGCCGTGCCTTTTGAGATCGCCAAGATCGCCTTCTCGGTCTCGTCCAGAATGCGCGCGGACCAGTAGGGTCGAAACAAGCCAGCCTCGGCCAAACTCAAAATAATGTTTCGCTTGAGGCCACCCCCAAGGACGCAAGCATCGATGATAGCCGCGTATCGGTTCATCGGGCCGCTCAAATCAGGTCGCCCTCCGCGTCCAGCCCCGCAAGTTCGGACAGGGCATTGGATCGGGCCTGGTCGCGTTCGGCCATGTAGGCGAAAAGATCCTCTGCCCGGACACGGCGATGGCGGCCAACCGTTGTGAACGGAATGTCGCCCTTTTCGAGCAACTTGATCAGGAAGGGCCGGGAGACATTCAACATATCTGCCGCTTCCTGCGTCGTAAGCTCAGCTTCGACCGGGATCATACGGAACCCACGGCCAGTTGAAATCAGGCGCAGAATATCCAGCAAGGTATCGGTGAGCGCCGGCATAAGCGTGATGTTGCGCGTCTCGCCGCCATCGACGGCGAGCGAGAGGTCGACTGGTTGGCCCTCGGTCACCTGCGAAGCGATGATGTGACGAAGTTGATCTGCGTTGTTGATCTCGACCTTTGTGGGTAACCGGTTCGAGAACCGCTCCTTGTGCAATGCTGCCATTTTGCCCTCCTGCGTCGCCGTTCGGCGTCCATCTAGAGATGGGTGTGACATGCAATCGAAGCAAGCGCAACATTCGAATTATTCGAAACGGCCAGCGTCCAGCTGTCAACGGCGGCGTAAAACCCTGCCATTGGGGCGGAGCAAAAATCGGCCAGTTG
>CAYLYV010000303.1:0-2629 GCA_964387655.1 uncultured Cypionkella sp. | reverse complement strand
GGGACCGTCAGGGTTTTTGGTCGGGTGAGGCGGGCATCGGGGGGCCAACTGGTAATCGCGATGGCCAGCACCGCGTTTTCCATGCCCGGGCCGAGGACGGCGACAAGGGCCAGCGCTAGGGTCAGCTTGGGGAAAGCGAGGAAAATGTCGGTGATCCGCATCAGGATGGTATCGACCCAGCCGCCGAAATAGCCTGCGACGGTGCCGATGATTAACCCTACCACCGGGGCGGTCAGGATCACCAGGAGGACGATATAGAGGGTGATGCGGCTGCCGTAGAGGATGCGGGAGAGGATATCGCGGCCGAAATCGTCGGTGCCGAGGATGTTGCCGGGGGTGCCGGGGGGCAGTAGGCGGCGGCCGAGTTCCTGGGTGATCGGGTCATGCGGGGCGAGGATCGGGGCGAAGATCGCCACGAACAGCAAAGCGGCGGTGATCAGCAGGCCGATCATCGCGAGCGGGTTGCGGCGCAGGCGCAGCCAACTGAGATAGCTTTGGCCAAGCCGCGATTGCATCCGCGAGGCGGGGTTGGGGTCGCGCAGCCATGTGGTGAGTGTGCTCATACCCGTGCCCTCGGGTCGACGAGGCGGTAGAGCAGGTCTGACAGCATGTTCAGGCCGATATAGGCGATGCCGACAACGACGGTGCCGCCCAGAACCGCGGGCATGTCGGCGACCATCAGGGCGTCGGTGATATAGGAGCCGAGGCCCGGCCATGCGAAGATGGTTTCCGTCAGCACGGCCCCTTCCAAGAGGTAGGCGTAGCTGAGCGCGATCACGGTGATCAGCGGCACCATGACGTTTTTCAACGCATGAACCCAGATCACCCGGCGTTCGGGCATACCTTTGACGCGAGCGGTGGTGATATATTCCTGGCCAAGTTCGTTCATCATGAAGCTGCGGGTCATTCTGCTGATATAAGCCATGGAGATATAGGCGAGAATCCCGGCGGGCAGGATGATGTGGGAAAACGCATTGGCGAACATGTCCCAGCGGTTGTTCAAGGCGGTGTCAAGCAGGATCATGCCTGTGTATTGGGTGAGTTCAAAGTCGAGCGACATTTGGTAGCCGGCATCGAGGCGTCCGGGGCCGCCGACCCAGCCGAGTTGGCCGTAAAACAGCAAAAGGCCCATCAGGCCAAGCCAGAACACCGGCATCGAATAGCCCATCAGGCCGATCAGGCGGGTGGATTGGTCGAAGAAGCTGCCGGGTTTTGTGGCGGCGATCACCCCTGCGGGGACGCCCAGAAGCACGCCGAGGATAGTGGCGAGGGTGGCGAGTTCCAGCGTGGCGGGGAAGCGTTGGCTGACTTCCTGCAGCACGGGTTCGCGGGTGCGGATCGAGGTGCCGAGATCGCCTTGCAAAGTGTTGCTGACATAGATGCCGAACTGCTTCCACAAAGGCTCATTGAGGCCCAGACGCTCACGGGCTTCTTCCATCTGCGCCTCGGTGGCGCGTTCGCCAAGGATCGACAGCACCGGATCCACCGGGATCACGTTGGAGATGAAGAAGGTCACCATCAGCAAGCCAAGGAAGGTGACGAATAGCGTAACAACCGTGCCGCCGATTTGGCGAAGCATGGGCAGGACGCGCGACTGCGGAGCGGGGGTGCTGGTCATATGGAGGACGGCGCGCCCGGTGAGGGGCGCGCCGGATGCCTTACTTGGTCACAAGCCAATAGGCGGTCGCGTCAACCGCGCCGCCGGTGTAGAAGCCCTTGACGTTGGCCCGCACGCCGGTCTGGCGGGCTTGCTGGAACATCACGATGAACGGTGCGGTTTCGCGGAATTGCTTCTGCAAAGCGGCGTACATTTCAACGCGTTTCGCCGGGTCTTGCTCCAGAACGGCGGCCTTAGACTCGGCGGTCATCTCACCCGGATCATAGGCGTTGCGCCAAGCCAGATAGCCGGTGTTGTTGGCTTCATCCGAGTTGTCGGGGTTCTCGGCGAAGGTCGAGGAGTTGGTGTTCGGATCGGGATAATCCGGGCCCCAGGTTTGCAGCGTGCCATCGTGCTGACGGGCGCGGTATTCTTTCAGCTGCTCGGCGCCTTCGCCGACGCTGAGTTCCACCTTGATGCCAGCCTGCCCGAAGGTGTTCTGGATCGACTGCGCCACATCCATCCGGTCGGCGGCGTTGCGGACCGACAGTTTGATCGCCGGATCTTTGATGCCGGATTCCGCGACCAAGGCCTTGGCTTTCTCGATGTCCAAGGAATAGGGGTTGTCGTCCAGCGCGCCAAGATAGCCCGACGGCAGGAAGTTCTGGTGAACGACAGCGGCACCCTTCATGAAGGTGTCGGCCATGCCGTTATAGTCCACAGCCCAGCGCATTGCGTCGAGGAATTTGGCGTTCTTGTAGTTTTCGTTCTTCTGGTTGAACGACAGGTAATAGATCTGGCCGCCCACGTCTTCTTGAATGACGATATCGGCGTTGCCAACCATGCCAGCCACATCGACCGGGGTCAGTGTGCGGGCAACGTCGATATCGCCCTTTTCAAGCTGCAACCGCTCGGTCGCGGCTTCTGGCACATGGGTCATGAAGACCTTGGCCATCTTGGCATCGCCGCGCCAGTAGCCGGGGCGCATCTCAAGCACATAGCCTTCGTTCGGTTTGAACGATTTCAGGGTGT
>CAYLYV010000302.1:0-2654 GCA_964387655.1 uncultured Cypionkella sp. | reverse complement strand
CTGGACCCGCGGGCCCAGCGTCGGTTCGGCGGGCAATGCCGGCAGGTACTGACCCGGCGCGCCACCGCGACGCGAATGGTCCCCTTACCCACACCACCCCCCCGGAGGAACGAATAAAGGGGAAGAAGAACGGTTCGTAAATGAGCGCGTTCGGTAGTAGGAGGGACCGAATGAAAGTGAATTCAGGGCATTGAATGCGCACCAGCGCGCAACAGATCCGAGACAATACACGCCCCCTACACCCCCCCCCACAATTACCCCTAAACCCTAAACACCAAACCCTAAACACTAAACCCTAAACACTAAAAACTGAAAACTCCCCTCCCCCCCGCTTTCCCACCAAACAGCCCTGGGCGAACCGGCCGGTCATCGTCTACAATCGGGACCTTCGCACTGGCACACTGATCGTGAAAGGTATCGCCCGATGGCAAAAAGCAAGAAGAAAGCGGAGACTGTGTTCCTGGTCTGTGAAGAGACAGGGGATTACAACTATTCCATTCGGCGGAAGCCGGGCGGCGAAAAGCTCAAGCTGAAGAAATACAGTCCCCGCCTCCGCAGGCACACGGTGCATGTAGAGAAGAAGAAGTAGGTTTCGCTCGCGTGTGGGGCGTTTGCCCATCGCGATCGGGTGTACAGCCGCGTGGGAAGCCGACTTGAACGGGCTTCCTGGTGCGGCTGTTTGTGTTCGCCCCCGGCACTGACTAGGCCGTACAGGGATGAAATGGGCAAGCATTGGCGTTTTCTCGAACACGATCCCGATCGGATCGCCCGGCTGGAAGCCCAGGCCAGCATCTCGCCGATTCTCGCGCAGCTGTTGCTCGGCCGCGGCATTACTGACGCGACCGATGTGCGGACGTTTCTGGATGTGAAGCTGACGGGACTTCGCGACCCCGATCTGCTGCCAGGCCTGAGCGGCGCGGCCGATCGGATCCACGCGGCCATTGCGGCCCGGCAGCGCATCGTGATCTATGGCGACTACGATGCCGATGGGATGACGGCCACCGGACTGCTGCACAACTGTTTGCGTTTGCTGGGTGCTGATGTCGGCTACTACGTGCCCAACCGATTGGATGAGGGCTACGGGCTGAATGATGAAGCGCTGCGGCAGCTGGCCAAGCGTGGCGCGGCGATGATCATCTCGGTCGATTGCGGCATTGGCAGCACCGTGCAAGCGGAGACTGCGAAGCAATTGGGGCTCCAGTTGATCATCACGGACCATCATGAATTGGGTCCTGAGTTGCCGGATGCGGCCGCGATTGTGCATCCCCGCTTGCCTGGATACGACTATCCGTTTGGTGGACTGTGTGGAGCGGGTGTTGCGTTCAAGCTGGCCTGGGCACTCTGTCAGCGGGCGAGCAATGCGCAAAAGGTATCGCCGCCGATGCGCGAGTTCTTGTTGGCGGCGATGGGGCTGGCGGCGATGGGGACCGTGGCCGACGTAGTGCCCTTGATCGATGAAAACCGGATCCTCGTGCACCACGGGCTGACCAGTCTGCACCAAGCGTCACTGCCGGGATTGGCTGCGTTGCTGCAGGTCACCGAGCTACACAATAAGCCGCGACTGACGAGCGAAGACATTGGGTTCACGCTTGCGCCGCGGCTGAATGCGGCCGGGCGATTGGGCCAAGCGCAGTTGGGTGTTGAGCTGTTGACGACCCAGTCGGCCGATCGCGGTAAGGCGCTGGCCGAGTACATTCATCAGCTCAACAGTAGCCGCGAGAGTTTGGAGCGGAGCATGACGCTAGCCGCTTCGAAGATGGCGAAGGAACAGTTCGATCCCGAGAACGATCCGGCGTTGGTGCTGGCGTGGGTCGGTTGGCATCCTGGCATCATTGGGATTGTGGCGGGCCGGCTGGCCGAGAAACATCATCGGCCCGTGATCATGATTGCGTTGGATGGAGTCGGTGGTCGCCCGGGCACCGGTTCGGCACGTTCGGCCGGTGGTGTGGATCTGCATCGAGCGTTGTCGGCCTGCAGTCGACATCTGTTGGGATTTGGGGGGCATGCGGCGGCGGCGGGCCTGAAGATTGACGAAGCGAACGTGGACGCGTTTCGCGCCGAGTTCTGTGATTTTGTGGCGTCCGAGCGGTCGGAAGCGGGGCGCGTGGCGGAGGTGCGGATCGATGCCGAGGCTCCGTTCAGTCAATTGACCTTGCGGACGGTGGAACAGATTGAAAAGTTGGCGCCGTTTGGAGCGGGGAATCCGCGGCCCGTGCTGTGTGCCAGCAGCGTGGCGTTGGCGGAGCCGCCGCGGAGGATGGGTGGCGGCGAGCGGCATATGTCGGCGCGGCTGAGCCAGCATGGCGTGACGATCCGTTCGGTCGCGTTTGGCCAGGGGGACTGGGTCGAGGAATTAGCGCAGCAACCGGGCCCGCTGGATGTGGCCTATCGACCGGTGATCAATGATTTCCGAGGGCAGCGGAACGTCGAGCTGCATATTGTCGACTGGCGTCCCAGCACGGCGAAATGAGCACCGTCATCGATCCAGCGTCCCTAAGCGAACCTATCTCTTCCTATTGGGTCTATTCTGCAGGGTTTGCGATGAGCGGGCCCTGACGAATCCCGTTACGACATGTGGAGTGGGCTGCCCAGCGATGGGGCCCGACAGCCTGTTGGAAGCGGCCCGTTTTCGCGGCGACCTGGCGTTTGGGCTT
>CAYLYV010000301.1:0-2748 GCA_964387655.1 uncultured Cypionkella sp. | reverse complement strand
GGCCTTCCAAAAGCCGTCAAGCTGAAAGCCCGACGGGGGTCACGCACCGCTTACCAAGCGCGGTGTCTCTGTGCGGTTTGATGGTCATGATCTGGTCCTGTTGATGATTTTCATGACCTATTTATAGCGTTGGATTAGGTGACATCACCGCCGCAAGCGTATTGTTATCAATGGGAAATAGTGTGAATAGGTCGGTTTGACGTCTCCCTGAGCGATGCAAGTATTTTGGTCTGCCCCGTGAAGCAGCTTAACCGCTACCGACGGACGCTGATCGACAACGCCATGATGACGGCGAACCTGGGGCCGATCCCGAGACCCTTGCCTAGACTGCGTTGGCTCCGTCAGCTTTACCGACATCAAAAAAGTTTCGCCGCCAATGCACAACTTCCAAAAGACCGCTACAAGTCAGCACTGAGAAAATCAGTCCAAACCCCGTTAACAAAAAGGAACCCGATTATGGGTATTGAGAGCGCACGACCAATAAAACAAGAAACGCCGACATACAGCCCTGCGATGATGGCGCTTCTGGACGCGCAGTGCCATGTGAAGCGCGAAATGTTCCGCGACTCCTATCACCGGCAAGAACTGACGCGCGAAACAGTGTCGCGCTTAAAAGCTGAGTTAAAAGCGGCGAGGACGAAATTTAGGGGAGAGCACCGCCGCACGATGCGGCATTCCAAACGCAGCTTTCAACTCGATCAGGACTACGTCAGCCGCCACAATATCGACGTTGATCTCTATGAAGCCTATGTGCCGGGTGATGAGCTCAACATCAAGAAAGCCGCAATCTCCGCCGCCGCTTTGGCTGCGAAGAAAGCTGCTCTGGACGCGCAGAACCACCCGGTTGCTGTCGCGCAGCGCGCACTAGCTGCTGCACAGTTGGTCGCAGCGCAGGCCGCCGTCGCAGTCACCTCTGCGCCCGTCACTCCCGCGTCTGTGCGGACCACACCGCCGCAGAAAACTTTCAGCGAGGACCAGCATGACGCCGTGCTCGCCGAGCTCCAGAGTCTGTTGGCTTCCTAAACTACTTGATGCTCGGTTGAGCCCCCAACGCAGAAAGGCTTGGAAGACCGAGTTCCGCTCACCGCGTAACCGAGGCCACCACACCCACGACATAAGCCGCCCGGTTCACTCCGTGGCGGCTTTCCACTTTTGCCGAAACAGCGGCCAGGACGCCCGGTTGCAGCCCTTACGGAGTTGGGGTAGGGTGAAAATCTGTTCATTCTGTCACTCGTTACACCGTTACAAAACAACTCGTAAGTAATTGACTTTATTAATAATAGGCAGGGTTCAAATCCCTTATCTCCCACCATGATACAGAAAGCGCGCCCTTCGAGGCGCGTTTTTTGTTGTGCTACGCGACCAGATTGGGGGCTTGTGCTGCGCAAGGGCATTGGCTATAGCGGCGGCGTGGGTTGTTAGCTCAGTTGGTAGAGCGTCTCGTTTACACCGAGAATGTCGGCGGTTCGAGCCCGTCACGGCCCACCATTTTCAAGAGCTTAGCAGATAAATCGGCCTTGTGGTTCGCAAGCGCCGTGTGGCTGCTGCCAAATTTGTCGGTGTTTGGCGGATGTTGTTGTGTGCTGCTGCACAGCGCACGCGCGGCTGTGCCCCTTTGTGCAGGGGGCGTTTGGGCTTATCTTCCTCTCAACTGATGGAGGCGAAGATGAGCTGGAATCCCTTACTGGATGCGTCAATTCCGATCGGCAATCAGGTGGACGCGATTGAGGCACTGATCATTCCGCGTGCGCGCGATTTGGGTGGGTTTGAGGTACGCCGGGCCTTGCCCTCGGCACAAAGGCAGATGGTCGGGCCGTTCATTTTCTTTGACCAGATGGGGCCCGCCGAGTTTCTGACCGGTAAGGGCGTTGATGTGCGCCCACATCCGCATATTGGCCTCTCGACGGTGACCTATCTGTTGCAAGGCCGGATGCATCACCGTGATTCTCTGGGCAGCGATGCCTGGATCACGCCGGGAGAGGTCAATCTGATGCAGGCGGGGCATGGCATCACCCATTCCGAGCGCACCGATGGCGCGCTGCCACAGACGTTGTTTGGTTTGCAGACCTGGCTCGCGCTGACCAAAGCGCAGGAGGATGCGCCGCCTGCGTTCCATAACCTTGGTGTGGATGCGCTGCCTTTGCTCGAGGCTGAGGGCAAGCAGGTGCGGTTGATTCTGGGCTCGGCCTGGGGGGCGAAGGTGCCGTTGGATTTGTCGTCGGAGACGTTCTATGCCGATGCGACTCTGGCGGCGGGGGCATCGCTGCCTTTGCCGGATGAGCATGAGGATCGTGGGGTCTATGTGCTGGCGGGCGAGGTTTCGCAGGGCGGACAGACTTATGGTGTGGGTTCGATGCTGGTGTTCCGGCCCGGCGATGGCATCTCGGTCAAGGCGGGCGCTGAAGGCGCGCGGATCATGGTGCTGGGCGGGGCGACGATGGATGGGCCACGGCATATCTGGTGGAACTTTGTGGCCTCCAGCAAAGAGCGGATCGAGGCTGCGAAAGAAGCATGGCGAGCGGGGGATTGGGCGCATGGGCGCTTCCAACTGCCGCCTGCGGACCACGATGAATTCATCCCGGCACCAGATCATTGAAAAACCTGTCGGAACCTGCTTGACGCCGCTTGGCCCCTTGCGTAATACCCCGGCACACCCAAGAGATTGGGTGCCTCGGGCAACCGGGGGCAAGGCGGCGGTGGTAGCTCAGTTGGTTAGAGTACCGGCCTGTCACGCCGGGGGTCGCGGGT
>CAYLYV010000300.1:0-2752 GCA_964387655.1 uncultured Cypionkella sp. | reverse complement strand
GCCCGCCCGGATCGCCCTTGCGGCTGGGCGCCATATCCGAATGATCAATCACCCGATGCGTAGGGATTGCCCAGCGCTGCATGATCCCCGCCAAGAGGACCTCCAGCGCCGCCATCTGCGGCTCCGCAAACGGCTGCCGCCCGGTGTTCGCCAGCTCAATCCCGATCGAGGCCGAATTGACATCCGTCATCCCGGCCCATGCCCCCGCGCCTGCATGCCACGCCCGCGCAGCCTCCGGCACCAAGGCCTCAGCAACCCCAGCCTCAGACACCAACCAATGCGCCGACACCTCAAACGCCGGATCGCACAACCGCGCCCGCGCCTCGGCACAACTGGCCATGGCGGTGTAATGAATCACGATAAGGGATGGCAAAACGCCGCCCCGCCGGTCGCCAAAGTTCGGCGAGGGCCAAGACGGCGTGTCTACGCTCAAGCTCAATTCTGAACGGCAGCCCGGAACGGCGTCGGATCCCAAGCGCAGGCATAGCCGTCGCCATCCGGGTCGAGGCCCTTGCGATCCCGGTCCGGCCCGCCTGCGGCCAAGAACGCCTCTTGCGCGAGGTCTGGCGAGGGGAACTTGCCGCAAGCCGCGTTATAGCTGTTCAGCCGCAGACCGCCGCGCTTGTACATCTGCGTGCCCTTGGGGTGATTGGCCGAGATCGCATATTGCACGATATTGGGCGCATCACTGCCACTGCGCTGCGGCAAAGCTGTCGGCTGATCGACCTGATACTGCGACCGGTTGCGCTCAATCCGGGCCTTGTCGCTTTCGATCGTCTCGCGCGCGCTCACCGCAGCAAAGTCCTGCTCATCCGATACGCCCGCCGTATTGGCCGCCGAACCGGGAACGTTCGCCATTTCCGAGGTGGTTTCCGCAATCCCCGCAGGCGCGTTGCCACGCGGACGATCCCCCCCGCCAATCACCGCACCCTGCGCCTGCCCGTAAGGCTGCGACTGCGCATAGGGCGAGTTTGCCGCCTGCGCGCTCAAAGGCTGATTGGTCGGAGTCAGCGCGGTATCGGTGTTCTTGCCCTCGGCCTTGTCAATCGCCGCCAGGGCACCGCCCGGCGTGAACCCAGCGGCAGGCGCAGGTGCAGCCGGAGCAGGCGCGTCATAGGCATTATAATCCTGAAACCCCACACCCGCGCCCGAATCGGGCACAGCGGTTCCACATGCGGCCAACCCGAAGGCGGCCAAAATCATCACAAAGCTACGCATCGTCTCTGCCTCGGCGGTTTCTTCTGATCTTGCGCCTTACCACCATTTATCCGGCTTGGCCACAAAGCCCGCGGCCCGCTCGAGAACATAAGCGTGATTGAGCAATCCGGCCTCATCCCAAGGCCGCCCCAGCAGTTGCAGCCCCATCGGCAGGCCCTTGCTGTCCAGCCCCATCGGCACCGCCACCCCCGGCAATCCCGCAAGGTTCGCCGTCACGGTGAAGACATCGTTCAGATAAACCTCGACCGGAGTGGCCTTGTCCATCTCACCCAAGCCAAAGGCCGAGGTCGGCGTGGCAGGCGCGAGAATAGCCTCAATCCCCGCCGCAAACGCCTGCTCAAAGTCGCGCTTGATCAGGGCGCGCACCTTGCGCGCCCGGTTGTAATAGGCGTCATAGAACCCGGCCGACAGCACATAGGTGCCGACCATGATCCGCCGCTGGGTCTCCGGCCCAAAGCCCTCCGCCCGGGTCTTTTCATACATCTCGGTGATGCCATCACCCGCCGCCAGCGTCGCCCGGTGGCCATAGCGCACCCCATCATAGCGCGCGAGGTTGCTGGAAGCCTCCGCCGGAGCAATCACATAATAGGCGGGCAGAGCATATTTGGCGTGCGGCAGTGAGATATCGACAATCTCCGCCCCCGCATCGCGCAGCATCTCGCGCCCCTGCGCCCACAAAGCGTCAATCTCTGCCGGAATGCCCTCAATGCGATACTCGCGCGGAATGCCGATCTTCTTGCCGCGAATATCCCCGGTCAGTGCCGCTTCAAAATCCGGCACCGCCATGTTGGCTGAGGTCGAATCCTTCGGGTCATGCCCCGCCATCGCCTGCAAGAAGATCGCCGCATCGCGCACCGATTTCGTCATCGGCCCCGCCTGATCCAGAGACGAAGCATATGCTATGATCCCCCAGCGGCTGACCCGACCATAGGTCGGCTTGATCCCCACCGTGCCAGTAAACGCCGCCGGCTGCCGGATCGACCCGCCGGTATCCGTCCCGGTCGCCGCCAGACACAAATCCGCTGCCACTGCCGCCGCCGAGCCGCCCGAAGACCCCCCCGGCGTGCGCAGCACCTCATCGACCTTCCACGGGTTGACCGCAGGGCCGTAACAGCTGCTCTCGGTCGAGGAGCCCATGGCAAATTCATCCATGTTCAGCTTGCCGAGCATCACCGCCCCGGCACCAAACAGCTTCGCAGTCACCGTCGATTCGTACTCCGGCACGAATCCCTTCAGGATGTTCGACCCGGCTTGCGACGGCACCCCTTTGGTGCAGAACACATCCTTGATCCCCAACGGAATCCCGCAGATATCCGGCGCATCGCCGCCCGCAATCCGCAGATCCGCCGCCCGCGCCTGCTCCAACGCCATCTCTGGCGTCTTATGCACAAACGCGTTCAACGCATCGCCCGCGTCCATCGCCGTGAGGCACGCCATCGTCAGATCAACCGCCGAGATCTCGCCCTTGCGCAACGCATCCCGCGCCGCCGCAATGGTCCAGGTGTTCGCCCCACCCGACATAGACGCGCTCATT
>CAYLYV010000299.1:0-2809 GCA_964387655.1 uncultured Cypionkella sp. | reverse complement strand
CTTGCGGAGCCTGAATCACGGCTGCGTTGCAAAATCAATAGGTCCTGACCCTAGATAGTGATGTGTCGCCTGTGGCTGACACGACATCTGGCAAGGCTGCATCATCTCCTGCCCCAACAAAGCGAAACAGCCAAGGCGCGAATTTGCCGTTCGGCTGCCAGCGAACAAGTTCAAGGGTAGACTCACTCAATTCGGAGAGAAGGGCAGTCAAGTGCTGGCGCGACACGCCCATCTTCTCGGCCAAATGCGCGAGCGTGAACGCGGCCGTGCCACGCTCCAGCCCGTTATAGCCGTCCCTCTAGGCGATGCTGTCCAGGATGATCGTCGCAAGCTTATGGCTTGCAGCAGATAGATCTGCCTTAGTGAAGCGGCGCAAAATGGCACCGGTGGTCAGTATCAAGTGTGTGTCCTCCTGATTGCAGGACGCCAGACGATAGGGGCACAAAAAATCGTTCGGACAAAATGCTTTGCCGGTTGAACGGGTGCTTCACTCACGGTAGGTTTCTCTTGCAGCGGAGAAATCAGCGCGGCGTCGGACCTATGGTCTGGCGTCGCTTCTGTTTGTGGGTGTTGGTTTCCGGTCTGGTTCAGGGCCGATAAGCGGTGGGACTAGTAGTGCACCTCCTCATGGCCGTAGGTGCCTTCATAGTCCCGCCATTCGACAAAAACCGAGCGGTGCCAGTAATTGCCGCAGTCGGGCGGGAGGCCAAAATCTGAGGCCTCCGGCACGACGAAAATGCTGCTGCGCCTGCGGCCGTATTCACCCTGTTCGCCGTAGCTGCCCGTGTAGACCGTCCCCCAACTGTTGCAGTCTCCATCCCGATTGCGGCGCCGCTGGTAAGTGATTTCAAACACTCGGATTGAACGTACGAAGTCGAAAGCGGCATCGGAAATGTCGACATCTGCCTGAGCGTCGACAAGGATCGGATCGGCCGAGCCTTGGGGAAGCGACAAAATTGCCGGAGGCACATTAGCCCGGAATGCGATGTCGTAGAGCCGATCCAGCGGCCGCCGCTCGCCCCGGAAACTCACCCGCATTGGACAGTTCCAGATCTGCAGCGGTGGCTCGATCGGCCAGGGCGTGATGCGGCGGATGAAGACTGCCCGCGCATGGGCGCATTCGGCGGAAGCGGGCCAGCCCCCAGCGAGACAAAGGAGGATCGCGCAATCGACGGGGTAGGCTACTGCCGAAGTGACAGTTGCGACTGACAGACTGACACCCAAGAGCAGGGCAGGGAGTATAGGTTTCACGGGAGATCCTTCTTGGCTGTTGGGGTGTTGAGGAAGGTTGAATAGGCCTCGGTCGCCTTGTAGGCTTCCGACAGGGCTCGATTGCGCTCGGTATCGAGACAGGCGATGTGCGAGCTGACAGCCGCAAAGTAGGCCTCGAATTCGGCCGTAATTTCAGCGCGGTACTCGGACAGAACCGCCTCAGGCAGGTCGGTGATGGGCACTTCGGGCGGCAGGCAGCGAATCACTTTTGGTTGTGCGAGGGCTGCGGAGTTCGCGAGAGTAGTCACAAAGATTGCGGCCAGATGCAGCGCTCGTCCGCGCGTCGCACGTACCAGACCACATCTTTCAACCGCTCCTAGAAGCCGCCAAATTACCAATTTTTCTTGGGCATTTCTCAACGACTGCGTCTCACAACTTAGTTCCATTTTCTCGAGGGCAGACCGGTGCAGCGGCCTTCATGACACGCCTGCCTGATCAACCGCCGGCTAGATCGCACGCCCTTCTTTTATCGTGTTTGTCATTTTTGTGTTGAACGCGCCATACATTCTGTTAGGCATCGCTTCACAAAGAAATCTGCGATACACCGTTCCCAAAAGATGATCCGAGGGGACCCCATGAATACCAAACGGCGTGCATTGCCTGTCTTGCTGGAGCGCGATTTTCGCAAACTGGCGGTTACTGAAGGAGCGACTGTTGAGATCGAGTGTGTTTCTGCGCCCAACCCCGAGAGTCGTTTCACCGGGGAGTGGCTGTTCTACGTTGTCAGCCCTGCAGGCGAACGCTTCCTGCTGGTCACGGCTTTGGCGCGCGAACGCATCGTCAACTCGCCGATCGGCATGTTCGGCCTCGCTTTTGGTAAGCTCAACCTCGACCATCTCGACGTGCCTGCTGTCGCTGGTGCTGTCTGCACTGGCATGCGGAGCCGCCCAGGCGGAAGTGATCCGCTGGAATGAGCCGGAAAGGCAGGGAGGTGACGTTCAGCTTGCGTCGCTTGATACATCTGTCCTGCGCTATGATGGGCAGGGGCAACTGATTGTTTCCGTTCGTCCCGAACCGGTTGAAGAAGTGACCCGGGAAGGGGAGGGGGCGGGTATTGCCGCCGACGTTTCCTACAGCACCAAAGGGTTTGCGGCTCCACGGGATGTCCTGCCACAGGTCCGGCTGATTGCCACTCGCTATCAGGGGCATCCCGCACTAGCGAGGCTCGACCTTTCACCCTCAGAATGGACTGCATTTTTCCAGGCGATGATCAAGGTCGAGAGCAATTACACCCAAGGGGCTGTCAGCCATGCCGGTGCCCTTGGCCTCGCGCAACTGATGCCTGGCACAGCTGATTACCTCAACGTGGATCCTGCGGACCCAATCGAAAACCTCGACGGCGGCGCGCGCTATCTTCTCGAACAAATGGCCGCCTTTGGCAGCCTTGAGTTAGCCTTGGCCGCCTACAACGCCGGGCCTGAAGCGGTCCGCAAATATGACGGCGTACCGCCCTACGCCGAGACGCAATCCCACATCACGCGTGTGATGGCGGTCTATGACCGCATCCTCACCGAGCTCTGACCCAAGAAGGAAACCT
>CAYLYV010000298.1:0-2823 GCA_964387655.1 uncultured Cypionkella sp. | reverse complement strand
GTGCCTGAGCCGGGATCACGGGAAGCGGCAGGGCAGAACCGCTCAAACGAGCAAACGGCAGTGTCAGGCCCGGGGAGAAAGAACCCGGAAAGAGGGAGGGGCCATGTCAGCAACTGCGTGCCAGATTGCCGCAACCGTTTCGTCGAAAGGGAGTTTGCACGATCAGAAAAGCGACGCGGGGACAGACCGAATGTGACGCCGACCTGCGTATGTCGCAAGCCTGTGTCGCCATCTGCGATCTGAGGATCATGACAGTGATGCCGGTCACGGATCGCCCTGCTAACAAGTGCCGACGCCCCGGCTGTGCCCGCAAGGGTTGAAAGGAATGTTTGGGCGAAAGAATGATACAGCTGCCCAGCCGGAAGGGCGGTGATGCGTTCTGACACACCCATTCGGCCGCTGGAACAATTCGAAATGCTAGGCACCGGCAGAGCAAAGCCGTGAAGCAAGGTGTCAGGGTCGTGGAGTTGTTGACCGATAGGGCTCGGCAATGATGATCTCGATCGGTCCAGCCAAAAACCTTCGATGAGCTATAGAAACCAATTCTATCGCTCATGGCAAGGAGCGCGAAAAGCATCGCCTACCTGTGTTGAATGACAATTTGTCAGCGCTCGAAACGATTTCAGATCGCCGTGGGTCGCGTTGGACCTCTCTGGTCCACCCGTCAGCGAACGTAACCTTTCCGCTCCTTGGCTCGCGCAAGTTTCATCAGGGCGTTGACGGCCTGCCCTTCGTCAGAGTGGGTTTCGACCAGCATCTGCCCACGTGATCCGATCCGCCCCCATTCTCGCACCAGACTGGACTTACCGAAGAGATCGCTCTCAATTGCTATCCGATAGTAGCGCCGCATGTTGCGCGCAGGGTCAAGCCGCCGCAAATGCAGCAACCGAGGAAACACTTCGAGTTGATGGGCCGGTTCGGGCATCTTCACCAAACGTTGCTTTGAACTGAGTCTAACAGTCAGATTTCCCGTCTGACAGATGGCAATGTTTGCACGTCTTGCGAAAAATGACGCGCACGGAGCAAACATGCTGAAAGACATTGATTGTGCCGAACTGGTCGTCCTAAAGTTTGAGAAGTGCTTTTTTAGGGGATAATCCATGTCGCTTTCCGATCGTGCACAGCCCCGAGTCATGGCGCAAGACGTTGATGTGGATCAGCTTCAGAAAGGTGCAAATGACCGCAAACGCGAAGTCTATTGGATTGGGTTCTTGCAAGGCGCTCTTTCTTCCAATCGGATCGAGAGCGGCGAAGAAGATGCAATTCTGGCAGAAGCGGACAAGTTTGTAGAATTCTTCGAAGACCCGGATGCAGCTGACCTGGCAGAAGACATCCGCGCGCGCTGCTTTTCTGGTCAGAATGATTTCATGACTGCGCTGGAAAACGTCATCAGAGAAAAGCGCAGCGAAATCCAGTCGGCGGCACCTTACTCAGAGCGCGACGAAGTGAACGAGTTTCTTGGTTTCTGCGCGGGGATCGTCTGCGACGGCGTGATCCTGAAGGCCGAAGCTGAGGCAATGCTATCGCGTTTCCACGATAGCATGGTGCTATCTACGTCCGTGGTGTTTCGCGATTTGTGGCGTGCGCTCGAGGCTGCCTTGGCAGACAAAACCCTTACTGAAGAGGAATCGGAAGAGGTTCGCGCCTGGATCGCACTCTTGGTCGGCGATGGCTACGTAGACACCGGGATACCGAACATTGGAAACACAGCTGAACTCGATGAACCCATCCGAGATGCAGCCCAGATCACGCTTAAAGGCGCTTGCGTTGTACTCACCGGTCCCATGCGAATGGGCACCCGCGACTTCATAATCGCTGAAATTGAAGGCTGCGGCGGAGAGGTTGGCAAGACCACGACCCGGAAAACCGACTATGTCGTCGTCTCGTCTACAGCATCCAAGAATTGGCGCACGACGCATTTTGGTACGAAGATTGAGCGCGCCAAAGAACTTATCGTTGAAGGTTATAAACTTCGGTTCGTCACTGAGACAGTCCTGGAAGCGGCCATCAAGTTGCAAGCAAAGTCAGCTTAACCACTTCCCGCAATCTGTTTTATTCGCTGTTGGACACCGGGAAGCGTGGCAGGTTTGAATATGTGCAGGCCGTCTCGTCCCATGGCAGTGAGCACTTTGCATCATTTGCTGCCACCAAAGGTGCAGTCCGTTCACACCACGGGCTTCCTTGAGGTTCGAGCTGCGAGGATTTCATCAAAGCTCATCGCCAACCGTTCTTCCGCGAGCAAGACAACCGTCGCAGCGGCTTTGGCATCTTCGCCAGCATCGTGATGTTCGAAAGTGAGACCGAGTTGCCTTTTCAAATGCCCAAGTCCGTGCCCACCATTGCCAACAAACTCCGGCCATGCTCGACGCGCAATTTTTACGCTGTCACCCCACGTCCAGTCCGTCGCGTCTTGAGCCGTGGACGCGCAAGCAGCATGGATCGCACGTTTGTCAAAACTGCTGTGCTGAATGAGATGGTGCCGCGAAAGGAGTGGTGAGAGACGAGAAAAAGCCGTGCGAAAGTCTGGTGCTTCGGCAACGTGCTGCGGCCCGATGCCATGAAGTTGGATATTGAAGCTGCTGAACCGCATGCGTGGGTTCACAAGGGTTGCGAAAGTTTCAATCCGATTGTCCGGTCGGACGCACGCTATGCCTATCTGGCAAATGCTGGCAGCATCACTGCAGGCCGTCTCGACATCAAGAGCGATAAACCTGAAGTCTCCTCTCGGTAGTTCAGCATCCAAATGATCGCGCCGTGATACCCACCCGGAGAGGGTCATGTTGCGTCAACTCCTTGATGGAAAAACAACTTTGGGGCCATGGA
>CAYLYV010000297.1:0-2826 GCA_964387655.1 uncultured Cypionkella sp. | reverse complement strand
ATCTTGCCGAGAAAATTCTACTTATGCAGCCCCTTACTTTCGGGGAGGATTACCGGATCAGCAAATCGCTGACTCTCAATATACTTCCAGCGGGTGACACCAACGCCATCGGCTTCCCCCGAATGACGAAGCTGCACCCAGTGTTGCGTGGATTGTCTGCTGGGTGCCAAGACAACTTTCAGAGGCTCGCAAGACGCCTTATCAAACCTATCTGATAGATCCCTAAGCTTTGTCTGCAGCCGTTTCATCGCCGCAGAGGTCGAAAAAACTTCCAGTGAATTTATCAATATGGGATTGCTGAGCAGGATCAGAGCAGTAGCGCGACGGTTGCCTTCCACGACCACAAAATGTTCTGGAAATGCGGCCTCTTTGATCACCAAAAGTCGGTCGATTGGGCTCAAACCATTGTTTACGATATCTTGAGCTAGGTTGAATAACTTCTCTCCCTGCAGAGACACAATGCGTCCCATTGCTTCGAGCTTTGTCGTAGCATTGCCGATCCTTGGATTATGAAAGTCCGGCATCAGGTCGTGGATTTTCGGTTCAATATCAATCATGTCGGCCTCAAAATCACAGCGGTCGCGACACACTAGGGAGAAAGCAGCTAAATTCACAGTGTGTAAGTGTTGTCCAGATAGCCAAAAGAACAAAAAGACGGGGCGCTTATGCCCCGTCCAGAATGATATCCTCGAAATCTATGGTTGCCGCCATCAAGCAATCGGCACGGCCGAGGCCGCGAACTGACGGGCGTGGGCGTAGAGGTCAGCCAGTCGATCCGCATTTGCGGGGTCGAACAGGTTGATGTCATAGCCAATCACCAAGGCCATCTTGCCGTCGATCGACTGACTGCCCGAATGACCAAGGCTGAAGCCGGTGACGCCAGTTGGACCAGTGCTGATCGTCTGCGGATCGACTGCGCCGTTGTTGGCTGCGAGATAAGCGGTTTTGGTGCCTGCAGCGTTGCCGTTGTAGCCGACCACGATCAGCACCCATTCATCGCCGATGGCGACATATTTTGCGGCGTCTGCACCGCCCGGCAGAGAGCCAATGCGATGGGTGATGCGAAACTCCGAGCCGGGCGTCCCTGCGTTATAGGTCACCACGATCCCGGCCGAGTTTGGCAGCGTGGCCGAGAACTGCCCAACCGCCGCCTGAAACGCGCGGGCGGCGTTCAGCGGCACTTTGATCAGCATCGCGACGGTATGGGCATTGCCCCACTGAAACGGCTCGGGAGAGTCCATGTAGCTTTGGAAATCAGCCTTCATGCGCGCGACAAAGCGGCCGAGCGTGTCAGACCATTCCCTCACCGGACGACGCCCAACATCCGGCTGTGTCCAAGGATCGGCGGCGTTGGCGAGGTTCTCAACGCGGATGATGTCGTCGCCGTCGAGCGTCCAGAATGGCTTGGAGCCGTCAGGATCGAACAGCGGATAGTATTTCGTGCAATGCACGTCGCTTGCGATATCGTCCATATCAACAAAGCGGGGCAGCACGCGGGCGGCCGCGCCGGTGATCGTCCCTTTGGTCTTAAGGTAAGCCATGATGTTTCCTTAGGCAGTGTGGATGAGGTTGTAGGTGGACAGGAACTGCGGGATCTCGACTTCGCTGAATGGGCCGATTTCGCCTTGGGTGCGAAGGCCGCTTTCGATCGAGCTTTTGGCCCGCACAGCGCCCACGCAACCCGAGCGCGAGGGCGATCCCGGCGTGCCGGTGGGTTGTGTCACCCCATGCAGCGCGAAGCCGCAGCGGATCGATCCCGAGAGCGTGCCATCGGCGGTGACATCGGCATAAAGCGTGGTGCTGTTCAGCGCGCCAAATGTGACGCCGGTGACCCCGATTGCAGTATCGGTGTTGGGATCGAGCGGATTGCTGACGCCGCGCAAGCTGAAACCGCGATGGGCGTCGCTGATGAATTTCTCGTCTACCGCCAGCAAGTTTTCACCGATCTGGCGCGGTCGGTTGATCGCGAAGCGCGCCACATTGGACGATAGGAATGAGACGCCCTTCATCCAGAGCGGCTCCCAAGCCCCCCAGCGGCTCAGGTGATACATCGCCTGCCCCTGAACCTCGCCGTAGCGAACAGCATCTTCGGAACAGTGGTGGGTGTTGTCTTCCAGCCGCCAAGGCCAGCGCGGCCCGGCCATGTGGTCGAGGCCTGACGCATTCGCCTGCGCAAACTGCAACTGGTCCATCGGGCCTTCGCCCGCATAGGGATCATTGGTCAGCGCCGCCATTTGATCGATGATTAGCCGCGACTTGATGCCCGCACGGGTCATCTGGGCGCGCAATTCGGTCAAGAAAGCCAGATAGGCCCCGTCGATCTCGTCCGGCCATTGCACCCACAGCATATGCGCCCAATCAATGGTCGCGCCCCATTGATCCCGTGCCAGCGCCTCGAGCTGCGTCCGCATGGTGAGGTCACGCTGCCAGAGATACTCGGTTTGCATACCATAGGCCTCGCCGTCGATCAGCGCGGGTGCGACCGTGGTCGGGCTACCACCGGGTGGCGTATAGGTCACGCCGGGGCCAGCACCGTCGAGAAAGGCGGGCCAGCTCTGCCCCGACCAACCCGAGGTCCAAGCCATAACTGGGTGGCGGGTCTGACCGCTGCTGCGCATCAATTCGGCATAAGTCGCGGCGGCGATATCGCCGAGCCGGAACATATGCCCGGTCCCGGCCGGTCGCCACTGCCGGAAGCCCTTGGGGGCAATGCCGAGCTGATAGCCCTGCTTTTCGGGATAGGTCACCGGCGACCACGGCAGTGCCGGGGAAGTCCAGCCCGGCCCGAGCGCTGGCTCGACCACCTCATTGTTGACGTAGACATCC
>CAYLYV010000296.1:0-2835 GCA_964387655.1 uncultured Cypionkella sp. | reverse complement strand
CTATCACGCTGGATGTCATGAGATGAATCCCTCACAGGATTTGTGCAACAGAGCCATTGACTACCCTAAAGTTGCCAGTGCTTACACATGGGCCGGCGAGGCGCGGCTGGATCCGAAAAATCTCATTCTGATAGGCTGAGTTTGCGCGTTTGATTTGCACGCTACGGGAACGTCGACCTTTCCCTTTTGGAAGCCTCACCATGAGCAATGTCATCGCGAAATCTCCCCTGCCATTACCGCTTGGCCGTGCACGGCGAGGGTCGCGGTGAACTTTGGACAGGCAAAGCGCTTGATGACGTCGAGAACCCGAGCGTCGTAGGCGGCTTGCCCGATCGCGCGGCAAAGATCGGAAGCGTGAAACTGCCGATTGATGCTTGGAGCGGCTGCAATCTGGGCCAGCAGTTCTTGCTCTCGAGGATCGAGCGGTTTCTCAGGCACAGCAGGAATTATCTGGCGGGGCACTTCACCGGGCGACTTGCGCCACCGGCGCATGAAGCCAAGCAAAAAGCCCGCCGGCACATTTTCATTGCCGCGCGCTCGGTTGAAGGCCAAGAAACGTTCCCAGATCACCTGCGTGTCGACGTTCCAACAGGGTAGCGCGGTCTTCGCAGCCTTGATCAGCTCGGCCCAACAGGTCCGGAAGACATTCGATTTATCGTCAATGTTGATTTGTCCCGAAAATATAGTTTTGTTAGTATTTTCTTTATATAGTGATGTGTCACCACCGCCTGACATGACATCGCGAGGCCCCTCGTCGCTATCGAAGGCCGAGAAGCGAAAAAGCCAAGGGGCATACTTGCCATGGGGCTTATGGCGGACGAGTTGGAGCTCTGAGGTCTCAAGCTCGCTCAGCAGGGCACTCAGATATTGCCGCGAGACGCCGACCTTCTCGGCGAGCGCCGACAAAGTGAACGCTGCCGTTCCCCGGGGCAAGCCGTTGTAGCCTTCCTTCCAGGAAATCTCATCAAGGATAAAGGTCGCCAGCTTGTGAGCAGAAACGGAAAGGTCGGTCTGTGTGATCCGGCGCAGGATCAGTCCGGTTGTAGGTTCCATGGTCAGATTCTCCTTGGAGGACCGACGCGATGCCGTGAGGTAAAAACATTCTTGCCAGCAAAACAACTTTACTGGTTGCAGGCGTTTCGACGTTGCGCTAGAAAAATCGTGTTCAGTGGTTTTTCTAGCGCGGCGTCAGGCTTCACAGTCTGGCGTCGTTCTCGTTTTAGGGTTCAGTGCAAAGTTTCAGGAGCGCGGGCTTAGGCGAGACTGGCCCGCGCAAGTTCAGTAGCGGACCTCTTCAAAGCCGTAGTTTCCGGCGTGATCGCGCCAGTCAACAAAGACCGCGCGATAATTCACCGAGGCACAGTGCAGGGATCGGGGCAGGGCGGAAGCTGGCGGCACCTGGGCGACGCTCGAGCGCAACCAACGGTAATCGCCTTGAACCCCGTAAGAGCCAAGGCGTGTCGCATCGGAGCGGATGCAGTCGCCATCCCGATCTCTGCGCTGGCTAAACTGGATATGGTAAACCCGTATGCTCCTGACGAAGTCAAAGGCATCGCCGGAAATGTCGACGTTAGCCTGTTCGTCTGCCTGCACCGGGATGAGGGGAAGCGAGCTGTCAGGCAAACTGATCGACGGCGAAACCTGAGACGCGATGTTGATGAGCCGTTCCCTCGGCGATGAAGCTACAGGGCTACTGAACGACGCCCCCATGGGACAGCGCCAGATCTGCAAGGGCGGTTCGATCGGCCAAGGCGTAATCCTTCGGATGAATACGGTCCGCGCATGGGTGCAGGACGCCGAGGTCGGCCAGCCACCGGCGAGACATAGCAGAATCGCACAGTCGACGGGGTAAGCTTGGGCCGGCGCTGCCGTGCCGAGCAGGCCGGATACGGTAATAGCTGCGGCAGTCGCAGCGCTTCGGATCATTTGCTTCATGACGCCGACTCCCTCTATAATAGTGCGTCGATACAAAACAACACTAACGATAGCAAGGAGATTTGATCGTAAGGCGATGGGAAGCATCGGTTGATGGCATCGGCCTGAGCCACGCAGTGGTTTGGTAGGCTCAAATGCATCACGATCGCCCCAAACGCCGCCGCAGTCAGACTTCATCGCTGCAGACGTCAGGTCTTACCTCCGCGAAGCACTGCTCAGACGGCAATTCCCGGCAAAGTATGCCGGTGATGGATGCCGGGGTCATTTCCAGGTCAGGTTCCTCGAGCGAGTGCAGGCTGCTCTCGCGACACTTTACTCAAGAGCGTCAATGAAGCGTCCATAGTCCTCGGTAACCTCGCGGGCCTCGCTGAATGCCCGGGCCCGCTCTTCATCGATGCAGCGGAAATAATCCTGCACCTCTGCAATATAGGTCTCGAAATCTCCCCGGATCAGATCCCTATAAATGTGCATGTCTTCTCGGGCTTGGGGAAGGAACGGCCGTTCCGGCGGAGTGCAGGCATTCCCTGGACCTGCCGCAAAAGCAGCGAGGATCAGCGTCAGCAAGGCTATGTTGCGCGCACAAGTCATGTGCAGGGCAAAACTCCTTTGCCGTCTTTAAGATCACGCTGTTGTCAGGTATCACTGTTATCGAAGCAAGGCGAGTTTCGTCAAGTCGATTTAATTGCCTTGCTATCGTTAATGTTGTCTTGTATCTCCCATGGTGTTGCGACTCCGCGGGACTGATACTGCACCTCAGGCAGGAAAGGGACCTAAAGCGGATGGCCATGATAGAAGAAGCCCCGAATGTGGTTACAGAAGACGGATTGCGCGGCCTCCTTGAGGGTGGCTACCTCATCGAGGTGGTCTGCAAGGAAGGGGCCGAAAAGCGCCACAACAGTT
>CAYLYV010000295.1:0-2839 GCA_964387655.1 uncultured Cypionkella sp. | reverse complement strand
CGATCCGCGACGAAAACGGCTACCGGGTCATGGACACCGAATGGCACCGCATCACTTGCTTCAACGGTCTCGGCAAAACCGTCGCTGAGCACTGCGAAAAGGGCATGAAGGTCATGGTCCACGGCCGTATCCACTACACAAAGTGGACCGACGCAACCGGCACCGACCGCTACGGCTGTGAGATCATCGCTGAGAAGGTTGATTTCCTCAGCCGCCCGAAGGCGACCGAGAATGAAAACCCCGAGTTGGTCGACCGCGACGATGAGATCCCGTTCTGAAAAGAACGGGATCTCTACCTCGGGCCCGGCGGGGAAACCCGCCGGGCAAAAGGCGATTCTCGCCTGCCAATACCCGCCTATTTGGATGTCCAAGGCCGCGGAGCCTGAGCTGCTATCGGTTCTCGTCCCTTTCTTCGATGATGCCGTGACTACGATAGGCATCAAGCATCATGCGAGTGTATTCGGCCGCGCTCTGGGTCACAGTGCCTAAACCGGGCCATGCAAACAGCGGATCCGACCAAAAAACTTCCAGCTCAATCTCGATCCCAAGCACTGCAGCCACTTCGATCGCAGCGGTCGGCTCCTTTTCCTCGGGCCAGTAGTGATCCTCGAAGGAAACAACGACGTCGAGATCGTCATCTACCCAGATTTCGGCCAGACTCGCTCCCATGCGCTCGCTGGCATTGGTCGCATCCTCGAACAGCGCTGCCCGAATCAAATGGGTTACCTGGTCCTTGCTGAGATCAAGCTTCGGCCGCGGATCGACGACAGAGACGATGGGCTCAATCTCTTGCCCTTCGGCGCGAGCTTGGACCGGCACTGGCTTTTCCTCGTTCGGTCCCAGCCAAAAGGCTTCTGGAAAAATGTTGATCGGTGATGCACCGCAGCCGGGGCAATGCCAATGGTTTCCAGCGATCTGTGAGCCGGTGATTTCTGCGTTGCAGTGCAGGCAGTACCAGCGGCTTGATTCCTCCATCTGCAAGAACGGATGGCGGACTTTCTCCTCTGCATCCGGTTTCGTGGCGCGCCGCGGCCAATCGGCAAATCGTCGCGCCTTCACGCTCTGCATCAAGTCCTTGCCAGTTCCTATCGCCTCTGCAAGCAGCATTCGATCGTTCATCGGGCTGTTCTGGGCGTGATTGATGTCGATCTCGACACGAGGGGCGGCCGAAGGGTTTTCTGGCAGCACGATCCGCCAGCCGTCACCTTCCATAAGAACATCGCCAAGCATTGTTTTCAGCTCGTAAGGATGCCCCCGTACTTCTCCTCGAGTGATGGCATCTGGTCCTCCGAAGATGTGGTCAAAGGTCCTATCCTCGTAGGACGTAATCCGTTCCACGAAGGCCTTGATCGATAGGACTTGCGCTTTGGATGGGGTCCATTCTGCTTTGGCGCTGCCCGTCAATGCGTTCCAATGAGGAAAGCCCAATCGATTGGCGACAAAGTCGAGCGCCACGTGCTGCGGCTGCCCGGTCGCTCTGGCGTAACGCTTTGCCAGAAGTTTCAGTGTCTTAAGTTGGCCGTTGTCTGTCATGATCCATGTCCAAGCTGGATCCGACTAGGTGCCCGCTGCTAATCAGACCCGCCAATGGCATGAAGTCTGCTGTTCGAAGTCGAAAACGCTGCAAAGCTTCGCGTGGCGGGCACACCGGCCTGCGAGAAAGGCCACCTTCAGCCTCTGCGATTTGCCAGGGTCGGTCAACACCAATAATTCGAGGGCGCAATACTATTTCGACTGAACGCCGTCCGTCCGAGAGAGTCCGAGTTTGGATGAGTTTTCGGTGACGGGTTAAGGGCTGGGAGAGAGACTTCCGGCGCCCGTCACGGGAGATAGCCGATGGGCGTTGTGGAAGTTTTGGATCCGGTCGCACCGGCGCGGGCAGGTGGCTGGAAAGTGGATGTGAGCCGGGGTGAGCGGAACGGGCGGGTGTCGTCCGAATGGTTCAACCGGCCCGATGACGAGCGGTATCTGTCGCTCGACGATCTCTGGGCCAATGTGAAGGGCCGGTCGGAACGCAGCCGCAGCCGCGTGGTACAGACGGCGGACATCCGCGTCGAGGCTGCGCGCGACAACCCCGAGCGGCTGCACCTGGTCCTGCCGAAAGCGCATGAACCGGTCGCACCCACGCATTGGGCGTTCGGCCAGCTAGCGAGCATCGTCGGCGCGCCGGCGTCCTATCTGCGCCAGCTGCCTGCGCCGCTGGCGGGGATCAACCTGCAATACGGCCTGACCAACCACCGCGCTGAGCAAGTGAAGACTTTTGAGACCGAGGATGGCCGCACGGAACTGCGCGCGGTGACCGGCCCCGACTATGGCCGGATCCATGACCATGAGTTGGTCGAGGCGGTGCAGCGCATCGCGGGCAATGGCACGGGCGATACACGCTGGAAGGTGCCAGGTGTCCTTGACTGGTCGACCGGGGTCTACAACCCCGATGTCGAGATCAGCCGTGACACGACCACGCTCTATGCCTCGGACCGCGACGTCTTTCTGTTCCTCGTCGACGATCACAACCCGATCGAGGCGGGCCGGCTGCCCGACGGCTCCCCCGATCTTTACTTCCGGGGCTTCTACTGCTGGAACTCCGAGGTGGGGGCGAAGACCCTTGGCATGGCGAGTTTTTATCTGCGGGCGGTGTGCCAGAACCGCAACCTCTGGGGCGTCGAGGATTTTCAGGAGATCACGATCCGCCACTCGAAATATGCCGCCTCGCGCTTTGCCCAAGAGGCGGCACCAGCACTGACTCGGTTTGCCAATTCCTCGCCGCAGGGTTTCGTGAACGGAATCAAGGCGGCGCGGCAGCAGATCGTGGCGCGGACGGACGAGGACCGGGATGACT
>CAYLYV010000294.1:0-2845 GCA_964387655.1 uncultured Cypionkella sp. | reverse complement strand
TCATCGATCAGCTTTGATTGGGGTTCGGTCAGAACAACGTTGCGGGTGGCCATGCAGTGATCTCCATTCAATTGGCAATATATGCCAATGGTGCCTGTCTGTCGATAGAGGCTCGGCCAAACGGCAAGATAGCAATGGCCGAGCCAGAGATTTAACTCCCCTCAGGCGGCAATACCTGCCTCCCCTGCCCCGTCGCCTTCGTCGCCGACGATCTGCAGCCGCGCGTTCCGATAGCCTTCCTTGGCAATCCAAAGCTCCGCCGCCGTGACTGACGCCGCCAGATGCAAAAGCTCGGTGCTGCCCCCGAAATCCAAGAGCACGCGGACCTGCCCCACCTTGGGCTCCTTGATGACTTCGAAGACCAGCGAACTGTCGGCCGAATGGCTGCGCATGATGGTGACAAGGATGACCCCTTCTGAGGAGAAGTTGCCTTCATGGAGCGTGAAGGACGCTGGTGCTGTCCAGATTGGATAAGGCCGCGGCGGCTCTTTCTTCACCAGGCGGCCAACACCGTTGGACCTTTCCCAGGCTGCCAACTTTTTGGTGAAGCGCGCGGGCGGTTTGGGACTGCCATCAGTGTAACGAATGAGCGCGCCCAAGGGCGCTTGGTCGATGATTGTGGTTGCGGACATGATTCCTCATCTTGAATGCGAGCATTCGCACCCATCATATTGATATTGTTGTGTTTTGTAGTGATCGAGGGCGGGTTTCCCCGCCCTCGGGGGCTCAGATCACTCCGCAGCCATCATCGCGGTGCTTTCCACGGGCAGATCGGCCATCAGAAAGGCGGGCAAGTCGATCTCAGCGTCAATGTCAGCAGCGCCCAAGACTTCTTCGCTCAAAGCCCCCTGCCCTTCTGCAACGACATCGCCGTCCAGAGCGGTAAGATCACTGCGCCGCAGAACCTCCGGCAACCAACCGCTGCCCTTGAGCAAGCGTTCAGCTTCCGTCGCCATCTCGCCCTTCTTCAAATGATCGAGCAGCTGCGCGGTGCCCTCCCCTTTCGCCTCACGCACGGCCTCAAGGATGCGCGCCTTGGGCACCCGGTTCAGATAGTTGTCCGCCGTCGGCTCCCAGCCTGCCGTGACCATGTCGAGATCGACAGCCTTTGCCACGATCTCGGACTGCGCCATGCGGCGGGTCAGCCCGCTGGCCGATATGCCGGCGCCGTAAAGGTTCACCTTCTCATGGAGCGCATTGATCCCGAAGCTCAGGCAATGCGCCAGCAGCGCCAGACGGCTGGCCTGATCGAGGGCCGAGAGATAATCCCAGAGCACAGCATCGTTGCCAAGCGGCAGATCGGCCTCCCACGCAGAATGTCGATCGTCCAGGGCCTTGGCCACCGGACTGTCCTTCAGATCGGGGGCCTGTGCCGACATGTAGACGGTGCGCACAGAAGCCTCGAGGCAACTGCCCGAAGCCCCGGAACTGCGGAAGGTGTCATTGACCAGCTTCATCAGCAGCAGCGTCAGGGCGACGTCGGGCGAACGCCCAATCGCCTCACGCAATGCAAGGGTGCGATGTGCGGTCAACTCCATCACCAGGCGCTCAGGCAAAGGCTTCAATGCGCCATCGTCCTCGTCGTCTGGCAGACCGGCACTGAAGGGCTGGCCCCCGGAAGTGATGACGGTGGCCGCGGACGTGCCAGAGGGAAGCTGATAGGCGGAGACACTGCCGTCAGCTCCCTGCCCTACCACACCCAGTTCATCGCCGAAGTTGGCCACGGTCTCTTCCCGAGGCTCATCCTCCGGCCGGACATAGCCGCGATAGACAGCCAGGTTGCCATCCCGATCCAGCGTTACGAAGACCCCGGCGCGACCAACCTCGGCCATATCGAAGATCAGCGGGCGCTGCTCAAGTGCTTCCATCGCCGATTCCAGCTCGCCAAGCCGAGTGTCGATCTCCTCGGGGTATTCGTCCTGACCAGAATATTCCTCTTCAAGTGCGCGATACTCCGCGAGCAGCTTTGCGTGCTCTGCAGCTTCATCCGCGCTGAGCGACGTCGGGTCACCAACCAGACGCCGCAGACCGTGGCTGTAGCCGTAGGGCAGATCGGTTGACACCTCGATCCACTTCCAGCCCTCAGCAGCAATTGCCTGCGCCTCGGCTTGCAGCTTGTCCGCGACCAATCGGTCGAGCAGGGCAGGGTCCTCCAACCAACCGCCATCATCGCCTTGGAAGAGATCGCGCAGGACAACGCCACCTGCGTTCTCATAGGCACCAACACCGACAAGCACTGCGCGCCGATCGGAGGCCCGCACAGAGGTCTCAGTCAACATGCGCCGGATCGAATAGGGCTCCTTGTTCCAGGAATTCTTCACCGCTTCCCAGACCTGCACCTGACGCGCATGATCGGGGTTCACCGTGAAGGCCATCAGCTGTTCCAGCGTCATGCCATCCTCGGCATAGACGTCCAGAAGGGCAGGGGCCACGGACGCAAGTTTCAGCCGCTGCTTCACGATCTGCGGCGTCACGAAGAAGGCTGCCGCGATTGCCTCCTCACCCTGACCCTTGTCGCGCAAAGCAACAAAGGCGCGGAACTGATCGAGCGGGTGCAAGGCAACGCGCTGCATGTTCTCAGCCAAGGAGTCGTCCTCGGCCAGAATATCTGATGTCACATCACGCAACACGCAAGGCACAGGCGCTGTCTTTGCCAAACGCTTCTGCTTCACCAGCAGTGCCAGCGCCTGAAAGCGTCGACCGCCAGCCGGGATCTCGAACTTGCCGGTCTCGACGCCATCGGCATCCAATACAGGCCGCACGCTCAGGCCTTGCAACAAGCCACGGCGGGCGATGTCCTCGGCCAACTCTTCAACCGACACACCGGCCTTGATGCGCCGGACGT
>CAYLYV010000293.1:0-2855 GCA_964387655.1 uncultured Cypionkella sp. | reverse complement strand
CCCCGCAAGGCCTAACAGGTCTGCCGCGCGAAAGGCAAATCGGGGCGTTGCGGGTTGTTTCGTTAAGGGTCGTCCCGTTGGCGCGGGGGTTAAGGTTAACGAGAGGTAAACTGGAAGTTCGGTAACACATTGATTATAAATGGGTTTGTCTTGACTCTGCGCCCGCTCTGATCTATAGATTTTGACATGCTGGAAGAGGTGGGCGAACGGCCAAGGGGGCAACCCTTTGCGCCGTTTTTTCATTTTACGCGTGCGGGGACGGCATGAGAGGCGGGCAAAACGGGCATGACACTAAATTTCTCCCTCGGAGAACAACCGTCGAGCGATCTGCTGGCGGATGCAGAGCAATATTATGAATCCACGGTCTCGGACCTGCTGCGCACGCTCAATGCGCTGAAGGCGGGCGAGTTTGAAGCCTCAAAGGCGACACCACAAACGGTGCGGGATTTGCGGCTGGCGTTGGATTTGGTCCATACAGAAAGGGGACGCGTTGAAAAACTTCGCAAACAAGTTGCCGGGGCTGTCGGAACCGGCACGCTCGATTTACACGCCGCACGCGATGAGATCGGGCGCCGATTGGCTTGCCTCCGCGACGCAAGCGCAGGTTGACGATTTCCTTGACGGGTTGAGCGAGAACGCGCTGCTGGCGCTGCCGTGGATGTTTGAATTCTGGGCGCTGCCGCATCAACTGCCGCCAGCGGGGGCGTGGAAGACCTGGGTGATCATGGGCGGGCGCGGGGCGGGGAAAACCCGCGCCGGGTCGGAATGGGTGCGCGCCGAAGTTGAGGGGGCGGGGCCGATGGATGCCGGCCGTTCGCGGCGCGTGGCGCTGGTGGGCGAGACGGTGGATCAGGTGATCGCGGTGATGATTGAAGGAGAGAGCGGGATTTTGGCCTGCTCGCCCCCGGATCGCAGGCCGGAATGGCAGGCGACCAAGAAGCAGTTGCTCTGGCCGAATGGCGCGATTGCGCAGGTGTTTTCGGCGCATGAGCCGGACAGTCTGCGCGGGCCGCAGTTTGATGCGGCTTGGGTGGATGAATTGGCGAAATGGCCAAAGGCGGAACAGGCATGGGATCAGTTGCAGTTTGGGCTGCGGTTGGGCGAAAATCCGCGGCAGGTGGTGACAACGACGCCGCAGAATGTGGGCGTGTTGAAGGATATTCTGAAAAACCCCTCAACCGTGATGACCCATGCGCCGACCGAGGCGAACCGGGCCTATCTGGCGGCCTCGTTCTTGCAGGAGGTGCGGACGCGCTACGCTGGGACGACTAAGGGCGCGCAGGAGTTGGATGGGTTGTTGATCGAGGATGCCGAGGGGGCTTTATGGACCACGGCGATGCTGGAGGCGGGGCGGATTTCTGAGCCGCCGCGTTTACAGCGGATTGTGGTGGCGGTGGATCCTCCGGTGACCGGGCATGGCAGGTCGGATGAATGCGGGATTGTGGTGGTGGGGGCTGTGACGGACGGGCCGACACAGAATTGGCAGGCGGTGGTTTTGGCGGATTGTTCGGTGAAAGGGGCCTCGCCCGATCAATGGGCAAGAGCGGCGATTGCGGCGATGGATCGGTTTGGCGCGGATCGGTTGGTGGCAGAGGTCAATCAGGGCGGCGATCTGGTGGAGGGGGTGATCCGGCAGATTGATCCACTGGTGCCGTATCGGGCGGTGCGGGCGAGCAAGGGCAAGATGGCGCGGGCAGAGCCGGTTTCGGCCTTATACGAGCAGGGCCGGGTTTCCCATGTGCGGGGGTTGGCGGCGCTGGAGGCGCAGATGTTGCAGATGACGCGGCATGGCTATGTCGGGAAGGGCTCACCCGATCGGGTGGATGCGTTGGTCTGGGCGCTGACCGACCTGATTGTCGAGCCTGCTGAGACCTATCGGCGGCCGCAGGTGCGCGGAATTTAGGCGTTGCGCTACCGGCGGGGCAGCGCGCGGTGGGTTGGGGTTACTTAAACCTTTCCGCTTTAGAACGGATTTCAGACAAGCGCGGTCCTGAAAAGTTGGGGCGGTCGGGAAGATAGGAGCTTTGACGCATGGTGTTCGATTTTCTGAAACGCACGCGCCCCGTGGTGGAAAACAAGGCCTCGGCCACCGGGCGGGTGGTGGCTTGGGGTGGATCGGGGCGGGTGGCGTGGAGCCCGCGGGATCTGGTGTCTTTGGCGAAGACCGGGTTTCAGGGCAATCCGATGGGGTTTCGCGCCGTCAAGCTGATCTCGGAAGCGGCTTCGGCACTGCCGTTGGTTTTGCAGGATGAGGGGCGGCGCTATGACAGCCATCCGGTGCTGGATCTGATCCGCCGCCCGAATGGCGCACAAGGGCGGGCGGAGTTTCTGGAGGCGGTGTATGGGCATCTGCTGTTGTCGGGGAACGCTTATATCGAGGCGGTTCCGGGGGCGGGGGTGGTGCCGGGCGAGTTGCATGTGCTGCGCCCGGATCGGATGTCGCTGGTGCCGGGGGGTGATGGCTGGCCGGTGGCCTATGATTATTCGGTGGGTGGGCGGGTGCATCGGTTTGCGATGACGCCAGAGCTGCAGCCGATTTGTCATATCAAGACGTTTCATCCGTCGGATGATCACTATGGCTTTAGTCCGTTGCAGGCGGCGGCGGTGGCGATTGATGTGCATACATCGGCCAGTGCCTGGTCGAAGGCGCTGCTGGATAATGCCGCGCGGCCTTCAGGGGCGATTGTTTACAAGGGCGCGGATGGGCAGGCGCAGTTGTCGACCGATCAGTATGATCGCTTGGGTGGCGAGATGGGAATGCCACATCAGGGGCCGCGCAAAGCCCGGGCGCCGCAGGTGGCGGAGGGGCGGGTGGGCGGGGAGCGGAGGGGGTCGCGTACCTCGGGATGGCGGTG
>CAYLYV010000292.1:0-2867 GCA_964387655.1 uncultured Cypionkella sp. | reverse complement strand
CCAGCCGATGCGCAGGCCGCCCAGACCGTAGATTTTCGAAAACGTGCGGGTCATCACCACATTGCTGCGGGACTCGATCAGCGCGAGGCCCGCATCGAAGCCTTCGACGAACTCGGCATAAGCGCCGTCGAGCACCAGAATGGCTTGCGGCGGCAGGCCAGCGGCGAGGCGTTCGATCTCGGCGGCGGAAATCATCGTGCCGGTGGGGTTGTTCGGGTTGGCGATGAACACCAGCTTGGTGCGCCGGTTGCAGGCCTTGAGGATCGCATCGACATCGGTGGTGCGCTCGCGTTCGGCAACCTCGACCGGAGTGGCCCCGGCGGCAAGGGCCGAGATGCGATACATCAGGAAGCCGTGTTCGGTGAACACCACTTCGTCTTTCGGGCCAGCATAGGCTTGGCAGAGGAAGGTGATGATTTCATCGGAACCAACGCCACAAATCACCCGGGCGGCATCAAGCCCATGCACTTCCGCGATGGCTTGGCGCAGGGAGGCGTGATCGGTGTTGGGATAGCGGTGCAGGTTGTGGACCGAGCGCGCGAAGGCGTCTTTTGCCTTGTCAGACGGGCCGAACGGGTTTTCGTTCGACGACAGTTTCAGCACGTTGGTCACGCCTGCGATGGCGGCTTTACCGCCTTCGTAGAGGGCGATGTCCATGATACCTGGCTGCGGGCGGATTGCGTCGTTCATCGTATTCCTCACCTGTTGGGCGGGTTTTAGCGAGGCAAGGAGTGCAATGCCAGCAAGATTTGGCCGATGGCGCTGCGTCGGGGGCTAGCCCTTGCGCAAATACCTCAAACCGCGAGGAAGTTGGTGAACTGCCACGGGTCGTCTTCGTCGCGATCCTCGGCAAAGCGGTTGATGCGGTTTTGCAGCGGGGTCCAGTCGGTGTAGTGGCATTCGATGCGACCCAGATAGGGGCGCTGCACGTCGAGGCAGCGGGCGTGGTCCATCTCGTCAGCCTCTACGAAGCCCATGTGCGGGTTTTCGGCTGTCCAGACCATTGCGGCGAGAACGGCGGAGGTGACCTGCATGCCGGTGGCGTTCTGGTAGGGGGCCAAAGCGCGGGCTTCGTCGATAGAGAGGCGCGAGCCATACCACATCGCGCCCTTGGCGTGACCGTAGAGGAAAACGCCCAAGTCATCGCCGCCGCCGGTGATCTCATCTGCGGTCAGGATGTGTTTATTTTCAGGAAGTTGACCCGCGCCGTTCGTCTCGTGCAGGCTGAGGATCGCATCGGGGCATGGGTGGTAGGCGTAGTGGCAGGTTGGGCGATAGAGGGCGCGGGGGCCATCCCAGACGGTGTAATAATCCGGGATCGACAGGGATTCGTTGTGGGTGACGACAAGGCCGAATTGCGGCCCGACATCCGGGCACCATGAGCGCACGCGGGTATCGGCGCCCGCGCGGTCGATCCAGATCGCATAGCCGGGGCCGGATTTGAACTTGTGGCCGTTGGGGGGGAGTTTTTTCTCATGCGTGCCCCAACCGAGTTCGGCGGGCTGATAGCCCTCGGACAACAGGCCATCGACCGACCACGAATTGACAAAGGTGCCTTGCGGTTTCGGGCGGGCGGAGACTTGGGTATCCCGCTCGGCAATATGCACACCGTTGACGCCGAGGCTCATCGCCAGCAGGGCCCAGTCTTGCTGGGTCTTTGGGTTGGCTTTCACGCCGGTATCTGCGGCGAGGCGCAAGAGGGCTTCTTTCAGCAGCCAAGACACCATGCCCGGATTGGCACCGCAGCAGGAAACTGCCGTCGGGCCGCCGGGATAGGTTTTGCCCAAGGCGCGGACCTTTTCGCGCAGGGGATAGTTGGTGCGGTCGGCGTTTGGCAGCGGCGAGTTGAAGTAGAAACCCGGCCAAGGCTCGACCACTGTGTCGATGTATTGCACGCCAAGGTCTTGGGCTAGCTTCATCAGTTCGATGGAATCCACATCGACCGAGAGGTTGACGATGAAACCTTTGCCATTCGGGAACAGGCCACGCAGGGTTTCGGCGAAATTCTCGGGCGTCAGCGCCAGTTGCAGGTGTTTGATGCCGTGTTCGGCCAGCATCGGCGCAAATTCACCCGAGGGCTCGATCACGGTGAACTGGTCGCGGTCGAAATCAATATGGCGCTGGATCAGCGGCAGGGTGCCGCGACCGATGGAGCCGAAGCCGATCATCACCAAGGGGCCGTCGATGCGGGCGTGAACGGTGTAGGTCATGGCGGATCTCCGGTTGCACGAATGCCCAAAAGTGGGGAAAAAAGAAAAGGCCCACCATAAAGGCGGGCCCCATCTAGACGGTTTCGCCTCTGCCGATGGGGCAGAGCTTAGTTTTTCGCGTAGTATTCGACGACCAGGTTCGGTTCCATCACGACCGGATACGGGATGTCGCCCAGGCCGGGGGTGCGGATGAACTTCACGGTCAGCTTGTTGGTGTCGATTTCCAGGTAGTCCGGGGTGTCACGCTCGGTCAGAGCCAAAGCTTCGGCGATGATCGCGAGTTGGCGCGACTTTTCGCGGACGGCGATGATGTCGCCCTCTTTGACACGGTAAGACGCGATGTTGACGCGGCTGCCGTTGACGGTGACGTGGCCGTGGTTCACGAACTGACGCGCTGCGAACACGGTCGGCACCAGTTTGGCACGGTAAACGACGGCATCCAGACGACGCTCCAGCAGGCCAACCAGCATCTCGCCGGTGTCGCCTTTGACGCGTTCTGCTTCGGTGTAGATCTTGCGGAACTGCTTTTCGGTCAGGTCACCATAGTAACCCTTCAGCTTTTGCTTGGCGCGCAGCTGAGTACCGAAATCCGACAGTTTGTTCTTGCGGCGCTGGCCGTGCTGGCCGGGGCCGTATTCGCGCTTGTTCACCGGGGAC
>CAYLYV010000291.1:0-2905 GCA_964387655.1 uncultured Cypionkella sp. | reverse complement strand
TACGGCGGCCTTCGCCGAAGGTGATGAAGGTCATATCGTCGCTCAGCGGCTCGACCTCCCATGCGGTGCCGGAACCGCCACGGAATTTGCCTGCACCGCCACTGTCGGTCATCAGCCCGTAACGGTGAATGATGATCGGATAGCTGTATTCCAGCAGTTCCACGTCGCCGCTGGTCAAAGCGCCAAAGCAGCATTCCGGGCCGCAGGCGTGCCAGCCGTCTTGCGCAGGCGTCGCCCCCGCGCCCGAGATGATGGTCGCCAGCACCATCGTGACATATTCCTCGTCGTGGCGCTTATCCCATCCGGCGATGTTCAGCCCGTTGGCATGGCCCCAGCTGGCCGACACCTTCGACGGCACGGCCTTTTCAAACGCCAAGCGCACGGCATCGGTCAGGGTTTCCATCGGCGTCGTGGTGCAGTTCATATGCGGCGCGGGTTCTTTCGCGTTACACAGCGTCCCCTTCGGCCCCATATCGACCGAGATGCAGCGATAGAGGCCTTCGTTATACGGCGGCGGCAGTTGCGCGAACATCATCAGGCCCAGATAGACGCCGGAATACGAATTGCCCTCATAACTGTTTATAAAATAAGGGATTTGCGGCGGGCTGGAGATTGCGATGTGGCAGCTATCGGCCTTGATCGTCACCGTGGCGGTGATGGTCAGATCGCCAAAGCCGTGACCGGCATCTTCGACAATCGCCGAGCCTTCATAGGTGCCGTCTGGTACAGTGGCGATCAGGCTGCGCATTTGCTTTTCGGCCATGTCGAGCAGCGTGTCGATGCAGGCGTCCACCACGGCTTCGCCGTATTTATCCAGCATCGCAATCAAGGCACGCTCGCCGACCTGACAGGCCCCGATCAGCGCGTTGAAATCACCCTCTTGGTCGCGCCGCGCCCGCATGTTGGTGAAGATGAAGTTCAGAACGTCTTTGCGCGGCACGCCGCGATCCCAAATTTTCACCGGGGGAATGCGCAGACATTCGGCGTAGATATCTTTGGCATTGGGGTTGTAGCCCGCAGGCACCGGGCCGCCGATATCGGTCAGATGGCCTTTGCAGACGGTCCAATACTTCAGCTTGCCCTTGTAAAACACCGGTTTGTAAAAACAGGTGTCGATGGCATGGCTGCCGCCCCAAGCCGGATCGTTGTGGATCAGCAGATCGCCTTCGTGGATGTCGCCCTCAAAATACCCCGCCACCACTTTCATCGCCGGGATCAGCGAGCCGAGATGGATCGGAATATCCTGCCCCTGCAAGATCATCTCGGGCCGGGCGTTGAACAGCGCGGTGGAATAGTCATGTGCGAGGTTGAACACCGACGAGCGCGCGGTTTTCTCAAGCGACAGCGTCATTTCGCGCTGCGTGGTTTCCAAGATGCCGCGAACGACCGATAGCGTGATCGGATCAACCTTCGTGGCGGATGTGGTGGCGCTGGCCATGCCTATTCCCCTTCAAATGCGCGGCGCAAAAGGGGGGTGTTCGGGCAAGAGGCCCGAGACTTCAGCAAAAACTCCCCGTTGCGCGGCGTCTTGTGCACCGTTGCAATCCACAGGCTAGGCGGCAGTTGGGGCAGACGTCTTTGCAGCGGGTGCATGGGTTTTTGTCGCAGAGCGCATTTTGACAAATTGCGCGCACGCCGCGCTTTACAGAAAGAATATTGCGTGGCCAGATTAGGGAAACTGCGGGGGCTGCGATGAAGACCACCATCACCACCAAAGGCGTCGATCTGGCCGCGCGCAGCCGTCACTGGCACGAGGCGATCGGGCAGGCCTATTTCCCGCTGGATCTGAGCTTCCGCCGCCCCGAGGCGTTTGATGGCGAATTGACCATGTGGCAGCTGGGTGAGGTGTCGCTGTCGCGGCTGACCTCTGACGCTTTGATGTACCGCCGCTTGCCGAAGCATTTGCAGGTGCAGGGCCCCGAGGAATTTCTGGTCACCCTGCCCGCGAAATCTGAATTGCTGTTTGCCCAAGGCGGGCGTGAGGTGCGCGCCAATCCCGGCGCGTTCTTCATCGAGCGCAGCCATGAACCCTATGAGTTCAGCCATGCCGAAGCCGCCGATCTGTGGGTGATGAAGCTGTCGCTGGCCATGCTGGGCGGGCGGGTGCGGGCGCCAGATCGGTTTTGCAGCCTGCAGTTTGATGCCACCAACGGCGCGAACGGCTTGTTTGTGGACATGGTGCATCTGATCCCGCAGCGCTACGATGCGATGACCGAGGAAGCCCGCAGCATGGTCGGGCGGCAGTTGGCAGATTTGCTGGCCTTGGCCTTGCAGTCGGATGAACGGGTGCTGAGTTCGGGCGGCTCGACGGTGCGGATGGCGCATCTGGCGCGAATCGAAAGCTTCGTGCGCCGCCATATCGACAACCCCGATCTGGGGCCGGATGAGGTGGCGGCAGGCTGTGGCGTCTCGGTGCGCTATCTGCATGAATTGCTGAGGGATACCAATCAGACCTTGGGCAGTTGGATCAGGGATCAACGCTTGGCAGCGGCGCGTGAGGATTTGGGCAACCCGCGGGATAAGCGGGCGATTGGCGAGATCGCCTATGCGCGTGGCTTTGCCGATCAGGCGCAATTCAGCCGCGCGTTTCGGCAGCGCTATGGCATCACCCCGAAAGAGGCACGGGCGCGGGAGTGAAGGGGAAACGCTGCATGTCATGGCCGTTTCCCCCTTTCCTTACCGCTGGAGATGGCTGCGAACGCGGGCAATCGCGGCTTGGCGATCATGGCGCGCGGCCAATGCCTGATCCAAGCTCACCTCGACAAACCGCGCCGGGCTGTGCGGCTGCAACTGGCCGATCAGGTCCATATCCGCCGAAATTATGGTGCCCAGCATCATAAAGCCGCCGCCCGACACCGCATCCCGGTTCAGCACGAACGGTTCGGGGCCGGAAGGCACCCTCACC
>CAYLYV010000290.1:0-2941 GCA_964387655.1 uncultured Cypionkella sp. | reverse complement strand
CTGCTATCATCTGCCCGACATCCGCATCGGATCGCATCGCCTGAAAACCAACACCCAATCCGCCACCGCCTATCGCGGCTTCGGCGGCCCGCAAGGCATCGTCGGCATCGAACGCGTCATCGACCACATCGCCCATGCGCTGAAAAAAGACCCCAACGCGATCCGCAAACGCAACTACTACCGCGCCGCGGGCCCCACAGGCACCGGCACCGGCCACCGTATCGGCTCCACCTATTCCCCCGCCAATTCCGCGCCCCAAACCACCCCCTACTTCATGGAGGTGGAAGATTTCATTGGCCAGGACATCACCAACGCCTTGGAGAAATCGAGCAATTACGCCACCCGCCGCGCCGAGATCGCCGCATGGAACAGCACAAACCCGATCCTCAAACGCGGCCTCGCCTTCACCCCGGTCAAATTCGGCATCTCTTTCACCCTCACCTGGCTAAACCAGGCGGGCGCGCTGGTGCATGTCTATCAAGACGGCTCGATCCACCTCAACCACGGCGGCACCGAGATGGGTCAGGGCCTGAACCAGAAGGTCGCCCAAGTCGCGGCCTCGGTGTTCGGCGTCGACACGAGCCAGATCAAAATCACCGCGACCGACACCGGCAAAGTCCCCAACACCTCTGCCACCGCAGCCTCGTCCGGGGCCGATATGAACGGCATGGCCGCGCAAAATGCCTGCGAGATCATCCGCGCCCGCATAGCCGATTTCCTCGCCGACAAACTCGGCAGCCACCCGAACGAAATCCGCTTTGAGAACGGCACCGTGCGGGCGGGCGGCGAGATCTTCCCCTTCGCGCAAGTCGTCGCATGGGCCTACCAAGCCCGCATCTCGCTGTCCTCAACCGGCTTCTACGCCACCCCTAAAATCAACTGGGATCGCGTCAAAGGCAAAGGCCGCCCGTTCCTCTACTTCGCCTACGGAGCCGCCGTGACCGAGGTCGTGATCGACAGCCTCACCGGCGAGAACCGCATCCTGCGCACCGACATCCTGCACGACGCCGGAACCTCGCTGAACCCCGCTTTAGACATCGGCCAAGTCGAAGGCGCATACGTTCAAGGCGCAGGCTGGCTGACCACCGAAGAACTGGTCTGGAACGCCAAAGGCCAGCTGACCACCCACGCCCCCAGCACCTACAAAATCCCCGCCTGCTCCGACCGCCCAGCCGTCTTCAACGTCGCCCTTTGGGACAGGCCCAACCGCGAAGACACCATCGGCAAGTCCAAAGCCGTGGGCGAGCCGCCGTTCAACCTCGGCATCTCCGCCTTCCTCGCTTTGTCAAACGCCATCGCCGCCACCGGAGACGGCAGCCGCTACCCAAGCTTGGACGCCCCCGCCACCCCCGAACGCATCCTCGCCGCCGTGCAGGATCAGCGCCATGTTTGACCTCACCACCCTCAGCCAAACCGTCACCCAACACGGCCCCACCGCCCGCGTGGTCATCGCCGCCCACCAAGGCTCCTCCCCCCGCGAGGTCGGCACCGCCATGCTGGTCTGGTCCACAGGCCAATCCGGCACCATCGGTGGCGGCGCGCTGGAACACCAAGCCACCGAACAGGCCCGCACGCTGCTAATCACCCACGGAAAATCCCTCACCCACACCGCCCTAGGCCCGAAACTCGGCCAATGCTGCGGCGGCGCCATCACCCTGTTCACCGAAGTGTTCACCGCCGAAACCCTGCCAGAACCCGCCGCACTCATCGCCCGCCCCACCACCGACGCCCCCATGCCCCTCGCCGTCAAACGCCTGCTGGCAACTGCCCGCAACCAAGGCACAACCCCCGCCCCGCACCTATGCCAAGGCTGGATGATCGAACCCCTCGCAACTCCCCAGCGCCAGATCTGGATCTGGGGCGCAGGCCATGTCGGCCGCGCCCTCGTCCACACCCTCGCGCCCCTCCCCGACCTCCACATCAGCTGGATCGACACCGCCCCCAGCCGCTTTCCCGACCAAATCCCAGACAACACCACCGCCCTCCCCGTGCCCGACCCCGCCAACGCCGTCTCCCTCGCCCCCCCAACAGCCGAGCACCTGATCCTCACCTATTCCCACGCCCTAGACCTCGATCTCTGCCATCGGCTGCTGTTGCACGGCTTCCAATCGCTTGGCCTGATCGGATCACAAACCAAATGGGCACGCTTCCAAAGCCGCCTGCGCGCCCTCGGCCACGCACCACAAACCATCGCCCAAATCACCTGCCCGATCGGCGACCCCAGCCTTGGCAAACACCCGCAAGCCATCGCCATCGGCGTCGCCGCCCATCTGCTGCGCCCCACCGCACAGGCTGGCCAAAGCCTAAGCGCCCCCGGCCTCACCGCTTGACGCCACCGCGAAAACCTCCAACCCTGCCGCAAATCCTCAAGGGGCTGCAATGTTCGATCTGATCCTAAGAAACGCCAACCTCCCCGATGGCCGCAAAGGTATCGACATCGCCATCGCGGGCAATAAAATCGCCGAAATCGCCCCGAACATCCAAGCCACCGCCCATGACGAAATCGACGCCACAGGCCGCCTCGCCTCGCCGCCTTTCGTCGATCCGCATTTCCACATGGACGCCACCCTCTCCCTTGGCCTGCCGCGGATGAACCGCTCTGGCACCCTGTTGGAAGGCATCGCGCTTTGGGGCGAACTCCGCCCCACCCTCACCATCGACGCGCTTGTGACCCGCGCCCTGCGCTACTGCGACCTCGCCGTCACCCAAGGCCTGCTGGCCATCCGCACCCATGTCGACACCTCTGACCCGAAACTCACCACGGTTGAGGCGATGCTGGAGGTGAAACAAAAGGTCAAACCTTACATCGACTTGCAACTCGTCGCCTTCCCGCAAGACGGCTATTACCGCGCTGCCGAAGGCGTCAAATCCCTCACCCGCGCCCTAGACATGGGCGTCGATATCGTCGGCGGCATCCCGCATTTCGAGCGCACCATGGCCG
>CAYLYV010000289.1:1637-2954 GCA_964387655.1 uncultured Cypionkella sp. | reverse complement strand
CGAGACCTCCGATCTAAAATCAAGCCGCTTGTTCCAAATCATTCGACGACGGACAGGTGGCCCCTCTGTCAGTCTGCCCCCTCCACGCCTGCTGACCTGAAGGTCAGTTTTGGTGAGAGCCATGGTTCGACGGCACCGTTACAGGCCCAGTCGGGCGATCTGTTGTTTTATTCCTGACCGAAGACATGTGCGCAGTTCGCGAACCGCCTGATGCGCGGTGCGTGGTGGTCGATAAAAAACAACAAACCGAAAGCAGTCAGGCGGATGGCAAGACAATGGACAGGCGCTTTGGCGCTTGCCGCTTCCGCAATTGCGGCAGTGGTGATGGCGCACAAAGGGACGAGCGGAGTCGTCCTGGAGAGGATGAACGGCATGACAGCGATGCGGGATACGGTGGCGGAACTTGCGCCGATGCCGCGTTCGGGGATCGACTTTCGGACACCGAAATCGAAGCGGTCCTCACCTACATCAAATAGACTTGGCCAGAACGCGTTCGCGCCACGCAGGAGTACAGCACCCGTATGGAGGCGGCCAGCGAATGAACCAGCACCTCAATCTAACCCCAAGAAGAATCCTGCTTGCCTCTCTAGTTGCTAGAGGGTTCACACAAGGCAAAATCTGCCGCATTTCTCAGAAGGTCTAACCTATGCGCGTTTCCCAAATGATCCTCGCCGCCACGTTTGCACTAGCGTTGCCAGAACAATCCCTCTCTCAAGACATTTCCGATGATCGGATCAAGGCGCTGGTGGCCGAAACACTCCGGGAAAATCCCGAACTGGTGATGGAAGCCTTGCAGGCCTTGGAAGCCCGCCAGGCCGAAGCTCAGGCCGCTACAGCCGCGTCTGTTCTCACCGAAGAACGCAGCATGCTGGAAGGCGACCCGAATGCCCCAGTTCTGGGCAATCCAGACGGCGACGTCACGATTGTAGAATTCTTTGACTATAACTGCCCTTACTGCAAACGGGCCATGCCCGAGGTCAATGCCTTGATGGCCGAGGACACCAGCGTGCGACTGGTTCTGCGAGAGTGGCCGATCCTGAGCGAAGGGTCAGCTTTTGCCGCCCGCGCCGCCTTGGCATCGCGTCAGCAGGGTAAATACGCCGAAATGCACGACGCCCTGATGAGGATGCGCGGCAAGGTTGAGGCAGAGGCCGTACTGCGCATAGCAGGGGAGGTCGGTCTCGACGTTGAGAAGTTGAAGATCGACATGCAGTCGCCCGAAGTTGAGGAGCATATTGCCACCTCGATGCGACTGGCCGAGGCGCTTGGTTTCAATGGCACCCCATCGTTCGTGGTCGGCGATCAGCTGATCCCCGG
>CAYLYV010000289.1:0-1537 GCA_964387655.1 uncultured Cypionkella sp. | reverse complement strand
GCCTCGCAGAAGCCGTCCGCGGTTTCCTGCTGGCGGCAGACGAGCGGGATGGGCACGCGAACGAAACGTCTGACGGGCATCTGGGTGGGGTCGATGTGCATGTACTTCCGCTTCCGCGCGATGCGGCCGGGCTGGTCGAAGACCTGATCGGTACGCCCACCGAGCCCGGCGATGTCGTGGTCGTCCTTGGCACTGAACCTGCAGCAAGCGAAGCCGTGCGAAAGTATCAGTCCAACAGCACCGTCTTGCTGCAAGTGGTGCTACCGGTGGGATGGGACAGCGACGTAGGGACTGAAAGTTTTGTGGCGCGCTACCGTCTCGCCTATGGCACAGCGCCCGGTTTGATGGCGGCAACAGGCTATCACGCAGCGCGTCGTCTGGATGTAGCCATCAGACCGCTGGACGGTGTGATCCCGCGGGCGGCTCTGGAAGACGCTTGGCGATCAACCGAATCTGGGCTGCCTTGGTAATCCTGAAGTTCTCGGAAGTCGCCGCCTGCGCCGCGCCGCGAAGAGTCTGTGCTTTTGGCGCGTTCCCGCTTGCCTGACCCAGGTCAGGCGGCCGGATAGCTGGTGAAGATGCTGCTGCTGCCGTCAAGTCCGACGAGAAGAACTTCATAGGCTTCGCGCTCGGCCTCTGACCCCATGCCGGGAGAGCCGAAGGGCATGCCTGGAACGGTGAGCCCGGTTGCAGCTGGACGTTCGGCCGCCAAGCGACGGATATCGGCGGCGGGGACGTGGCCTTCGATGGTGTAGTCACCGATCGTCGCCGTGTGGCACGAGACAAGATCATCCGGGATGCCACGTACGCGCTTGAATGCAGCCAGTTCTTCAGGGCTGCGCTCTTCGAAGCTGACGGCAAAGCCGTTCTCGCGAAGGTGGCCGATCCAATCATTGCAGCAGGGGCAGCCCGGATCCTTGACCACGTGGATGCTCGCGCCTGTTTCAGCCCAAACGGGCATGGTGGCGAGGCTGATGGCCCAACCCATTGCTCCGATCATGGTGCGTCGAGATAGCTGCATGTTTTCGTCCTTCGTGGTTCACACGTTGACGCAGGTATAGTGGTCTGCAGGCATCCAAGCCATCAATCTTTGGTGGATTTGCGCCCGATCACCCAAAGATTACTCCAATCGCGGATCGTCAGCTTGCACCAGAAGAACACCATGATTGTTGTCTGCATCGTCATCCGTAATCTTGCGGGTTTCGACGCCGGGCAAATCAGCAAAAGCTTCCATCATCCGCTTGGGAAACCACGTCATCGGCAAGCTTTCAAAGCCGGGGACACCTTCAAGGACCCGAGAGAGCGCAATCGTGCAGTTCGCTTTTGGAACGGCACCATAAGCCATTGCCCGCTGCATGATAAGTGCTGCTACTTCGGGCGAAACTTTGACAGTCTGCTCCACCACATCGAAAGTCTCGCGCGCATGATAGTCGATATAGAAATTAACCATTTTTGGCGTAACACCGAAATGCACATCATTGCGCTCGGGAAGCCGGGGGTGGCGCCATGTTCCGGCGGGATCAAACATGACCCTCTG
>CAYLYV010000288.1:0-2981 GCA_964387655.1 uncultured Cypionkella sp. | reverse complement strand
GGAAACTGACCACGGTCTTGTCCTGCGCCAGCCCCGGCAGCGATGCCAGGATACCGGTCGCCAGTGCGGTCATGGCAAGAAGATGCTTCATCGAACTCTCCCTTATTGGTTGTCCGAGCTATACCAATTTGCCCGGAACTGGTTTAATTGGTATATTGGTATCCACAGCATGTGGACCAAGGCAACGATTTTCTTGTGGAAATCACCAAATTCTCATGCTGCACAGCAGCATATCGGCATGGAGATTGGCTTTTCAGTTGCCATACGTGGGGCACTGGTATAGTATTTCAGTTGGATGATCCCTTCAATCTCAGGAAATCCGGATCGTTTCCAACGCTTGTCCTTCTGTCGGTGTATACCAAATGCCCATTCCAGCCTTCATCAGCCACGATCAGCGCCCCGGGTCGGCGTTGGCCCGCGTGCATCTGCTTTTGCGCAATCTCATGCTGGAAACCGGCATGTCGCACGGGGATCGTATCCCGTCCGAGCGTGAACTGGCCGAGCGATTCGGAATCTCGCGGATGACCGTGCGCAAGGCGCTGAACCAACTTGTTGATGTGGGGCATCTGGAGCGGAGGGGCACCGCGGGCACGTTCCTGCCCGAACCAGCCGTCGTGCGGCCCCTGTCCAAGCGGGTCTCGACCGCGATTTCGGAAGTTGTGGGGCAGGCCGGTCACAAACCCGGCGCGCGGCTTTTGTTTTTTGAACAGGCGCAAGCCGACGCCAATATTGCGCGCCGTCTGCAACTTGACGAAGGTGCCCCGGTGATCGTGATCAAGCGGCTTCGCCTGTCGGATGCTATGCCGTTCTGCGTCGAAACCAGCTATCTGCCGCAACAGCGCATCCCCGGCCTTGTCGCCGCCGATGTGTTTGCGGCACCGTCGCTTTACTCCCTTTTGCGTGAACGCTTTGGCATGACTTTTGCTACCTCGGATTTCCACGTCAGCGTGGCGACTGCGCCGGACACCGAGGCCGAATTGCTTGGTCTTGCCAAGGGAGTTGGTGCGCTCGCCATGCGCTCGACCGTCTATGACCGCAGCGGCAAACCGGCCGAGTTCCTGATTTCGTGGAACCACCCTGACCGCGTCGCCTTTGAATCGCTGCGCGACGATACGGGCCCGGTGAAAAGCGTATTCACAGACTGGGCAAGCCCCAAATCCTGAAGGCAACAAGGGGCAAGCTGAACGTCCGCAACGGGCCGATCACGCTCGGCATGTATCGGTCAATTTCGGGTCTGACGCATTGTTCTGTCCCGCTCGCGCCGCGAGAATGTCGACGTAGTGAATGATCGGCCTCCCGGAAGCTTCCTCAGTCTGATGTAGAGTCTGCCTATCCTGAAGAACATACGGCATGAGGAAAAGCCGTTTTGCTGTCCACAGGATCCTTCGTCATCTGACTCCAGTATTGATTTGCAGCGCTTTGCCGCCCAACTCCCGGAACGCCCTTTGCCTGCAGCTCAGGACGATGATCTGCAAATCCCCCGCTTGCCGGTGCAGGGCGTCAAACATTTTTTCGATACGGTCGTCGTCGGTGTAGACCAATGCGTCATCCAAAATAACCGGTGCGTGCCGACCACCCTTAGCAAGCAGACGTGCAAAGGCCAGACGCACAAGAAAAGCGATCTGTTCCTGTGTGCCGCCTGACAGAACGTCTACGGACTCCACTTGACCGTTTCGGGTCAGCGATTGTGGCAATAGAGAGTCGTCAGCCCAGTTTAGCTCTGCATCGGGCCAAAGGAGATGCATCAGGGGCCGCAGTTCTGTGGCAATGGGTTCAAAATAGCGGTCACGCGCTTCCGAACGCGCGCCGTCAAGCGCGCCTTGCAAGCGTAGTAGCACCTTCACCTCTCGCTCCACCCGGGCAAGATGCTCGCGTGACACTTCAAGCTTTTCATCGGCCTCCTGCAATTGTTCCTCGACCGCTTCGCCGGCGTTTCCGGAAATCCGTTCGCTCAGTGCGGCAATAATGGGTCGCAAAGCATCAATCCGGTCTCGCGCTGCGTCCACTACTGACTGCACGCGTTTCAGCGTGGCCTCTGTTGCTGCAATGTCGAGGGCGGTGTCGCGGATGTCTCTAAGCTGGACTTCGGCCTGTTCCCGCGAAGCATCAGCTTTTTTCGTAAGCGCTGCCAACTCAGCATCGTCCCGGGAAGCCAGCCGCTCTATCGCGGCAATTGCCATTTCCAGCCGCTCTGCGGCAGCTTCCTGGCGAATGGTTGCCTCTGCTCTTTTGGTCCGAGCGGTTTCGCGGCGTTCCCGCACAGCCTCTCGGGTCGCGGCGAGTTCTGCCGCCTGCCCGTTGGCCGCTTGCTGTTCGGCCTCCGCTTCATCCGCTTCAGGCAAATCGGCGTGATCATCTGGCATCGCCACGGGGAGTGCTGCGAACTGACGCTGCAAATCCTCGATGCCCTTGGGTGCAAATGCGGCCAGCTCTGCCTGAACACCGGTCAGCCGTTCCGAGGCCTCTTGTCGCTTGCGATGTGCGTGAAGCGCATCCTCCATTGAGGTATGACCAAATCCACTCAGTGCTTTTACAAGATCGCGCTCGGCATGCGCCACATCTGCCAGACCTTCAGGGCCTTCGCCCGGGTAGATGGTCAACGCGCCCAGGCCGTCAAAATGCAGGATTGTGTCTTTGTGAACCGGATGGACCTGGTCATGTTCAAGCTGTGCATCGCCGTCGCGCACAGCACCTTCACGGCCCGGCGTATAGCGCATGGTGACTCGCGTGGCCGTGCTGTCCCTCAATGCTCGGGCGGTGGTCAGCGCCGCTGTGAGGACGCGCAGCCGGTCAATTTCGGCGTTGTCAGGCCCTACTGACGCCTCTGCGGTGGCGGTCTCTACAGCTTGCCGCGCAACTCCTGCTTTCGCGATGCGGTCCTGCAACTCGGAGCGCCGTTCGTTCGCGGTAACGGCTGCAGCCCGGGTGTAAGCGGCGGCGCAATAGTCGGCCACGGTAGCGGCGGGATTGGCCTGCTGCGG
>CAYLYV010000287.1:0-3002 GCA_964387655.1 uncultured Cypionkella sp. | reverse complement strand
GCCAGTTTCCAATCCCAAGCGCCCATCGCATCGGAGCCGCCGAAAGCACGCTCCATCTCGAGGCGCAGGCGCAGCGCGTCGATCTGGAAGCCCCGCGCCAGATCGGGCTGCAGCGCCTCGGCAACTGTGAGGATCGCGGCGGCAGGATCAGGCAGGACAGGAACAACGACCGGCGTCAGCACGGTCGGGATCAGCGGTTGAAACGTCATCGGAACACCTCAGGTTGGGGAAAACGGTGAGCCGAAGGCGCTCTCGCGCGGCCTTCCAGCTCCCCCTGCCCCATCCTGCCTCTGCCTCTCGAACGTCGATCCTTGGGAGAGCGGTGGTTGATTTTGTTCGTGTTATGTTCTATATATGAACATCAAGCAGCAAAGGAGTTTCTCCGATGGAAGACACCAGTTTTGCCCTGCCCGTCACGCCCAAGCAGATCGCCTATGCGCGGTCACTGGCGCTCAAGAACCAGACGCTGTTACCTTGGGAGGTACAGCAGGATCGGCGGGCCTTGAGTTCCTGGATCGATGCGCAGGCCAGGCTGAAGCCAGTTTCAGCGCTCGACCAGCTGCCGTCGTCGAAGCAGGTCGCCTTTGCTGAGCGTCTCGCTCGCATCAAGCGCCGCGCTGTCCCAGATGAATGCTTCCGCGACAAGGGCCTGATGTCGAAGTGGATCGACGGGAACAGGTGAAAACCAGCGCAGATGGGGCTTTATTGCTTTGTTGAGGGACATCGACTACATTGATGGAATAGAAATCTGCACAGAGTTGATGCCATGGCCTCGGTTGCCGCAAAGGTGATGTCGACAGTCAGCGCGCCCTACGGCGTGCTGGTGACGGCTGCGCAGCTTGCCGAGAAACTCGCCGATATCAAAAGTGCCGATTCCTACGACTGCAGTGTGTTCGCCTTCCTGTCCGAAGTGTCGCCCAAACTGCAGCAATCGTTCATCGACGAGATGGGTGTGAGCAAGGATGCGGTCACCCAAGTGGCCAAGAAATTCTCCGTCCTCGCCGGATTTCAGCTGCCGCTTGCGGTCTGAATGAATACGCCTCTGCCGAGCCGCTGGCCTGAGCTTTTCGACATGGCAATGGCAATCATTGATCAGGCGAATGCCCAGGGCATCGGGATGAACAGCTGGAGCTTTGGCGGCGGCACAGCACTTATGCTGCAAATCAACCATCGCGAAAGTCACGACATCGACCTCTTCATCGAGGATGCCCAGTATCTCCCCTATCTGAACCCCGAAACGCAAGACTACGATCTGGCACGTGCGCCAAGCGACTACGAAACCGATGGCACGCGCGCTTTGAAGATCGTGTTCGACGGCGTCGGTGAGATCGATTTTATCTGCTGCGACCCGGTCACTGAAACGCCCTTCACCAAAGCTGAAATTCGCGGGCGAAATGTCAGACTCGAGACACCCGCTGAAATTCTGGCGAAAAAAGTGGTCTTTCGGGGATCGCAACTTCAGCCCCGGGACATGTTCGACATCGCCGCCGTCGCCCAAGCTATGGGCACCGCCTATGTCGTTGAGGCTTGTTCCAGGTTTCCTGATGCGTGTCGGGAGGCGCTTCGGGTCACGGAAAACATGAACCCGAGGCTTGTTGACGCGGTAACCGAGAAATTGCTGGTATCTGAAGGATTTCTTGGCCTGCAGGGCAGCGCGCAGATGATTGCGACAGAAATCTTGACCGCAGCCATCACCCGAAGCGCCGCCCTCCTTCGGTGAAGGTGTACTCGTTGACGATGATCCCCTCTTCGATTGCCTCGTCCGAGGTAAGGTGGTCGTATTCGGCCTGAAGCTGGCGGTAGAGCCATCGGGCCAAGTCGCGCAGCGCCTCGGTCACTATCTCCTCGGCGTCTTCGGTCGGCGGCTGCCAAGTCGGGCTGTCGCGCGTGACGTCAATCGACATGGTGTATTCGTGATAACAGCGGCCACGGTGACTGACCTCTGCGGTGAGCTGGTAGAAGTTTCGCCGTTGGATGGCTTGCAGCCGTTCGGCGATGCCATGCAGCGCCGCGTCCGTCGGGGCGTAGTCCCGGATTTTCGCTGCCGTACCCTTGCTGTGAGACCAATAGCCCTGGAAACAAGCACCATCGCCCTGGCTCCAGAAGCCCGAAAACCAGATGCAGGGTTTCTGTCTTGTCCCGCCGCCCATCAGGCGGACCGGCGTGGTCTTCAAACGAATGCCGAGGATTTCACAGACCCGCTCGAAATCCTCGTAGACCGCATCCCACCAATCGTAATAGGGCCCGAGTTCGCGATACCAACTGCGGGCTTTCTCCTTGGCAGTGTCGGAAAGTTCCGGGAACTGATAAACCGTGGTGCAGATGACCTCAGGCATCGAAGTCCTCCCCACGCAACGCGGCCTCAAGCCATTCATGCGTGCTGGTCCAGCCGATGGATTTCCGGTTTCCGAGATCAATGACATGCGCGCCACCGCCGAAGGCGTCCAATCGGGGCCGGGAACAGGTGTAAGCGACTTCGAACCCCCAGAGACCGGTGAGCTCGATCTCTTCCGCTAGGCACAGCACGAAGCGTATGACGCCTTCGATATCGCCTTCCCCCTCATCGTCATGGAACCAGAGGCTTGAGCTACCGGGACCGTCCTGCTGCGACATCGCAAAACCCGAATATGCCGGATCGTCCGATCCTTCCTCGTCGAGATGCAGGCGGGTCAGAAGATCGAGCGCCGCGATCGCTTTTTCGGGCGAGCCTACGTCGAGGACGCAGGAAAAGTGGGTGAAGTAGTCAGCCATAGTACCTCCAGAAATGAGAAGGCCCGGCCAGAGGGCCGGGCGGATTGGAAAATGCGGGTCGAGGAACGCCAATCACTTACAGGCGACTTGCGCCCGAACCTGAGCCTCTGCATGGGCCTGCAAGAGCTCGCGGTAGTAGCGTTTGCGCGCCGGACGCCAGCTGCGGACGGCCAGCGTGTCGGGATGCAGGCGACCAATGGCGATACGCAGCATCGCGAGTGACGTGATCCCGGGCGAGACGCCGAGATTGA
>CAYLYV010000286.1:0-3006 GCA_964387655.1 uncultured Cypionkella sp. | reverse complement strand
TGATCCGCTTCAGAACCTTCTCGAAAGCCCACGGCCTCGCGGGCCTGCGGGTCGGCTACGCGATCACCTCAGCCCCCCTTGCGACCGCCTTCGACAAGGTCCGCAACCATTTCGGGCTGGGTCGCGTGGCACAAGCCGGGGCCTTGGCGGCGCTGCAGGATCAAGCTTACCTGAGCGAAATCCGCGCCAAGGTCGCCACCGCCCGCAACCGCCTGAACGGCATCGCCCGCGCCCACGGCCTGATCCCGCTGCCCTCGGCCACCAATTTCATCACGATGGATTGCACCCGCGACGGCGACTATGCCCGCCGGGTCCTCGCGGAGCTGCTGGCGCGGGGGATTTTTGTGCGGATGCCGGGCGTTGCCCCGCTGGATCGTTGCATCCGCGTCAGTCTGGGCGATGAGACCGCCTTGGCTGCATTTGAGACAGCTTTGCCCGGCGCCTTAAAAGCGGCCGATTAACTATTCAGCCGCCACGCTGGGATGAGCCGCAGCCTGCGCCGCAGGCCCCACCGGATTGGCTGGCCCCAAAGCCGGAGCGACGCCTGCGGGTACCTCAGCCGGGCCCAGACGCGGCATCGCTGGCACGTCCTCCACTGTCAGCAATTTCGGCGCAGCGCCCGCCTCGACCTCGATCAGCCGGCGGAACACCAGCATATTCTGAAACGTTGTTTTGGTGCCCCCGGTGAAGCCCGCGCGCTCATCCACCGGCAACGTATCGGCACGAACGTAGTCCCAACCGTCACGACCCAGATCATTCATCACAAGCGTCAAGGTCAGTGCAAAGCGGTCTTCAATGGTTTTGACCCCACGCGATTTTTCGCCCCGGCGGGGGGCGGGAATCACTTTGTATTCGTAACGCTGCATCGGGTCGCTCCTGAAACTATCGGCGGCATAATACGGGGAACACCGGATAACGCCAATCACAGAAAGGACATTCCGACAGCCGCGCGCGGATTTCGCCACAGCACCAGATGCGGTAGTCTTTACCGCGATTAAAGCTAGCCCTTGCCCGCAATCGGCGGCAACTCTGGCGCATCCAGCCCCGCGAAGGGATCAGCCCATGCAGGCAGCGCGGCAATCCGCCGATACCAAGCGTCGATCTGCGGGTAATCCGCCACTGGCAGCCCAGCCACATCATTGAAGGCGAGATAGCTTGCCATGCGGAAATCAGCATAGCTCAGGCCGCTGTCGAGCAGGTAATCCCGCCCGACCAGATGCGCATCCAGTTGTGCGGCATGTTCGTGAAAATCCGCCATGCCCTGCGCCAGCACCGCCGGGTCAATCGGGCCAAAGCCGTAGCGCTGCTTGGTGCCGCGCTCAAAATGCACCACGTCGCAGGCCTGCACGAAATAGGCTTTGCCCCAGGAAATCCAGCGGATCATCTCGGGCATCTCGTCGTCCATGCGCCAGAAACTCGACCCCGCCCGCATTGAAAGACAGCAGGCAATCGCATCCGCTTCCCACAGAGAATGACTGTTTTCCAGCAGGATCGGGATGCGCAGGCTGGGGTTCAACGCGCGGAATTTTGCGCTGTGTGCCGGGTTAAACGGCGAGGCAAATTCAAACACCACATCCGAATTCAGCTGCCGCGCCACGGCCACGGCAAGGCGCGGGTTGGGATTGCGCGAGTAATACAGGGTCGCGGGCATACTGGCCTCCGATTTATATTGATATCAATATAAATCGGAGGCGTCAGATGTCCATAGGAAAGGCCAGCCGGTCAGGCCGCCAGCGACGAATCACCAATTGCTGGCTCAGAGGCCGAGTTTCTGCGCCACCATCGCGTTGACAACAGCCGGATTGGCCTTGCCCCCGGTGGATTTCAGCACCTGCCCGGTGAACCAGCCCGCCAGCTTGGCATTGACGCGGGCCTTTTCGACCTGATCCGGGTTCGCCGCGATCAGCGCGTCCAAGGCGGCCTCAATCGCGCCGGTATCGGTGACCTGTTGCATCCCGCGCGCTGCCGCGACTTCCGCCGGATCGCCGCCCTCTGTCCAGATGATCTCGAACAGATCCTTGGCCATCTTGCCGCTGATCGTGCCTTTGCCGATCAGGTCCAGCACGCCACCCAGTTGTGCCGCAGACACAGGGCTGTCGGTGATCGCGCGGCCTTCCTTGTTCAAACGGCCAAAGAGTTCGTTGATCACCCAGTTTGCCGCCTGCTTGCCATCGCGGCCCTGCGCTACAGCCTCGAAAAAGCCCGCGCTTTCCAGATCGGCGGTCAGCACATTGGCATCATAATCGGTCAAGCCAAAATCCCCCATGAAGCGGGCCTTCTTGGCATCCGGCAGTTCTGGCATCGAGGCCGCAATGTCATCGACCCAAGCCTGTTCAATCTCCAAAGGCAGCAAGTCGGGGCAAGGGAAATAGCGGTAGTCATGCGCTTCTTCCTTGCTGCGCATCGAGCGGGTTTCGTTCTTGTCCGGATCATACAGCCGGGTCTCTTGTGTGACCGAACCGCCATCCTCCAGAATGGCAATCTGACGGCGGGCCTCGTAGTCAATCGCCAGCTGGATGAACTTCATCGAGTTCATGTTCTTGATCTCACACCGCGTTCCGAGATGGCTAAAGTCTTGGCTGGCTTGGTATTTCTCATACTGGCCAACCCGGCAGACCGAGACGTTCACATCGGCGCGCAGGTTGCCGTGCTGCATATCGCCGTCGCAGGTGCCAAGATAGCGCAGGATCTGGCGCAGCTTGACGACATAGGCAGCCGCCTCCTCTGGCCCGCGAATGTCGGGGCGGCTGACGATCTCCATCAGGGCCACCCCGGTGCGGTTGAAATCGACGAAGGACATTGTCGGGTCCATGTCGTGGATGCTCTTGCCCGCGTCTTGTTCCGAGTGAATCCGCTCTACCCGCACCAGACGCGCGATACCCGGCGACATCTCAACCAGCACTTCGCCCTCGCCGACGATGGGGTGATAGAGTTGCGAAATCTGATAGCCTTGCGGCAGATCGGGGTAGAAATAGTTCTTGCGGTCAAAGGCCGAGCGCAGGTTGA
>CAYLYV010000285.1:0-3028 GCA_964387655.1 uncultured Cypionkella sp. | reverse complement strand
CCTTCGACAACGAAGGCTCGGAAATCTACACCATCATCGAGGTCGACACCCGCGACCGCCCCGGCCTGCTCTACGACCTGACCCGCACCTTGGCCGCCAACAATATCTACATCGCCTCCGCCGTGATCGCGACCTATGGCGCGCAGGTGGTCGACAGTTTCTATGTCAAAGACATGTTCGGGCTGAAACTGCACACAAAATCCAAACAAGAAGCCTTGGACCGCAAACTCCGCCAAGCCATCACCGAAGGGGCCGAGCGGGCACAAAATTCCAACTAAAAACCTGCCAACTTTCACATTGGCTTAAATATCCCACGGGGGTCTGGGGGGTGTGAAACCCCCAGCCGCCGCGTCAAGCACCCTACGATCAAAAGACCGCAGCGCCCTTACTTCTTCATATTCACCGCTTCGACCGCCATGCTGGTCAGCTTGGCATTGGCCGCCTTCTCCATGTCCAGAATCTGCGACAAAAGATCATGCGCCTCGGTATGGCCCAGAACCTTCGCCCATTCCCGCAGCGTGCCGTAACGTGCGATCTCGTAATGCTCCACCGCCTGCGCGGCACCAATCAGCATCGCGTCCAAAGCCGCCCCGCTGGCCTCTTTGATGATACCCTCGGTCTCTTTGATCAGACCGTCGATCGCATCACATTTGACGCCCTCGGCCTTCTGACCAATCACGGCAAACACCTTCTTCAGCAGAACGATCTGCTGTTTGGTTTCTTCCAAATGATGCGTGATGGCCTTTTTCAGATCCACATTGCCCGCCGCAGCCGCGACTTTCGGCAGTGCCTTGGTCAGCGCGGTTTCGGCATAATAGATGTCTTGCAGAGTGTGGTGAAACGCTTCAGCGAGAGTTTTCATGATAATCTCCATCCGTTGAGTTAAGTATCGGGGGTTGAGTGAATTGCGCCATTCCAGCGGCAATTCGGCAAAAGAAAACCGACCGCAGCAGCTAAGCTGCGCCCGGTTTCCTGTCGTCTGCTGCGCCTCAAAGGCGCGATCCTGTCAGATGTAGCGTTGCGCATCCTCTGGCGTCGGCAGTCGCCCGTCTGGCGTCATGCCATGCACCGCCTCGGGGATCACCCGCGACAACCGCTCCAGCAACGTCTCGCGGCTCAGCCCGGTTTTCACGGCCAGTTCCGCCAGCGTGTCCTCACCCAAGGTCGCCGCCAGATCATGCCCGGCAACCAGCTTGTTTTCGCCCGGGGCAACCCAACTGTCGGCGGCCTCTGCCTGACCGTTGCCGCGGAACCGATCTACGATTCCGGCCAACCCGCCCGACAAAGCCCCGCCACCGGAAGATCCGGTGAAGAACGCGCCAATCTCCGACAAAACATTCGAGATCGACTGGCTGTTATGCGAATCCAAGCCAGTTTTAGCTTGATCGTCCGAACCACCAGCCTTGCGCAGCATGTCGCTGATCTTGTCGCGATTCTGGTATCCCGCCACCGCCAGCAGAGCCAGCAGCGCCGTCATAGATGGTGAACCTCTACCCATAGATCTTCTCCTCAGAATAGTTGCAAACGGCGCAGCCCTCAGGCCCGACGCGACGCAAAGCCCCAGACCAGCAACACGATCACCGCACCCACCACAGCGCCGATGAAACCCGCGCCCTCGTAGGGCGCATACCAACCCATCGCTTGACCGATATAGGTCGCAACGAAAGCGCCGATGATGCCCAAAATGGTGGTCAGAATGAAACCCGACGGCTCATTGCTGCCCGGCGTGACAAACTTCGCCACGATGCCCGCAACAAAACCAATCAAGATCGTCCAGATTATACCCATGTCATTTCCCCTTGCTGCTACAGTTCCAGTGGCCAAAAGCCTCTGGGGTTAAAACGCGGCAGAACCAAATCCGTTCCATATCGCGCGCGCAAAATATTTCCCCGCCCGACATGCAGGTTGCATCGCAGCGCGCTGGCTTGGCCCCGCCTCACCGGGATGGCCGTTGGGAAAAGCCAAAGTCATCTCGCCTTGTTCTGTCACATTGGCGTAAATATCCCACCGGGGTCTGGAGGTGTAAAACCCCAGTCTTGGTGGGGAAAACCGCCAGCCATGTGGCAGGCAAACTACCGCTACTTCGCCGTAGCCCGCAGCATCCACGCCGCCTGCTCGTGAAACGCCGAGCGCCGCGTCGCCAGATCAGCGGTGACGGGATCGTTGTTCTCCTCCGCCAGCTTGAACAAAGTATGGAACCCGACAGCCACCGCCGCATGATCCTTCGCCAGATCCTCGACCATTTCCAGCGTCGTGGGCAAAGCCGCAAGATCCTTGATCACCGACAGCTTCATCACCTCGGCCAACGAGAACGGAGCCAGTTGCCCCAGCGCCCGAATACGCTCGGCCAGATCATCGGCGGCCGGAAACATTTCCTTGTACTGCTCATCCGTCAGATGATGCACCGAGTAAAACAGCGGCCCCTCGACATTCCAGTGATAGGCATGGGTCTTGAAAATCAAGCGATAGGTATCCGCCACCGCCTGCGTCAAACCCGCGGCCAGCGCCGATGCGTCCTTCACCCCGGTCTGCACCCGCTCGGCCTTGGGCACAACTTTCATTTGCTCGGTCATTTGGCGTCCCTCACCTCATCCGCAGCACAAGCTGCATTGGCATCGCAAAACCAACGCCAATCCCTGCCCAACGGTTCCCCCGCGCCGTTGCCCCCGCAGTTCAACCCGCTGATGGCTTCAGCGCACCGCACCGGCAAACCGCACGTCATACCCAGCCAAATCCCTAACAACCCCTTAACGCCCCCGCCATAACCCCTTGAAATCCCCCACCCCACCGCTTTGTCCACGCGTGGACACATCTGCGTGGCCCCCCTCCCCCCCCGGAATTTCCCAATTTCCCCCACCCCCATTCCCCCCTCAACCTTTCCCCCACCCCAAGGCCCCCCAAGAAACCGCACACCCTCCTACCCCCCCTCCCCCCCCCCCGCGGCGGGGCCCCTCCTTCCCCACGCGCCGGGGTCGCCCCCCGCATCATGATGGCCGCCTCACTGGGCGCCCCCCCCCGCCCCCGCGCC
>CAYLYV010000284.1:2090-3063 GCA_964387655.1 uncultured Cypionkella sp. | reverse complement strand
TCGTCCACGCTGACCGTGATGGCCTCGAGCGTATCGGGGCGGGTCGCGCGCGCGGGTGGGGAGGTACAGGGGGTGTCCACGCGTGGGCAGGGGGTGGGGGTATGATATATCAAGGGGTTAGTTGGGGGCGGTTAAGGGTTTGTTAGGGATTGGGGGGGCGTGATACATTTGGATCGGGCGATGCGAAGATACGTTTGTTGACGCTTTTTGTAATCAAAAACCGATCAATAGGAAACGGTAACGCTCGCGTAGCGACTCTGGTCGAAACCGCAATCGCACCATCGGCTGGCCCGCGATGTAGTCAAGATATGCCTCCCGCTCGACAACCAGCCGCACGTGTCGCACAATAGTCGAGGGTTTCGAGAGTATCGACAAAACGAAGAATGCGCCACAATCCTGAATGCCAACTTTATCGCTCACGGGTGTGAAAGCAGATAGCTTTTTGCCGATGTCTTCCCTAAGCACTGCGTCGAGCAGTTTTACCGATCTATCCTGCTCGGTCGATATACTCATAGCCGAACAATTTAGTGCAGGCAGGCTGGTTAGGTCATCTGATGGTGTCATGCCAAGTGTGCCACTGCCTTGCAACGTGATCTCGGCCGTGACAGGGGCGCTTAGACCACACAAGCCGAAAATGGCAAAGATCGTGTGCGTTATCAGCCGTTTATGAAACCTGAAAGTCATCACTATGAAGCCTATAAAGCAGCGGCACGCGGGCGGTTCATACTAGCGATATGGTGCCTTTTTCAAAGGCGGGAATGCCGCATCGTTGAGATTCGCAAAAGTTTTCGCGCCAATCTGAACGGATAGAGCAGGCGAGTGGCTGGGGTGCGAAAGTGTTAGCGCCTTTCTCTGCCACAAATCGCTCCACTGGAGCGTTCTGCCCCCGGCAAGGGCCGCAACCCCGCCTCAGCCATTAAACAAGAAATGCAGCACGTCGCCGTCCTTGACTTCGTAGGTCTCGCCCTCAACC
>CAYLYV010000284.1:0-2080 GCA_964387655.1 uncultured Cypionkella sp. | reverse complement strand
CTTGCCGGCTTCTTTGGCCCCGGCCTCGCCCTTACCGGCGATATAGTCGTGATAGGCCACGGTTTCGGCGCGGATGAAGCCCTTTTCGAAATCGCCGTGGATCACCCCGGCGGCTTGCGGGGCGAGCATGCCCTTGTGGATCGTCCAGGCGCGGGCTTCTTTTGGGCCGACGGTGAAATAGGTGGATAGACCCAGCAGTTTGTAGCCCGCGCGGATCAGGCGGTCCAGACCTGCTTCGTGCAGGCCCATTTCTTCCAGAAACATCGCGGCTTCGTCATCGGCAAGCTGAGAAATCTCCTCCTCAATCTTGGCCGAGATCACCACCGAGCCCGCACCTTGCTTCGCGGCCATTTCCGCCACGCGGGCGGATTGGGCGTTGCCATTGGCGGCGCAGGATTCCTCGACATTGCAGACATAGAGCACGGGTTTTGAGGTCAAGAGTTGCAGCAGACGCCACTGGCGCTGATCTTCCTCGGCGATCTGCAGGTTGCGCGCAGGATGCCCGGCTTCCAGCAATTTCAACGCGGCGCGCAGCAGGCGGTCTTGGTCCAAAGTGTCCTGATCACCGCCGCGCAGTTTTTTCGCAAGCCCGGTCAGGCGGCGCTCGATGCTCTCCATATCAGCGATCATCAGCTCGGTCTCGATGGTTTCGGCATCGGCCACCGGATCAATCTTGCCCTCGACATGGGTGATGTCGCCGTCTTCAAAACAGCGCAGCACATGGGCCACCGCATCGCATTCGCGGATATTGGCGAGGAACTGGTTGCCCAGGCCTTCGCCCTTCGAGGCCCCACGCACGAGGCCCGCGATATCGACAAAGGTCATCCGGGTCGGGATGATCTGCTTCGATCCCGCAATCGCGGCCAGCTTGTCCAACCGCGCATCGGGCACCGCGACTTCGCCGACGTTCGGCTCAATCGTGCAGAACGGGAAATTTGCCGCTTGCGCCGCCGCAGTGCGGGTCAGCGCGTTGAACAGGGTGGATTTGCCGACATTCGGCAGACCAACGATACCCATTTTGAAACCCATCGCGCGCACCCCTTTTGCTGGCCGATTGCCCAGACCGCCTGATGTCCAGACCGCCTGCGGCATAGGCAGGACAAGCGGTGCGGTCAAGGCTTTCGCTTGGGAAACCTGCGCAGGTGAGCCGGTTGAAGCCTCCGGCGGGGATATTTGGGCCAATGTGAAATTCAAGGCGGGCTTGTGCCGGGCCGTGAAGGGGCATTGATTTTCCGGGGCTTCCCGTGCAAACCGTTTTGGGATTTGCAGGGATGGGCCGGGATATGAGCAGAATCGATGACACCTTCGCGCGGCTGAAATCGCAGCAGAAAAAGGCCTTCGTCGCCTATATCATGGCGGGTGATCCCGATGTGGCACGCTCACTGGCGGTGATGCAGGGCTTGCCGGGGGCGGGCGTTGATGTGATCGAGCTGGGTCTGCCGTTCACCGATCCGATGGCGGATGGCCCGACCATTCAACTGGCGGGCCAACGCGCGCTGGAAGCCGGGATGACTCTGGACAAAACCCTGCAAATGGTGCGCGATTTCCGCAGCGGCGATAAAACCACCCCAATCGTGCTGATGGGCTATTACAACCCGATCTATTCCCGCGGCGTCGATCTGTTCCTGACCCAAGCCACCGAGGCGGGCATCGACGGGTTGATCATCGTCGATCTGCCGCCCGAGGAAGACGCCGAGTTGTGCCTGCCCGCGCAAACCGCTGGCGTGAATTTCATCCGCCTCGCCACCCCCACCACGGATGCAAAACGCCTGCCGAAAGTGCTGCAAAACACCTCGGGCTTTGTTTATTACGTTTCGGTCACCGGCATCACCGGGGCGGCGGCGGCGCAGGCGGGCGAGGTGGGGCCGGAAGTGGCGCGGATCAAACGCTCGACCGATTTGCCGGTGATCGTCGGTTTCGGCATCAACACGCCCGAGGCTGCGCAGGCCATCGCCTCGGTGGCGGATGGCTGCGTGGTCGGCTCTGCCATCGTCAAGGAACTCAGCACCGGCAAACCGGTGGCCGAGGTGCTGGCTTTCGTGGCCACTCTGGCTGCGGGCGCGCACGCGGCCTGAACCGC
>CAYLYV010000283.1:0-3188 GCA_964387655.1 uncultured Cypionkella sp. | reverse complement strand
GTAGACGGGGGGGTTTACGGGGGGGCGGTTTGGCAAGACAATTGAGGCAATTCTTGAAATGCGGGGTTCGCGGAATCCCAACGTTGCGTGGTCAAAGCGGTTCGGATGATGCGGGCTTTCTCCCGCGCGTTGGTGATGCAGGACGCCACCGAGTTCGGATTGTCGCGGTCGAAAAACAGATAGGATTCAATCTGCGCCTGCGCGGGGGCACCGTATTTCGCGACATAGCCGTTGGCATTGCCCGAAGCGCGCAGCAGGCTGTCCCAATCGTTGCGGTAGCCCTGCGCCGAGGGCAGCAAGGATATGCGCGCGCCCACTTCCAGCAGGCGGGCGGCGGTTTCCGCCCGCTCCATGTTGCGGGCGATCCAGTAAAGGTTGTCGGCGGTTCTTGAAAGCATGATCTACTCCGCCAATACCCAAGTGTCTTTGACGCCGCCGCCTTGGCTTGAGTTCACCACCAGCGACCCCTCGCGCAAAGCCACCCGCGTCAGCCCCCCCGGCACCAGTTCAATCCGCTCGCCCACCAGACAATATGGCCGAAGATCAACGTGGCGCGGCGCGATACCCTCCTCGACAAAGGTTGGCGTGGTCGAAAGCGCCAAGGTCGGCTGGGCGATATAATTCCCCGGATCAGCCATGATCAGCGCGCGGAAATCCTCAACCTGCTGTTTGGTCGATTTCGGGCCGACCAACATGCCATAACCGCCCGATCCATGAACCTCTTTCACCACCAATTCATGCAGGTTTTCGGTGACATATTTCAGATCCGAAGCCTCACCGCATTTCCAGGTCGGCACGTTGCTCAGGATAGGTTCTTCCCCCAGATAAAATCTAATCATCTCTGGCACATAGGTGTAGACCGCCTTATCATCGGCCACCCCCGCCCCCGGTGCCGAGCAAATCGACACCCCGCCCGACCGATACACATCCATCAACCCCGGCACGCCCAGCATGGAATCGGGGCGGAAGCACAACGGGTCAATGTAATCGTCATCCAGACGGCGGTAGATCACGTCCACCCGCTTCGGTCCCTCGGTGGTCCGCATATAGACAAAGGCGCCATCGACGAACAAATCCTGGCCCTCGACCAGTTCCACACCCATGAGGTCAGCGAGGAAGCTGTGCTCATAATAGGCCGAGTTGAAATGCCCCGGCGTCAGGATCACCACCGTCGGATCGCGGTCGCATTTCGCGGGGGCCACGCTCGCCAAAGTCCGCCGCAGTTTGTCAGGATAGCTGTCAATCGGCTCGATCCGGTTTTCGCGGAATAAATCCGGGAACATCCGCATCATCATCTCGCGGCTCTCCAGCATATAGCTGACCCCCGACGGCGTGCGGCAGTTGTCCTCCAGCACATAGAACTCACCCGGCCCGGTGCGCACGATATCAATGCCAACGATGTGGGAATACACGCCTTTTGGCGGGATAAAACCGCAGACCGATTTCTCGTAAGCGTCATTCTGATAGACCAGCTTGCCCGGAATGCGCCCCGCCCGCACGATCTCGCCGCGGCCATAGACATCGACCAGAAACGCATTCAGCGCCCGCGCCCGTTGCTTGATACCACGTTCCAGCTTCGCCCACTCGTTCGCGGTAAACACCCGCGGAAACATATCGAACGGGATCAGGCGATCCGGGTCGCCGCCCTCACCATACACCGCGAAGGTGATGCCGATGCGACGGAACAGCGCCTCGGCCTCGGCCTGTTTCGCCAGCCGGATGTCGGCGGGCATATCCGCGCTCCAGCCTTCCAGCCCGGCATAGGGCGGGCGCACCGCATTATTTTGGAACATTTCGTTGAAATAAGGGGTCATGCCGTGCCGCCTTTTCGTGCTGATTAACCCAAGTAAAGGCCGCTGATTCCGCGCCGTAAAGGGCAGAAGATTGAAAGCGCTTCGATTTTCACATATCCGCCCGAAATAGCCGCAAAGTGCCGCCCATTTTTTAGGCAAAAGCCATTGCGCACCTTTCCGCGCTGCGCCTTGCACAACGCCCCCTTTGCCCCCTAGATACATCCAACAAGCAAAGAGGTCCCCATGTCGCATCCGCAGTCACTCCCCATGACCCGCCCCGGCCAAAAGCGCCCGGTTTTCGACGCCCGCAGCGGCTCGAACACATTTGGTGATCTGCCCGATTGGGACTTGAGCGACCTTTACCCTGCCCCCGACGCCCCCGAGTTGCAGCGCGATATGGCATGGCTGGAAACGGCCTGCGCCGATTTTGCGGCGAAATATGAGGGTAAGCTGGCCAACCTCTCCGCCGCCGAACTGCTGGCCTGCGTGACAGCTTACGAGAAGATCGACGTGATCACAGGCCGCATCGGGTCCTACGCGGGCCTGCGCTATTACCAAAACACCATGGAGTCCGAGCGCGCCAAGTTCATGGCCGATGTGCAGGACAGCATCACCAATTTCACCACGCCTTTGGTATTTTTCAGCCTTGAATTCAACCGCTTGGACGACGATCTTCTTGCTAAACTGACCGCAGAAAACACCGCCCTCGCCCGTTACAACCCGGTGTTCGAGCGGATGCGCGCCATGCGGCCGCACCAATTGTCAGATGAGATGGAGAAGTACCTGCATGATGCCTCGGTCGTCGGAGCTTCGGCTTGGAACAAGTTGTTTGACGAGACGATGGCGGGCCTGATGTTCACCGTGGCGGGCGAGGAGGAAGACCTCAACCTTGAAGCCACGCTGAATCTGCTGACCGACGCAGATCGCGCGAAACGTGAGGCCGCAAGCCATGCCCTCGCCGCCGTCTTTGACAAACATATCAAACTGTTCGCCCGCGTTCATAATACGCTGGCGAAAGAAAAGGAAATCGAGGATCGCTGGCGCAAGATGCCCAGCCCACAATATTCCCGCCACTTGGCCAACCATGTCGAACCCGAGGTGGTCGAGGCTTTGCGCAACGCGGTTGTCGCCGCCTACCCCAAACTCAGCCACCGCTATTACAAGCTGAAAGCCAAATGGATGGGTCTGGAGCGCCTGCAAACCTGGGACCGCAACGCGCCTTTGCTGACCGAAGCCCCGCGTCTGGTGAACTGGGCCGAAGCGACTGAGACCGTGCTGTCGGCCTATGCCGCTTTCGATCCCCGCATGGCCGAAATCGCCAAGCCGTTCTTCACCGATGGCTGGATTGATGCGGGCGTCAAACCCGGCAAGGCGCCGGGTGCTTTCGCGCATCCC
>CAYLYV010000282.1:0-3243 GCA_964387655.1 uncultured Cypionkella sp. | reverse complement strand
TGGACAGCACAGGAGGAACTTTCTTGCCTCGCGAGGAATGACGGTGCCCGCACCGGCAGGGGAAGAAAGTTGCGACGACGCTGTTGCGCCGAAGCGGTCGAGGCGAAGACGTCCTTCGGGCAGATCAGCCCATCACCAGAGGCCGTTGGACGCGGGCTGGAACAGAAAAACCACGGAGATCAAAGCGACCCTGAAGGCCCGTCAGGAAAGACAGGACAGGCACTACCGGCGATGAAACCACCTCAGTCCCAACAGGCCAGATTGCGCTCCCCCCTGCCCTGCTGCCTCCCGGCACCCGCCACTCCACTTGGTTCAGGTCAGCCAGAAAGATGGAAGGTAAAGGACGACATCCGAACGAGTGCCGCGAACGGGCCGAGATGCAGATCAATCTTGGCTGAGACAACACCGTAGTCCGCCCAACTCGATGATGATCTGACGGCGGGGCCATTGCCCTCGTTCTCCGCACCAGTTCCTTCCGCTTCAATTATGGCTTGGCAAAGGTCCGTCGAAATGATGTGGAGGCGATGCTGGTCCAAATCGCAAGATACCTTTGGGGCACAGCTGTATGGCTTGGCCAAACTCCCCTTGATCAATGATCATTCCAGACCAGACCGGCAACCATCGCAATCCAAAGGGTTTCAGGATGACAGCCAAGCGCAGCCCGACTAGCCTCGTCACATGAGTGCAGACGATTGGACCGATCTTGAAAACGACGCCTGCGTTGCGAGTTACTTCGCGATGCTCGGGCAGGAATTGGCCGGCGAGGCATACAACAAGGCGGCGCAGAACCGGCTTTTGCAGGAACAGACAGGCCGCAGCCGGGGTTCAATCGAATTCAAACTCTGCAACATCTCAGCCGCGTTCCGTGGGTTTGGCCTGCCCGCGATCAGGGGCTATCAACCACGCTTTAACTTCCAGATGGCGCTGGCTGTGGCCGTGTCACGCTGGCTGGCCGGACACCCAGAATGGGAGCCGTCGTTGATTAAGCCCCACTCCAGCGCCGTGGCTGAAGCTGCGCCCCTCTTCATCGGGACTGCCCCGACTCTTCGCAATTTGCCGCCACCCGAACTCGATCAGATGCAAGCGGTTGCCCGCCGCTTCGACGTCGCCGCCCGGGACGAGCGCAATCGTACCCTGGGTCGCGCTGGAGAAGAGCGTGTCTTTCATCATGAGCGGCAAACTCTGCGTCACCACGGCCGGGACGATCTGGCGCGTCGTGTCCGCTGGGTTTCGCGTGAGGATGGCGATGGAGCGGGCTATGACATCGCCAGCTTCAGCCATGACGGGCGTGACCGCCTGATCGAGGTCAAAACAACCAACGGCTGGGACCGTACTCCGTTCCACATTTCGCGCAACGAACTTGCCGTGGCTGAGGAGCGCCGTGAAGATTGGTATCTCTTCCGTCTGTACGATTTCGCGCGGACCCCGGAGGCGTTTGAGCTGCGACCGCCACTCGATGCCCATGTTTCTCTGACCGCCACACAGTTTCAGGCGAGCTTCCAATGATGGGTAATCGCAGATTCCGTCGCACCATCGGCATCGACTATTCAGGGGCAGAAACCGCCGAGGCCAGCCTGAAAGGGCTGCGCGTCTATCAGACCTTGGGAGACAGCGCCGCCGAAGAGGTATTGCCGCCCGCCGGCCCCAAGAAATATTGGACAAGGCACAGCCTCAGCGATTGGCTGATCGAAACCCTGGATGGATCGGTGCCGACAGTTGTCGGCATTGATCACGGCTTTTCATTCCCGATACGCTACTTCGAGCGGCATGGCCTTGAGCCCGATTGGCCGAATTTCCTCGACGATTTCTGTGCGCACTGGCCGACAGATGGCAAGCACACCTATGTCGATTTCGTGCGCGACGGGTCAGTTGGAAATGGCGCGGCGCGGCAAGGGGAGAGGCATTGGCGCCGGCTGACCGAGGAGGCTGCCGGATCGGCAAAGTCGGTCTTCCATTTCGACGTTCAGGGAACGGTCGCCAAATCAACCCATGCCGGCATCCCATGGCTGCGCAGAATTCGACAGGCTCGCCCGCGGGTCCATTTCTGGCCTTTTGATGGTTGGGAACCTGCTCAGGACGCCTCAGTGATCCTCGAGGCCTATCCCAGGCTGTGGAGCAGCCTCTATGGCAGCGAGGCAAGAACTCAGGACCAGCACGATGCCTATGCAATCGCGCGTTGGCTCCAGGAGGCCGCTATCAGTGGTGAAATCAAACAGGCGTTTGCGCCGCCCCAGCCAGAAAGTGTTGCGATGACAGCTCAGGTCGAAGGCTGGATTCTCGGAACCACTTGGCCCCCGACTGATAAGCCCCGCTCCCGCCTAAAGAGTGAAAGCCCTCGCAGATCCTCAACCACGGCAACGGGTTATGTGAACCGCAATAGTCAGGAAGTGCTGTCCCGCACCGGACAGCCGGGCACTGACCACAACCAGATCGTCTACATCCTGCAATGTCGCCACTGCGGGGCGCGTTACGGTGCGAACGCTTCAGACGTTTTTCAGCGCCATTGCCCGGAATGCGGCGATGGAAGGCCCGGAATCCCAACTGTTTGACGCTTTATCTGTCCGGCTCGGCTTAGCCGAGTTCTACTTCATTTTGCGCCCTGCTGAGACTTCCCAATCGCCCTTGAACGATATTTCCAAATTATAGCTTAACCGGTATATCATATAAAAATGGTCTTTTGGCTATATTGACGAAATATAGCCGATGGACTATCAGTTTGCTATGGAAAAGCCCCTCACCCATTCCATACGAAGCCTCCGACAGGCGGCAGCAGCCCTTCGCGCCCGCAGGCGTGCCCAGGGGATGACCCAGAAGCAGCTCGCTGAAACGACGGGTACTGCCCAATCCACCATCTCAGATATCGAGACCGGCGTCGTCTCAGTCAGCCTCGACGTCTATCTGCGCCTGCTCGAAGCCCTCGGTGCTGAGTTGACCGTGACCGGGCGCATGCCTGATCAGGATACGAACTGATATGGCACGCTTGGCACGCAGGCGGGCCGGCATCCGGCGTAGCAAGACGGCAGTCTGGTATGAACGGACACGGGTTGGCACGCTGATCAAGGCCACTGATGGCGGCGTTGCCTTTTCCTACGATCCAGCCTGGCTGGCCTCGGACCTGGCTTTCCCCGTCGCCAGTGTCATGCCGCTGACCCAAGAAGACTGGAAAGGCGATCCGGTGATTGCCGCTTTCGACAACCTGCTGCCCGATGCCGAAGGCGAGTTGCGCGAAAAGATCGCGGCGCG
>CAYLYV010000281.1:0-3317 GCA_964387655.1 uncultured Cypionkella sp. | reverse complement strand
TCATCCCGCAACGGCCGCGACTCGGCTGGCCGTCGTCTTGGCGTGAAACTGTTCGGTGGCCAGGTTGCCATTCCGGGCAACATCATCGTGCGTCAACGCGGCACCACCTGGTTCCCCGGTGAAGGCGTTGGCATGGGCGTGGATCACACCCTGTTCGCCAAAGTCGAAGGCCATGTCACCTTCAAAAAAGGCTTCAAAGGCCGCACCTTTATTTCTGTGCTTCCGGCAGCGAAAGCCGCAGAATAAGCCGAACCTTTACAATTAGATTGTAAACGGGGGATCGGCCGAAAGGCCGGTCCCCTTCCTTATTTCCGCCATCGGGATGGGGTTTCGATAGGGTTTGCACCCAGATGGCTTGCAGGAGAAGGTCCGTGGTTTTGGATATGATTGCCGTTCCCGCTGAAGGCCAGATTGCCGCTGGCCGCTTTGTGCTGCGCCCGGTGCGCAAGTCGGATGCTGGCTTGTTCGCACTTTACGCAGGCGACAAGCGCGTCGCCGAAGCCACCCATTCGATTCCGCATCCCTTGCCGCCGGGCGCCGCGGATGCCTTCGTCGCCCGCGCGATGGGCGGGCGCTCGGATGAGCAGATCTGGGTGATGGATGGTTCGGCCACAGGTCTGGCCGAGGTGTTGGGCGTGATCAGTCTGAAACCGATGGATGCCCACAAACCCACCCATGGCCAGTCTGAGGTCCGCTATTGGGTCGCCCCTGCGTTCTGGAACACCGGCATTGCGTCGGAGGCCGTCAAGGCTTTGGTTGCTGCCAACCCGCAGAACAACTGCACGATCTTCGCCGAGGTGTTTCAGGACAACCCCGGTTCCGCCCGCGTGCTGACCAATACGGGCTTCCAGTATCTCGGCGATGCCGAGACGTTCTCGGTGGCGCGCAATGCGCTGGTCCCCACCTGGACCTATGTGAAAAAGCTGGCTTGAGGCAACATGACCCTACGCGCCCAGCTTCAAACGGCGCGATTGACTCTGCGCCCGGTCGCAGCCTCTGATCAGGCTGCGGTCGTCGCATATCTGAATGATCTCGCCATATCGCACTGGCTCGCCCGCGTGCCCTATCCCTATACTCCGGCGGATTTTGCCGAATTTGCCACCCAGATCGCCTATCCCGGCGAAACCTTCGCGATTGACGATGCGCAGGGCTTTGTCGGCATGATCGGTGCCGGGTTTGAGCTTGGCTACTGGCTAGCTCCGCGCGCGCATGGGCTGGGTTACGCCACCGAAGCCGCCCGCGCGGTGCTGGAGATGCAATTCGCCCATGATGAAAGCACCGTCGCGGCGGGCTATTTTGAAGGCAATGCGCCCTCCGCCCGTGTGCTGGCGAAACTCGGCTTTGTCGAAACCGGTCGCTCCCTAAAACACTGTCGCGCCTTGGGCGTCGAGCGCCCGCATGTCGATCTGCTGCTGACCCCCGAAGCCTTCCTTGCCGCCAACCCGTTGGAAATCCTGACAACCCGCCTGCGTCTCGCCCCGCTGGACGTCGAGCGCGACTGGCGCGACATCGCCTGCATCGGCGGTGATCCCTTGGTCGCGCCGATGACCAACTCCCACCGCTCGCCTTGGCCCGAAGCCGAGGTGCGCGCCACTCTGGCCGAAAGCCAATGGCGGGGACGCTTGGGCTTCCGCCTCGGCATCTGGTTTGAAGGCCAGCTGATCGGCGCTGTCGGTATTTGGGATGACCCGGTGGAAACCGGCTATTTCCTCGACCCCGCATTCTGGGGCCGTGGCCTTGCAACCGAGGCGATGGCCGCCTTCCTGCCACAGATGATCGCGCGCTTCGGGCTGGCCGAGGTGTTCGCCGATCACTGCACCGACAACCCCGCCTCGGGCGCTGTGCTGCGCAAACTCGGCTTCCGCCAGATCGGCGAAGGCATGGGCGACAGTCTCGAAAGAGGCCCGGTGCCGATCGCGATCTATCGGCTTGAGGTGCCAAAGGTTAATGTTTCGTTAAAATAACATACCTAAGCATCTGAAATAAATCAATAAAAATTGGTCCCGAGTTGGGGCCACCGCAAACCCGCCAAGAATCCCCGCGCTTGAGTCCTTCCCCCCAATCCTGTATCGCCTAACCTTATCTTTCAGAAAGCCGCTCCGATGAAATTCCTCGACCTCACCAAAGTCTACATCCGCTCCGGCGGCGGCGGGGCAGGCTGCGTCTCTTTCCGGCGTGAGAAATTCGTCGAATTCGGCGGCCCCGACGGCGGCGACGGCGGCAACGGCGGCTCTGTCTGGGCCGAGGCCGTGGACGGCCTGAACACCCTGATCGACTTCCGCTACCAGCAACACTTCTTCGCCAAGTCGGGGCAGGGCGGCATGGGCAGCCAACGCACCGGCAAAACCGGCGACGATATCATCCTGAAGGTGCCGGTCGGCACCGAGATCCTCGATGAAGACGAAGAAACCGTGATCGCCGATCTGGTAACGGTGGGCCAGAAAATCCTGCTCGCCAAGGGCGGCAACGGCGGCTGGGGCAACCTCGCGTTCAAATCCTCGACCAACCGCTCCCCCGCCCGCGCCAACTCCGGTCAAGAGGGCATCGAGCGCACGATCTGGCTGCGCCTGAAACTGATCGCCGATGCGGGCCTGTTGGGCCTGCCCAACGCCGGCAAATCCACCTTCCTCGCCGCCGTCTCGAACGCCCGCCCGAAAATCGCCGACTACCCGTTCACCACCCTGGTGCCAAACTTGGGCGTGGTTGGCATTGATGGCGCGGAATTCGTGATGGCCGACATCCCCGGCCTGATCGAAGGCGCTTCCGAAGGCCGCGGATTGGGGATGCAATTCCTCGCCCATGTCGAACGCTGCAAAGTCCTGCTGCACCTCGTTGACGGCACCTCATCCACCATCACCAAAGACTACCGCACCATCGTCAAAGAACTCGAAGCCTACTCCGAAGTCTTGGGCGACAAACCCCGCATCCTTGCTTTGAACAAATGCGACGCGCTGGACAAAGCCACCATCACCACCCGCCGCAAAGCGCTTGAAAAGGCCAGCGGCGGCCCGGTGCATGTGATTTCCGGCGTCGCAGGCATCGGCCTGATCGACACGCTGCGGGTTATTATGGCCGAAATCAAACGCGAGGCCCCTGTCGAGGAGGGCCTGCCGTGGCAGCCTTAAAACCGCTTACCGCCCCCGATATTCGCGACGCGAAACGGCTGGTCGTCAAGATCGGCTCGGCTTTGCTGGTGGATCGCAAACTCGGTCTGAAACAGGGCTGGCTTTCCGCGCTGGCGATGGACGTGGCCGAAGCCAAAGTGCGCGGCACCGATGTGGTGTTGGTATCCTCGGGTTCCATCGCTCTGGGCCGCA
>CAYLYV010000280.1:0-3323 GCA_964387655.1 uncultured Cypionkella sp. | reverse complement strand
AGCTGGAAGAAATCCGTTACGAGTTGGGCAAGATCGGCACCAACGTGAACCAGATTGCCTTGGCGGCGAACCGCGGCAGGGCTCCAATGGTCAAGGCGCAGTGGGCCTCGGTGGACGAGTTGCGACGGTCGCTGCCGCTGGTGGCGAAGGGGCTGAGCCAGATCATCGCGGAGCGCCGGCGTCAGGGCGTTGCGCTGTTTCGGAAGTTTGTCGAGGCTCAGGAGGGAGCGCGCCATGGTTAAGTTTGGGTCGCGTCCCATTGGGCTTGCAGAGGCTGTTCTTGGCGAGATCAACTTTCTGCGGCCGCAGCAGGGCAGGGTGAAGGCAGGCAGTTCCTCGTCGCCCAAGCGCGGGTTCAGTTTTTCGACCCGGTCCAGCCAGCTGTGGCGGTTTTCGCTGGGGTCGAGCGCGGCGGTGCTTAAGAAGATCGGCAAGGGCGGGACAGCCAATGCCAAGGAGCTGGCCGCCCAGATGGACTATCTGTTCTCGAAGTCAGCCTCGATCTTCGGCAACGGGGTCGTTCTGGATGCCGATGCCAAAGGTCTGACCAAAGATGAGCGGAATGACATCGTCGGCGACTGGGTCGAGGACTGGCATGGCTCGCCGAAGAATGGGCACACCACCCATCTGCTGATGAGCTTCCCTTCCCATGTGCGGCCGGAGAAGGCCAAGCTGATCGCTGAGGCCTGGGCTTTCGAGATGTTCCAGTCGGGGGAGCATCAGGACGACGTCTGGTCCTATGTCGCGGCCCTGCACACCGACAAGGCGCACCCGCATGTCCACATGGTCGTCAACAATCGCGGGACGGTGAACGACAGTTGGTTCTTCATGGCAAAGGAGCATGTTTTCAACCTTGAGGTCATGAAGGAGCGCATGGTGGCGATTGCTGCCGAGGAGGGCGTGTTTCTGGATGCGACTTCGAGGGCGGAACGCGGCTTGCTGACCTACGGGCCGTCGCGGGCAGAGATCGAGCGGGCGCGGGCTGAGGGCCGCGCCCCGGAAGAAAGGCTGCGTGAGGGTAAGGCGCTGGAGGATGCTTTGGCGACCATGACGCGCACAGCGGACGCTATGCGTAGCCTGCAGCATGTGGCGGCGCTGACCGGGCTGCCTGAGATTGGCGAGAAGATCGCCAAGGCGGAAGAAGCCCTGCGGCGGGGCGGGGTGCTGCAGCCGTTTCCGGGTGATGTGGCCACAGTAGAGCGGGCAGATCTGGACCGGCATTTCAGCGGATGGATGGCAGAGGCCGAGGGCAAGATCCGCAAGGTGCCTGTCGCCGAGCGCAAGGAAATGCGGGACGAGCTTTATGGCTATGCCATCGATATCGCCAAAGGCTTGGGCGATGCTCGTGGGGCGCAACTCTTGCAGATGCTGCCGCAGACAAAGCTCTACGCGACGGGTCTTGAGGGTGACCGGCTGGCGCAGGGCAGGGAGGCCGTTGATCTGCAGCCAGGGGCCGCTGACCGGCTGAAAACGGATATCGTCGGCAAGGCTGTGGCCTTGGGTCTCAGCGGTGACCGCATGGCCGAGCGGCTGGAAACGGGGGCCGCCAATGCTTGGGAGGAGCGCGATTGGGTGCGCAGTGACTTGCTTACGCTGTCCGGGCGACGGCGCGTCGATCTTCGCAATCTGGATCAAAGCCGGAAGGTCGTCGTTGATCTGGAAGGTTTCTACGAAGCGGCGGCCAAACTGATTGAGCATGGCCGGGCGCATGAGGTCGTTCCCGAAAATGATCGATTGCTGCGTGCCCTCGGGTCGATGGGCCGCATCATGCAGGCGGATGGCAAGGTAGAATTCCGGGGGGATGCACATGCTGAGCGGTTCGCCGATGAGTTGCGTCAGCGGTATGGCAAAGGCGTCGTGGCGGAACTCGCCAGCGGGCGGACGGATGCGCTAGCTGGTGATTTCGAGGATGCAGACCAGCGGAAGTGGATCGCGCGGGCGGTTGTTTCTTCGGCTAAGTCGCATGTGGCGCTCGGGCTGACGCTGAAAGAGGCACGGCACGCTGAGCGGCTGCTCGCATCAACTCCTGCTCGGGGCGAGCATGATTGGGAGCGGTGATTGCGCTCAATGCCCTCGTCAGGGTTGCGCTAAGGATTCTAGCACGTGCCGTAGTAGCCGCCGGAGTATCGGCAGTATTCTGTGGCAGTGCCGGAACCGATCATCTCTGCCGCAATGTCTCGGCCGTTGGGCAGCAGGCATTGGGCAACAAGGCGTCCATATCGATCAACGTCCAGAACTGCGCAACGCAGATGCTTGCCGGATATCAAACTGCGCAGGGTCGACGTGGCGGTTGAGCCGCCTTGGTGGTTCCATTCCGGCGCATCTAGGCCCCAGACACGAATTCGACGCGACTCGCCGCTCAACGTAAAGGTATCGCCGTCCAAAACCTTGCTGACACGTGCTTCAAGGATGTGTGCGTCCTCGGCTCGAGCCATCCCGCCATCAAGGAACAGTAAACCAATCCCGATTGCCACCAATAGGTAAATGCCGGTGAGATCGGCGCGACGAAGTCTGAAACGGCTCAAGTGTCTATACATGCGACCATTATCGCTCGGCTCGTCATATCACTGCAAGTTGCTTCCTCTATCAAAACCATGACGAAACAGGTGTGGGTGCCGACGGCGGGCTGACGGAGGCTTGCAATAGGCACTTTTCAGCGCCGCCATGGGTTGGGCCTGAGGGCATGCTGTTTAGCCGAACTGCCGAAGTTTTTAGGGCTGCAATCATGCTGTGACTTCCTGACAAGTCAGAGTGGCATTGGTAGGCTGGTCTCAGAAATCGCGCAGTCCGGGACGGTGACCAATGGCAAAGAACAGGATCGATGAGGCATTGGCCGCTCTGAAAGCCGCAGGCAATGACGGTTTTGGTGCGCGCCGGGAGGTTCTTGAACGTTTGGGCTTGGATCTGCTGCATCGACCGGCTCTGGGCGGTCAGATCGTTGCACGAATTTGCGCGATCGCAGAACCAAGCCCACGCGACGAGGGTTTGCTAGACCTTCTGGGAGCAGGACTTGATACTGCCCGCATCGCCCGCGAAAACGGTAAAGCACGTGGTCAGACCCTTATCGTTGCAGTCGAAGCGGCATTAGACCTTGCGCGCGGACAAGGTCGGATGACATCCGCCCACAGTATGCTCTTTGCCCAACTTTGGACCCGAAATGGCTTGCCCGCGCCGGCTGCTCTCGCACTTCAGGCCGAAGAGGTCGTTCCTGCAGCTGGTCGGCGCGCGTCCAATCTTGCTGAGGGTGATGTTCTGCTGGAAGGACTCTTTGGGGTCTGTTCCGGGTGGGGGCGGAATCCTACGCTAAGGGGTTTTCATCGGTT
>CAYLYV010000279.1:0-3354 GCA_964387655.1 uncultured Cypionkella sp. | reverse complement strand
GAAAGAATTGCGCCGGAGCCGGGCCGGGCAAGTGGCTGCGGCGTTCTGGAAGGATGGCGACGGTTATACGCTGGTGTGTTTCCGCTCGGTGGCTGGTTATGTGATGGGGTTGCTGAGCCATTCCGCGACCAACGGCAGCGAGATTTTCTAAACCGGGTCAAGCGTTTGGGTATTGACGGCAAGACCGCTGGCATCGGAGATGATGCTGGCGGTTTTGTTTTGGGAAGGGTAGTTATGCGGAATGGTGTGAAGCGGCTGTCACTGGTTGCGGCGCTGGTGTGCGTGGCGGGGGCTGTCAGTGCCAAGCCGGTGATTTACGATTGCAAGCCAGCAAGCGGCAAATCAACCAGTATTATCCAGCCCCAGATTTTGATCTCGTATGATGCGGCGGATGGCGAAGTCATTGTGACCGATCCTGTGATCCTGAGCGAGCTTGGCAAGCCTTTGGCGGGCAAGCTGCAATCAGAAAGTGCGGTGCGCTATGTCTTCGACTGGAGGGTCGACGGCGTGTTGGGCGGCCGAAGCGAGACAGCTGTTCTGGATTATCGCGCGCGGGTTTTCAAGGATGGGCGGCTGTCGCTGACGGTGACGCCCGTGGGCTATGACAACCAATTTTCGTCTGAGGGACGCTGTACCATCCAGAAGTGACCGCGAGGCATTGGTCGCGCTGGGGCTTTTGAGCGGTGGAACTTGAACAGAAAATGGGTGTTATGTTGATTAATATTAAGGGCTTGTCTATTGTCGTGGCTATGACATTGGGGACGAGTGCAGCGGCGGCAAAGCCGATGATATACGATTGCGCTCCGAGTTCCGGTGCGGACAATTCAATCATTCAGACGCATATTTTGATCGTGCATGATCCAGAAACCGGCGAGGCTATGGTGAATGATGGCGTCGTCATGCATGTCTATGACGGACCGATCAAGGCCACAGTGGCCGCTGAATCGGCGGATTGGGTGACATTCAAATGGCATATCGAGCGGCTTCAACTGGGCTCGACCACCGCCAATTTGGACTATCGCGTCAAGGTGCATAAACCGGATGGCAAGCTTGCATTTTCGGTGGAAGCGGCCAGTTTCAGCAATCAGATCGACGATGTCGGGCATTGCACTGAGAAGGCAGCAAAGCTCGGCAAGAAGAAGGCCAAGAAGTGATGAAATGGCCTGCTTGCTCTTGACCTTGGCGTTTCAAAGTCACTTATAGAGGGCAACGCACATCTGAACAGGAGTACCTCCGATGGCCTTTACCCTTCCCGATCTTCCCTACGCCCATGACGCTTTGGCAGGCCTTGGCATGTCGAAAGAGACGTTGGAATTTCACCACGATCTGCACCACAAGGCCTATGTCGACAACGGCAACAAGCTGATTGCCGGCACCGAATGGGAGTCCAAATCGCTGGAAGAGATCGTCAAAGGCACCTATGTGGCCGGTTCGGTCGCACAGAACGGCATTTTCAACAATGCCAGCCAGCACTGGAATCATAACCTGTTCTGGGAGGTGATGGGGCCTGCGGGCAAAGCTCTGCCGGGTGCTTTGGAAAAGGCTTTGGTTGAGGCGTTCGGCTCGGTTGCCAAGTTCAAGGAAGATTTCGCCGCCGCTGGGGCTGGTCAGTTCGGTTCGGGCTGGGCTTGGCTGGTGAAGGACAAGGACGGCAGCCTGAAGGTCACCAAGACCGAGAACGGCGTGAACCCGCTGTGCTTTGGCCAAACCGCGCTGCTGGGTTGCGATGTCTGGGAGCATTCCTACTACATCGATTTCCGCAACAAGCGCCCGGCCTACCTGTCGAACTTCCTTGAGAAGTTGGTGAACTGGGAAGCGGTTGCGGCCAAGCTGTAACGCTTTGACATTCCGACCGTGATAAGTCGGCGTGGATTTTGAAAGGCCTGCTGGGGGGAACTCTGGCAGGCTTTTTCATGGGGGGCTATGCGGTGTCCGAGGCAGCTTGGCAGTTGCGGGTGCGAAACTGGGCGATTGAGCCGCCCGGTTTGCGGCGCGGGCAGCGGTTGCGGATTGCGATGGTGGCGGATTTGCACGCGGCCAGTTTTGGCATGGATGAGCGGCGGGTGGCGCAGGTGGTTGAGATTGCCAACACGCAGGGCGCTGATCTGATCGCGCTGATGGGCGATTTCCGCGCCACGCATCATTTTCAGACTCGCAAGGTGTCGATCGACGTGGTGGCGCCGATCTTGGCGGGGTGCGGGCGCCGTTGGGGGTTTATGCGGTGACGGGCAACCATGATTGGTGGGATGACCGCGAAGCGATGGCGCGCCGGGCGGGGCCTTGCCACACGTTGGCTGCTCGGGTCTGCCGATCCGGTTTGGCGTGCCGCCAGAGATTACCTCGGTGGATTTGTCCTGAGCACGGCGGACTATTTTCGGCCGGCGTTTACGACAAGGCGGTGCGCAGGGCGGTGGTCAGCGCGGGGACGTCTGGCACGGCGGTGAAATAGCCTTTGACCGAGGCGTCGGCGAAGCCTTCGGCGATGATGTGATCAATGAGGGCGATCAGCGGGTTCCAGTAACCTTCCGAATTCAACAGGAAGATCGGTTTGCGGTGCAGGCCGATTTGCGCCCAGGTCAGCACTTCGAAAAACTCGTCAAGAGATCCGGCACCTCCGGGCAGCACCACGATGGCGTCGGAGTTTATGAACATCACTTTTTTGCGTTCGTGCATGTCTTCGGTGATCACCAACTGGGTCAGATCATGCTTGCCGCGCTCGGCGGACATCAGATGCGTCGGGATGACGCCGAAGGTGGGCGCGCCTGCGGCTTGGGCCGCGCGGGCCACCTCGCCCATCAATCCGACATCGCCTGCGCCGTACACCAAGCGCCAGCCTTGGGCGGCGATGGCCTCGCCGATGGCGCGGGCGGCGGCGGTGTGGGCCGGGTTGTGGCCGGGACGCGCGCCACAGAAGACACAGATCGAAGACAGAGCACGGGCCATGGGCATATCTATCCGAAAATTGTTGCTTTAACGCCTGATATAGCGGTTCCATGACGAAAGAAAGAAGGGCCGGGAACAGGCCTTGATCGGGGGGAAGCGATGGCTGGTTGGAGTGGATTGAGTGCGGTTGCGCGGGGTGCTGTGCTGCTGGGCGGCGCTGCGGTGGTGGCCGTGGCGGGGTATTTCGGTTTCGCGCGCGGGCCAGAGGCGGTGATTCCGGCGGCGGATCAAGCTGCGGTGACCGGGGCGGAGGTTCCTGCGGCGGGTGCGGGTACGGAAGGGGCCGCGGGAAAAGGGCCCCCTGCGGGGGGTTCCCCGGCGCAAACGGGGGGTGTTGGCGCTGTGGCCGGGGGTGAAGGCGATTCCGACTCGGGTGGCTGGGGTGGACCTACAGGGGGCGCGAAGGGGTCG
>CAYLYV010000278.1:0-3425 GCA_964387655.1 uncultured Cypionkella sp. | reverse complement strand
ACCGCGCCTATCACGACACCTATTACGTCATCGCGCACTTCCACTATGTGATGTCTTTGGGCGCTGTGTTCGGCATCTTCGCAGGTATCTACTTCTGGCTGGGCAAAATGTCGGGCCGTCAGTATCCGGAATGGGCGGGCAAGCTGCATTTCTACATGATGTTCATCGGCGCGAACGTCACCTTCTTCCCGCAGCACTTCCTGGGTCGCCAAGGCATGCCGCGCCGCTACATCGACTATCCCGAGGCTTACGCCTACTGGAACTATGTCTCGTCGATGGGGGCGTTCTTGTCCTTCGCCTCGTTCCTGTTGTTCATCGGCATCGTGTTCTACACCCTGTTCTGGGGCAAGAAGATCACCGAGAACAACTATTGGAACGAATACGCCGACACGCTGGAATGGACCCTGCCCTGCCCGCCGCCCGAACACACGTTCGAGCAGCTTCCCAAGCAAAGCGACTGGGACCACAACCGCGGTCACTGAGGATCGGTTTGAGAAACAAAGAAGCCCCGCAGCGATGCGGGGCTTTTTCATTTGTTGGCAACCAATCTAACTGGATTGCCAATCGGCTACTTTGCTAAAGCGGCGCAAAATCCCACAGTGCCGCCTCGCCAACCTCAACCGAGTTTCCTGCTGGGTCCCGCACATAAACCGAGTGCGTTTCGTTCGGCCAAACATGGTAGTGCTCAACTGCAATGCCCATCGCTACGAAGTGATCACGCCATGCCTCCACTTCGGCACGGTCCTTGGCACGAAAGCAGAAATGCCCTGCCCCTTCGGTGCCATGTCGGGGAATGACAATCTCCGGGTCGTTTTCGCGCGACTTATCGGGGTTGAACAGCAATAGCATCTGCTGACCGCATTTGAAGAACACCAGCCGATCTGGCACTTTGCTGACAAGTTCCAACCCGAAAACATCGCGATAAAATGCCTCAGCCGCATCAAGATCGCGGGCGTAGATCGCTGTTTCCATAATTCCGCCAGTTGCTTTCATGTAAGCACTCCGCCAGTTCCGCAGCCACCTCTGCGTAATACCCGGAAAAATTGTGCCGCGCCCCGGTCAAAAACGCAAATGGGTCACTTTATCGCGGCTTCCCTTTCCCGCGTTGCGCCTTATCTTGCACGCCATGCCCTACGAATGGCTCCCCTCCTCCGGCGATGACATCCAGCGCCTGCACCTGTGGCCCTACCGCTCGCTGCCCCGGCGCGGGATGGTGTGGTTCATTGGCGGAACCGCGGCCCTGATCAGCCTGCCGCTGCTGGTTCTGATCGGCTCGCCGGTGCTCTGGGGCCTGCTGCCGTTTCTGATCGCTGCCATTGCAGGCATTTGGTGGGCACTCAATCGCAGCTACAAAGACGGTGAGATCCTTGAAGTCCTGACCCTCACCCGCGATGAGATCAGCCTCACCCGCCACGGCCCCCGCGGGGAACGTCAGGACTGGCAGGCCAATCCGCATTGGGTGCGCATCACATTGCACAAGACCAAAGGCCCGGTGCCGGATTATCTGACCCTGACGGGCAATGGGCGCGAGATTGAACTCGGGGCCTTCCTGCCGCCCGAAGACCGCGTTGCGCTGGACGTCGATCTGCGCAAACGCCTTGCCGCCCTGCGCTAGGCGCCGCACACTCAAGGCCAAGCATAGAAAGGCCCGGCCATGATCTACCGTTACACCATTCTCTACGTCGCTTCGGTGCCGGAGACGCTAAAATTCTATCAAGCCGCTTTTGGCTTTGAGATCGGCTTTCAGCACGAAGGTGGCGATTATGGCGAGTTGATCACCGGGGCCACCAAACTCGCCTTCTCGTCGCACGCGCTGATGGCGACTATTGGCAAGGATGTCGCCACCGAGTCGCCCGCCAAACCGTCTTACGAATTGGCGTTTGAGACCGAGGATGTCAGCGCAGCCCTAGCCCGCGCCACCGCCGCCGGGGCTGTGCTGGTCAAGCCAATCACTGAGATGCCATGGGGGCAGACGCTGGCCTATGTCCGCGCGCCCGAAGGCACGCTGATTGAGATTTGCACGCCGGTGGGCTGATCTCCGTTTAACCCAACTGCGCTTTGATCAACGCACCGACCGCGCCGAAATCCATCATGCCGGTGTATTTGGCCTTCAGCACGGCCATCACCCGGCCCATATCCTTGATGCTGACAGCCCCCGCCTCTGCCACTGCCGCCGCAATCGCGGCCTCTAGGTCAGCCCCGGTGATCTGTTGCGGCAGAAACTCGTTCAGCACTTTGATTTCGTTCAGCTCTTTGGCTTCCAATTCAGGCCGCCCGCCCGCCGCATAGGCCTTGGCGGATTCCTGGCGTTGCTTCACCATCTTGCCCAGCAGCGTCAGAATGTCGTTCTCGCCGACCTCTGCACCCTCGCCACGCGCGGCAATTTCGCGGTCTTTGATCGCTGAAGACACCATGCGCAGCGTCGACAGCCGCTCGGCTTCTTTTGCCTTCATCGCCTCTTTGACTGCCGCTTGCAGACGCTCACGCAACTCCATCTTCCGCACTCCTTAAAACTTTGGCAGACCATACACCCCCACCGGATTTGGCGCAACCGCAGGCCTAAACCACAAGTCCTTGATCTTGCGGCAGAATCCTTTTCCGTCAAACCCTTGACCCTGCAAGCCCCTGCCACTAGTGTCCGCCAGATTTTGCCGACAGGAGCCTGCCCATGTCCACCGCCTCCGAATCTCACCACGCATCGCGCCCAACCGCCTGTATCGCGCTGTCCGATGGCTCGGTGTTCTACGGCCACGGCTTTGGCGCGGTGGGCGAGACGGTGGCGGAGTTGGTGTTCAACACCGCGATGACCGGCTATCAGGAAATCATGACCGATCCGTCTTATGCCAGTCAGGTTGTGACCTTCACCTTCCCGCATATCGGCAACACCGGGGTGAATGTTGAGGATGATGAGACGGCCAATCCGGTTGCCGCTGGCATGGTGGTGAAATGGGATCCGACCGAGCCATCTAACTGGCGCTCGACTGCCGATCTGCACGCGTGGCTTTTGCAAAAAGGCCGCATCGGCATTGGCGGCATCGACACCCGCCGCCTGACCCGCGCCATCCGCCAACAGGGCGCGCCGCATGTGGCTTTGGCACATGACCCCGAAGGTAACTTCGACATCGGTGCGCTGGTCGCGAAAGCCCGGGCGTGGAAGGGTCTGGTCGGGCTGGATCTGGCAAAAGACGTGTCTTGCACACAATCTTACCGCTGGGACGAGCAGCTTTGGGCCTGGCCTGCGGGTTATACCAAACGTGAAGGTGCTGGCCTGCGCGTCGTCGCCATCGACTATGGCGCCAAGCGCAATATCCTGCGCTGCCTCGCTTCGGCGGGTTGCGAAGTCACCGTCCTGCCTGCGACTGCGACGGCTGAAGACGTGCTGGCGCTGAACCCCGAAGGCGTGTTCCTGTCCAACGGCCCCGGCG
>CAYLYV010000277.1:0-3493 GCA_964387655.1 uncultured Cypionkella sp. | reverse complement strand
ATCCTCCGCTAAGCAATCATGCTAAACTGTTCCAAGGGCGCTGATGGCGGACACCTCGGCGTTCGCGCCTCACACCCGATGGATTCAGATTCACACCTGAGGTGGCGCAATTCTCAGGATTCCATAAATTCTGCGATGATTTTCCATATGATTTCGTAGAGAAGAAAGCCACACAGCAAGAAACCGGGCTTAGCTTGGCGTACATCCCAATCAGCAAGTTGTCTGAGCAGATCAGCGGTAGGGTGTTCAATCGCCCACTTGCCCATAAGGTAAAGCTGGAGTTGGTGAACGGTCGTTTGTCGAGTTCGCAAACCCAATAGTAAAGAGTGAGGGTAAGTGTAAAGGCTTCTGCTAAAGAAGGTCCGACCCCAGCCGGGTTCCCTCTACCGAGCGTCCGCGTTCGAGATAACAGGAAGACTCGCTCAACGTCGGCTTCCCGCCCCCTGTGTTGATAACCAATGCAGCGTAAAGCTTGTCAAACGCTTCCAAAAGCGCTTGGCCATTTCTGTAAGCGGTTCGAGACGGCCGTCGGTTTAGCGGGTTGACGTTTTTGCGAAGGCCCAAGGCATGAGGTCATCGATCTGCGACTTGGGGTGCCCGTTGGCGACGGCCTCAATTGTGGCACGCAGATAGGCGGTAACCATCCGGCGTAGGCCGTGGTTAGGCGGCTTTTTGCTTTGAGGATGCGTCGCGCCAATGCCATGGCAGGAGTTCCGGCAGTCTGGAAACGGTCAAGGCGGGCATTCTGGCGAGGACATCGGCGAGCCAGGCTTGCGGGTCGATGTCGTTCATCTTTGCAGTGACGATCAGGGAATACATGAATGCGGTGCGGTTGCCGCCACGGTCTGACCCGGCGAAGAGCCAGGCTTTGCGGCCGAGGGCTGTGCCGCGCAGGGATCGTTCGGCGGCGTTGTTCGTCAGGCAGACGCGCCCGTCGGTCAGAAACCGGGTGAAGGCAGGCCAGTGGTCCTTTCCGAGCAGGTAGTTGATGGCTTTGGCGACCGGGTTGTGCTTGGACATCTGGGCCCGTTCGGAGCGCAGCCAAGCCTCAAGGTCGATGAGGAGCGGGGCTGACAGACGGCTGCGCGCCTCGAGACGTGCCTTGAGGTTCAAGCTATTAATATCACGCTCGATGTCGAAGATCGCATCGATCCGCTTGACCGCCTCGAACGCTACCGGCGAGATTTGATGGGCGGGTTTGCCGTGGCGCAGATTGCCCGCGATATCGGCCAGTTCGAAGAACTTCCGCCGAGCATGGGCCCAACATAGCCCACTCACCACCGGCCCTGGCTTACGGTCTTGGCGGTAAAGATCGTTGTAACCGCCATAGGCATCAGCCTGGAGGATGCCCTGCCACCCGGTCAGATGCCGGTTGGGATGTTCTTTGCCCCGGTCGCGGGAGAAGTGGAACAGCGCGGCAGGAGGTGCGGTGCCGCCAAACGGGCGGTCATCGCGCACATAGGTCCACAACCGGGCGGTCGTCGTGCCGCCCCTCGCCAGCAGTGGCACCGTGGTGTCGTCGCCATGCAGCCGCTCGGCGGCCATGACATGGGCTTTGATCAGGGCATGGATTGGCTCCAGGGCGGCTGTGCAGGCACCAACCTGATCGGCCAGCGTGGAAAGGCTGAGGTCAACACCTTCACGGACATAGCGTTCGGCCTGACGGTTCAGCGGCTGGTGCTGACCGAACTTCTCGAACAAGATCATGGCTAGCAGGTTCGGCCCGGCCCATCCGCGCGGGGTGGGATGGAAGGGCGCGGGTGGTTGACTGATCTTCTCGCAATCACGGCAGGTAAACTTCTCCCGGACGGTCTGAATGACCTTCCATTGGCGCGGGATCACCTCCAGCGTCTCGGTCACGTCTTCGCCCATCTTCACAATGCGGGCCGAACCGCAGCAGGTGCAGGCAGCAGGCGCTTCGATCACCACGCGCTCGCGCGGCAGATGCTCGGGGAAGGGTTTGCGGGATGGGCGGCGGCGGTCGTTGGGCGGAGTGTTGGTTGCCGTCGCCGTGGCTTTGCCAGCCGTGATCTCGTCCTCGGTCGCGGTGGCCTCAAGTTCTTCCAACTGCAACTCAAGCTGGTCGATCAGCCGGGCGCTGCGTTCGGAACGGGTGCCATATTGCTCGCGCTTCAGCTTGGCGATCTCCAGCTTCAACGCCGAGATCAACGCCTCTGAGCTGGACACGACAGCCCTCACCTGCACCAGTTCGGCCTTGGTGGCCGCCAGTTCAGCACGCAGTCGGTCGAGTTCGGAGGGGCCATCTGACATGGCGAACTTCTACCATGCAGGCTCATAAATGCCAATAAAAACAGGTGATTTTCGCCTATCATCCCGCCTTTACCGGGCGCTGCGTCCAGCGGGGATTGCGCCAGTCTATGCCTTCAAGCAGGTATCCAAGCTGCGCCGCCGAGATCGCTACCGCCGCCCCGGTGCTGCCCGCAGGCCAGATGAACTTCCCCGCCTCAAGCCGCTTGATGTAAAGCGACATGCCCACGCCGTCGTGCCAAAGCAGCTTCACCAGATCGCCCCGGCGACCCCGGAAGCAGAAAATCTCGCCCGCATGCGGATCACGACCCAACCCCTCCTGAACCGCAAGGGCGAGGCTGTTCATGCCCCGACGCATATCCGTCACCCCGCCCGCGATCCAGACCTGCGCCCCAGCCGGAAATGCGATCATGCCCGGTCCAAAACCTGCACAAGGCGCGCCAGGGCCATCGGATCGACCGCAATGCCCAGGGCGATCTTGCGCCCATTCGCCAAGGTGATCTCGACGCGGTCGTCACCACCCGCCGCTGGAACCGCCGTGGGTTGCTTTGCCATCGGTGCATTGGCGTCCGCAGCAACCTGCAGTGCAATAAACTGTGGACGCCCTTCAACGGCCAGATGACCAGACCGGAAATCCCGGCGCCACCGCGTCAGCAAGGCCCGCGAAATCTCGTAGCGCCGCGACGTCGCCGCACATTGGCGGTAACCCCGGAGGCTCTCTTCGACGATCCGCACCTTCTCAGCATCCGTCCAGCATCGCCGACGACCCTTATCGACAACCGAAAGAACCTCAACCTGCGATCTGAACTTAGAGCCTGCCATAAGGTCAGGGTCTTACCCGAACTCAGCAGGCCGCGTCAGACGGCCCCCACCGGGGGGATACGATAGGCGTATGGATCGATGCTGTTCAATTTGCAGGTTTCGATCAGCGACGCCATTCGCGCCCAGGTGCGGCCGCCCTCGTCGTGGCCGGCAAAGAGCGCGTTCTTGCGGTTCAGCGTGATAGGTCGGATCGTGTTTTCGACCGGATTGGTGTCCATCTCGACGCGGCCATCAGTCAGGAATATCTGCAGCCCGTCCCAGTGGCGATGGATATAGCCGAGCTTCTCGCCGAGGCGGGATTTGGTTGAGATGCGGGCACGTTGGTTGGTCAGCCACAGGCGGAAGTCTGTAAGCGCTGTCCTGATCACACCTTGGCGGCATAATTCCACGGCAGCAGATCGTC
>CAYLYV010000276.1:0-3496 GCA_964387655.1 uncultured Cypionkella sp. | reverse complement strand
GGAAACAGCCCCCATTCGGGATCGAGCGGCCGCAGCCGACATAGGCCGCCGGGGCTCCCCATTCTTCTGCCAGACCGGCGCGCGCAATCTCGAAGGCGGGATCGTCGATCGGCATCACGCTGGCTGGTCCTGCGCCGTGACTTTTCCATTCAACACTGCAATCGGCGGGCAGTTGTGCCTCGACCCAAGCGCGAAAGTTTTTGCGAATGGCTTCCGGGTCTTGATCGCCGACCAGCCGGAAAGAGATCTTTGCATGCGCTTGCGCTGGCAGCACGGTTTTGAAGCCGTCCCCGGTATAGCCGCCCCAGATGCCGTTGATTTCGGCGGTCGGGCGCGACCACAGCATTTCCAGCGGCGTGCGGTCTTGTTCGCCTGCCGGAACCGACAGGCCGACGCTTGCCAGAAAGCTGGCGTGATCAAAGGCAAGGCCTTGCCATTGCTGGCGGATATCGTCTGGCAGTTCCGTGACGCCATCGTAGAACTGCGGGATGGTGATATGGCCCTGCGCGTCGTGCATGTTGCCCAAAATCCGCGACAACACGCGGATCGGGTTTTGCGCCGCACCGCCAAAGCTGCCGGAATGCAGGTCTTTGTTGGCGGCGTGGATGGTGAGTTCTTCGCCCAACAGCCCGCGCAGCATGGTCACGATGGCGGGAGCCGTATCGGAAAACAGCCCGGTATCGCAGATCAGCGCGATATCGGCTTTGAGTTCGGCGGCGTTGGCTTGCATGAACGGGATCAGGCTGGGCGAGCCCGATTCTTCTTCGCCTTCAAAAAAGATCGTGAGTTTGCCGGGCAGGGTGCCATACACCGCTTTCCAGGCGCGGCAGGCTTCCAGAAAGGTCATCAGCTGGCCTTTGTCATCCGAAGCCCCGCGCGCGCGGATCACTTTCCCTTTCGGTGTATCCTGAATTTCCGGATCGAACGGATCGCGATCCCACAGGCTTAGCGGATCGACGGGTTGCACATCGTAATGGCCGTAGAACAAGAGGTGCTTGTCCCCCTCACCGCCATGGGCGACCACCATCGGATGACCGGGGGTCGGGCGCGAGGCGGCCTCGAACCCCAAAGATTTCAGATCCTCGACCAGCCAATCGGCGGCCTTGGCGCAATCGACCTTATAGGCGGGGTCGGTGGAAATCGACGGGATGCGCAAGAGGTCAAGCAGGCGGTCCAGCGCCTGCGGCAGATCGGTGTCGATGCGGGACAGGACGGCATCCAAGCTCATCGAGCTCTCCTTGATGTATCGGCGATTATTGGCGAGGCGGAGCCTAACAGGACGCAGGGGACTGTCCAGTGGCCGCGGGCTGCGCTAGAAAGCCTGAAATTCAGCCAGCCGGAGATGTGGCATGATGAAATATATAGGGGCGGGCATGGCTTTGGCGCTCGGGCTGGCGACGGCTGGGGTGGCGGAGGCGGTCAAGACAGAGGTGGCGGAACTGGGCGCATCCAGCATCACCCTGCATCTGCAACCGTTCCTCACCGAAGTGGAGCTGAGCACGCTGCGGGTGGTGATGACCAACACCGACGCCTTGGCGATTTTCGTGCCCGACAGCAGCAAGGGTTTTGCCGCGCTGGCGGTGTCGCCGGATGACGGGTTCTTGCCAGCAGGTGCGCCTGCGGCATCGGCGCAGGCGATTGCGGGCCTGCCGGATGCGGCCACGGCGGCAAAAGATGCGCTGGCGGCTTGTGATAAGTTGCGCAAGGGTGCGGCTGCTTGTGTGCTGGTGCTGGAGATTGCACCTAAAGGCTGATCTGCTAAAGGTCGCGGCAAAATGCCGTCTTTCGCCGGAAGCCGATTTGACGCACATCAAGGTATCTTGTGGCCATATGTTTAGATTGGGCCGCAAGATGATGGAGAAGATGATGAACTACGAAGCCGCCCTTGATACCGCGATTGGCCGTTTGCATGACGAGGGCCGTTACCGCACCTTCATCGACATCGAACGCCGCAAGGGTGCTTATCCGCATGCGATCTGGCGCAAGCCGGACGGGACCGAGGCCGAGATCACCGTCTGGTGCGGCAATGATTATCTTGGCATGGGGCAGCATCCGGTGGTTCTGGCCGCGATGCACGAGGCGTTGGACGCAACCGGGGCAGGTTCGGGCGGCACGCGGAACATCTCGGGCACCACGGTTTACCACAATCAGCTAGAGGCGGAGCTTGCCGATTTGCATGGCAAGGAAGCGGCTTTGGTGTTCACCAGCGCTTATATTGCCAATGACGCGACGCTTTCGACGCTGCCCAAGCTGTTCCCCGGCCTGATCATCTATTCTGATGCGTTGAACCATGCCTCGATGATCGAAGGCGTGCGGCGCAATGGCGGCGCGAAACGGGTGTTCCGGCACAATGACGTGGCGCATCTGCGGGAGCTTTTGGCGGCGGATGATCCGGCGACACCGAAGCTGATCGCGTTTGAGTCGATCTATTCGATGGATGGCGATTTTGGCCCGATCAAGGCGATCTGCGATCTGGCGGATGAGTTTAACGCATTGACCTATATCGACGAAGTTCACGCCGTCGGCATGTATGGCCCGCGTGGGGCTGGGGTGGCGGAGCGTGATGGGTTGATGGGTCGGATCGACATCATCAATGGCACTTTGGCCAAGGCTTATGGGGTGTTCGGCGGCTATATTGCTGCAACTGCGAAGATGGTGGATGCGGTGCGGTCTTATGCACCGGGGTTCATTTTCACCACCTCTTTGCCGCCTGCAGTGGCGGCGGGGGCTGCGGCTTCGGTGCGCTATCTGAAGACTGCGCAACACCTGCGCGATGCGCAGCAGACCAATGCCAGCATACTCAAGCTGCGGTTGCGCGGCCTGGGCCTGCCGATCATCGACAATGGCACGCATATTGTGCCCGTGCATGTCGGCAACCCCATCCATTGCAAGATGCTGTCCGACATGCTGCTGGAGCAATTTGGCATTTATGTGCAGCCGATCAACTTCCCGACCGTGCCGCGCGGCACCGAACGGCTGCGGTTTACGCCGTCCCCGGTGCATGATTCGCAGGCAATTGACGCAGTTGTGAAGGCGATGGACGCGCTTTGGGGGCAGTGTGCGCTAAATCGTGCCGAAGCTGTGGCGTAAATGTCTTTCTGCGCATGCAGAATCGCTTGCCCCGTGCTAGGTTTTGCCCAATAGACAAAATATGAGTCGCCCAAAGGGTGACAGGGGTATCGGGGCAGTGATGGGGCTCAGCGCATGATCGGGCGGAGAGTGAAAACTCCGGCAGCCGAAGTGGATAAGCCGAAAGGCTTTGACGATTTTGAGCTGCGCTTGGGGGATCTGATGCGGGGCGAGCGCGCCACGCTGGGCAAATCCCTTTTGGATATTCAGCGCGAGTTGAAGATCAAGGCCACCTATATCGCTGCGATTGAAAATGCTGACGTGTCAGCGTTTGAAACCCCCGGTTTCATTGCGGGCAACGTGCGGTCTTACGCGCGCTATCTGGGGATGGACCCGGATTGGGCCTTTGCGAAATTCTGCCGCGAGG
>CAYLYV010000275.1:0-3516 GCA_964387655.1 uncultured Cypionkella sp. | reverse complement strand
GATTCGAACACGCGGCCTACGGTTTAGGAAACCGTCGCTCTATCCGGCTGAGCTACGGAGTCACGCGACCCTACATGCGAAAAATCCTGCGCAGATGCAACAGGCTTGGCATAGGGAAAGGCAGGGGAATTAAGGGGGAGTGACTTTTGGCCCACCACTCCCCCTCGGGTCCGTCGCGTCTGGATTGAGAGCTTGCAGGACGCGCCGAATATCGCCAGCAAGAATGCTGTTACCGCTAACATATCGCAACCCCGCCTCCAGAACAAGCATTATCTTGGGATATCTGCCGCGCAGTCCCGCCCATCGGCGGAGAGTTCTGCCAAGGATTTTGACGGGGGCTTGGACATATGCGGAATTGACGATAACAAGGAAGAAACCATTTCACAGGCATTCCCCTTGAGCAAACCCCCGATCCCCGAGCCACGCCGCACTCTGACCCTCCGCGATGTGTCCGAGGCCTCAGGCGTCAGCGAAATGACCGTCAGCCGCGTGCTGCGCAATCGTGGTGACGTGTCCGACACCACCCGCGAGCGCGTACAGGAAGCCGCCCGCCGCTTGGGCTATGTGCCGAACAAGATCGCCGGCGCTTTGGCCAGCCAACGCGTCAATCTGGTGGCCGTGATCATCCCCTCGCTGTCGAACATGGTGTTCCCCGAAGTGATGACGGGCATTTCCGACACGCTGGAAGACACAGGCCTGCAACCCGTTGTCGGCGTTACCAATTATTCGCCAGACCGCGAAGAATCCGTCCTGTATGAGATGCTGTCGTGGCGCCCCTCGGGCGTGATCATCGCCGGGTTGGAACACACCGAAGCCGCCCAAGCCATGCTGGCGCAGGCCGGGATTCCCATCGTCGAGATCATGGATATCGACGGCACTCCGGTCGATTCCGCCGTCGGCATCTCGCACCGCCGCGCCGGGCGTCAGATGGCCGAGGCGATCATCGCCGCAGGCTATCGCAACATCGCCTTTCTGGGCACGATGATGCCGCACGACCACCGCGCTCGCAAACGCCTCGAAGGCTTTGAAGAAGCCCTCGCCAAAGCGGGCCTCAGCCTCGTGGACCGCGAGTTTTACTCCGGCGGCTCGGCCCTGCTCAAAGGCCGCGAGATGACCGAGGCCGTGCTGACCCGCAGCCCGCAGGTCGATTTCCTGTATTATTCCAATGACATGATCGGCGCGGGCGGGCTTTTGTATTGCCTGCACAAGGGCCTCGACGTGCCGGGCCAGATCGGCCTTGCCGGGTTCAACGGCGTCGAACTGCTCGACGGCCTGCCGCGCAAACTCGCGACGATGGACGCCTGCCGCCTGGAAATCGGCCGCGTCGCCGCCGAGATCATCGCAGGCAAACACCCCTCCGGCATGATCGGCGGCGAGGTGATCGAGCTGTTCCCGACCCTGCAAAAAGGCGACACGATTCGCTGATATGGCGTCGTCTGGCCAGATTTTTCAAATGTAGGTCGAGAGGGTCATTTTGGAACTGGACGAAAGCACCGAAAGGGAACATCTCGTCACGTTAATTGAACTTCTATTGGAGCGCGCCTTCGGAGAGTCTCGTGAATTTGACCACAGGTTTATGTCTGCCGGGGAAGGGCTTGGGGTATGCCTAGATCATTTCGGGGCTGCTCGATTCAGCGGAACGTATCTCCGATTGGAAATGCCAATAGCGTGGATTCTAAACAAGGTCCGTATTGCTCCGTTGCCGGAACTGCCGACATTGAGCGACGTCCTTGACGTGATGTTGTCATATGAGGCGCAATATGGGACGATTCCTTATGACTATCGCACCGGACAACGCGCTAGGTTCGCGTCTGACGTTTCGCGACTCTTGCAGCAAATGGGCCTGCTCAGCCACACAGGCATTCCAAGTGATCGTTTTCTTCTGACGTTGGTAAACCATCACTTTCTGAAACCAATAGACGGTGCCTGGGACGCTATAGTCGAGCCTTTGTTGAAGGAACTAGCCAGTAAAACCCTAGACGGGGCCCCGGATGAATACCTAAATGTTTTGGGCGGCCGATCCGTGCGTCCCCTGACTTGGGCAGAAGGTTACCTAAATCTCAGGTGGCGCTATGGCACCTGGCTGACCGATCTCCAACTGGCACGAGCCATAACCAGGCATCACAATGCCTTGCCAATGCTGATCACTCGCACGCTGGCGGAAGGCGGTGAGCAAGTTCATGTACCGCTCGGGTACCGGCGCCGTCCAGAGGATCACGAAAGGTAGCCGCTAACTTACACGTCATTCATCCAAAGCACACGATCCGCTATGGTCTTAAACCAACGTTTCTCCAATCCACTGTCCAAGGGCAATGTCTGCCGCTGGCGTTTGCCAGTTCCCTTCCCCCAACGCCTCAACCCCAGCCTGCCCATGATTGATCCAATCTCTGCATCCAAACGTATCTAAGCCAAACCGCACCGGAGGCCCGCATGCCCCCGCAACGCCCACTTGCATTCGCCACCCTGTTGGCCACATCCTTGCTGCTGATCCAACCCGGAGCAGCCCCCATGGCCCAAGCCGACCCTGCCCCCAGCTTCCAGTTCACCGCCATTGACGGCGGCAGCTATGACACCGCGCAGTGGCGCGGCAGGCCGGTGTTGGTGGTCAACACCGCCTCGCTCTGTGGCTACACCCCGCAATATGCCGATTTGCAGGCGCTATCCGACCATTACGGCGACAAGGCGGTGGTGCTGGCGGTGCCTTCGGACGATTTCAATCAGGAACTCGCCTCGGCCGCCGAGGTGAAGGATTTCTGCGAGTTGAACTACAAACTCACCCTGCCAATCACCGCCATTACCCATGTCGCGGCGGGCGAGCTGCATCCGTTCTACGCTTGGCTCAGCGACAGCACCGGCTTCGTTCCGGCGTGGAATTTCAACAAGGTGCTGATCGGTGCGGATGGCGCTTTCGTGCAGGCCTGGGACTCTGACGCGCTGCCGATGGCAGAGGTGAAAGACGCGATAGATGCGGTTCTGGCTGCGGGCAAGTCTTAACAATTCGTGAAGAACCCCCTGCTAAGCCGTTGAAATCACATAAGCGCGGGCCTTGTCCACGCGTGGACACTCACAAGCTTGCCGCCAACCGCGCGCCCTGATCAATCGCCCGCTTGGCATCCAATTCCGCCGCCACATCCGCCCCGCCGATCACATGGCACCCAATCCCAGCCTCCACCAACAAATCCGCCAGCCCCCGCTCCGGCACCTGCCCGGCACAGAGAACCACCTGATCCACCGCCAGCACTTCCTCCACCCCATCGCGAGAAATCCGCAGCCCCCCGGCCTCGATCCCCAAATAACTCACCCCGCCCCACATCTTCACCCCCTTCATCTGCAATGCCGCGCGATGTATCCACCCCGTCGTCTTCCCCAACCCCCCCCCCGGGTTCTCTGCCTTCCTCTGCAGCCAACAAACCTGCCGCGCAGGCAAATCCCGCGCCGGGTCCGCCCGCCCCCCCCCCCCCCCCCCCCGAACCCACCCGCTCCCCCGCCCCCACCGCCCCGCCTGCTGCCCCCGAC
>CAYLYV010000274.1:0-3522 GCA_964387655.1 uncultured Cypionkella sp. | reverse complement strand
GGAAATGCGGGCCGGGCGTCAAATGGTTGAAACCCGGCGACCAAGTCATCCCGCTTTACACGCCCGAGTGCCGTGAGTGCCCCTCCTGCCTTAGCCGCAAGACCAACCTCTGCACTGCGATCCGCGCCACACAGGGGCAGGGGTTGATGCCGGACGGCACCACCCGGTTCTCGATGCTGGATGGCACGCCGATCCATCACTACATGGGCTGCTCAACCTTCGCCAACCACACGGTTGTGCCGGAAATTGCCCTCGCGAAAGTCCGCGAGGACGCGCCGTTTGACAAAATCTGCTACATCGGCTGCGGCGTCACCACCGGCATTGGCGCGGTGCTGAACACCGCCAAGGTCGAACATGACGCCACCGCCGTGGTGTTTGGTCTGGGTGGCATCGGTCTGAACGTGATCCAAGGCCTGAAAATGGCGGGCGCGCGGATGATCATCGGCGTCGATCTGAACAACGACAAGAAGGCCTGGGGCGAAAAGTTCGGGATGACGCATTTCATCAACCCGAAAGAGATCGAAGGCTCGGTGGTGCAGGCGATTGTTGACCTCACCAAGACCGCGTTCGACAAGATCGGCGGCGCGGATTACTCGTTCGATTGCACCGGCAATGTCAAAGTCATGCGTGACGCGCTGGAATGCACCCATCGCGGCTGGGGCCAGTCGATCATCATCGGCGTGGCACCTGCCGGGGCGGTGATCGAGACGCGGCCGTTCCAGCTGGTCACCGGCCGGGTCTGGAAAGGCACCGCTTTCGGCGGCGCGCGCGGCCGCACGGATGTGCCGAAAATCGTCGATTGGTATATGGACGGCAAGATCGAGATCGACAGCCTGATCACCCATATCCTGCCGCTGGAGGATATCAACAAGGGCTTCGATCTGATGCATTCGGGCGAAGGCTTCCGGGCGGTGGTGGGGTATTGAGCCGATGGGCAAGGCGTTGCGATCAATCGTCCTTGCCCTCACCGCTGCCTTGCTGACAGCCTGTCCCGTTTTCGCCGATGGGGCAGGCTTTGTGCGGTTCGTTTTGAACAATCAGGTGTTTGATCTGCCGCCCGACGCGATTGCGAGCGTCCGCGTGATCAAGGATTTTAACAATCAGGACGCGCTGGAGGTGACGGTGACGCCGGATTGGCTTGCCCCCCTCTCCAACTTTACCAAAGATCCGCAGGGGCGGACGATCTCGATCTTCGTCTGCGGGGCGCTGGTGGCCGAGCCGGTGTTGCAGGGCCGCATTTCGGGGGGGCGGTTTTTTCTGACCGGCGATCGCGAGGTGATCCACAAAGCCGCGGTATTTCTGGGCGCGCGTTCCTGCACGATGCTGCCGAACTCCTGACCCAAGGCAACCAGATGGCGGCAACACCGGGGTTAAAGTTTCTGGAAAGCAAAGGCGTGGCGGTGACGCTGCATCCGTATGACTATGACCCGGATGCTGAGGCGGTGGGTCTGGCCGCGGCTGTGGCTTTGGGGCTGGACCCCGGCCTGACCCTGAAAACCCTGATGGTCGAGGTCGACGGCAAGCCCGCGTGCTGCGTGATCCCGTCGGATCGGCAGCTGTCGATGAAGAAGGTCGCGGCGGCGTTTGGCGGCAAAGCGGCGGCGATGATGCTCGCACCGAAGGCCGAGAAGCTGACCGGGTATCGGGTGGGCGGGATTTCTCCGTTTGGGTCCAAGCGGGTGGTTCCGGTGGCGGTGGAAGTCTCGGTCTGTGGCGCGGCAAAGGTCTGGATCAACGCGGGCCAGCGTGGGCTGTTACTGGGCATCGCCCCTGGCGCGGCTTTGGCGGTGTTGGGCGCGCAGGCGGTGGCGTTGATCGCCTGAAGCTGGGTTGAACCTGCCCGCCCAGCCGTGCAGGTTGGCGGCAGCATGAGGAGGATTGTGATGAACGGTGCCGAAAGTCTGGTGAAAACGCTGCTGGCCTCGGGGGTAGAGGTTTGCTTTGCCAATCCCGGCACGTCGGAGATGCATTTCGTGGCCGCTTTGGATCGGCATCCTGAGATGCGCTGCATCCTGTGTTTGTTTGAGGGCGGGGTGTCTGGCGCGGCGGATGGTTATTACCGGATGTCGGGGCGGGTGGCGGCGACTCTGCTGCACCTCGCGCCCGGTTTTGGCAATGCTTTTGCCAATCTGCACAATGCCCGCAAGGCGCAGTCGGGCGTTGTCAACGTGATGGGCGATCATGCGAGCTACCATCTGAAGCACGAAAGCCCGTTGAAGGGCGATACGGTGGGAATTTCGCAGGCGATTTCGCATTGGACGCGGGTATCGGCTTCGGCTTCGGATGTGGCGGTGGATGGGGCTGCGGCAGTGCGGGCGGCGCGGGCGTGCAACGGGCAGATTGCGACGCTGATCTTGCCTGCGAATACGGCTTGGGAGGAGGCAGAGGCAGCTGCGGTGGCTGCGGCTCCCCCTGCGTTGCGGCGGCCTCGGGCGGAGGATGTGGCGGCGGCGGCACGGGCTTTACGTGAGCCGGGGGCGGCGCTGATGGTGGATGGGGCGGCGCTTTACACCGATCTGGGGCAGGTGGCGGCACGGATCGCGCGGGCGACGGGCTGTCGGCTGATGGCACCGTTTTTTTCGGCCCGGTCGCGCCGGGGGGCGGGGTCGGTGAAGATGCAGCGGTTGGCCTATGAGGTTGATGCCAATGTGGCGCTGCTGGCCGATAAGTCGGTGCTGGTGTTGTGTGGCACGCAGCGGCCCACCGCGTTTTTTGCCTATCCGGGCAAGCCGAGCCTGCCGGAATCGCCGGAGTGTCGGGTGATCGAGTTGTGCTCGATTGACATGGATTACGCTTGGACGTTGCAGGAGATCGCGCGGGCGTTGCGGGCTGATGGTGATCTGCCAGCGGAGGCGTTTCAGGCGTTGGACCTGCCTGCCTTGCCTTCAGGTGCGATGAGTCTTGAGAAGGTCGGCCAAGCGATTGCGCATCTGATGCCGGAAGACACCGTTGTGGTGAATGAGGCGATTACTTCGGGTCAGCCGGTGGGCCTGCCGATGCTGGGCGCGCGCGGCCATGATGTGCTGGTGACGATGGGCGGCGCAATCGGGCAATGCCTGCCTGCGGCGGTGGGGGCAGCGGTGGCTTGCCCGGAGCGCAAGGTGCTGGCTTTGTCGGGGGATGGCTCGGCGATGTACACGCTGCAGTCGTTGTGGACGATGGCGCGCGAGGGGCTGGATGTGTGCGTGGTGATCTTCGCCAACCGCACCTATAAAATCCTGCATGGTGAGTTGGTGAATGTCGGCGTGCCTGAGGTGGGCCGCAATGTCAGCCGGATGTTTGACATGGTGGAGCCTTCGTTGGATTGGGTGGCCTTGGCGCAGGGGCACGGTGTGGACGCGGTGCGGGTGGTGACGGCAGATGCGTTTGTCGCGGCCTTTGCCGGGGCGATGGACAGGCGCGGGCCGTTTTTGATTGAGGTGGTGTGCTGAACACGTCGGCTCTGGCGGTTTCATCTGTCCATAAGTATCCCCGCCGGAGGCTCCTGCTGCCAGTGTCGGAAGCCTCCGGCGGGGATATTTG
>CAYLYV010000273.1:0-3544 GCA_964387655.1 uncultured Cypionkella sp. | reverse complement strand
TTGCGGAGCCTGAATCACGGCTGCGTTGCAAAATCAATAGGTCCTGACCCTAGGTAACGATACCTTCGAAGGTGGGGCCGGGGGCGATATCATTATCGGCGGCGTTTTGGATATCAATCTGCTCAGCGCGACCGTGAATGCGGCTGGCAATGACTCAGCCACTTACACGACGTCGAACGCGGGCGTGACTGTCGACCTTTCAACAGCGGCACCACTTGCGCTTAATCTGCTGAACACCGGCATCTCGCTCAGTGTGGTTGAGGCGGTGCTCGGACACGGCGGACACGCGGAAGGCGATGTTTTGATTGGCATTACCAATCTAACCGGTTCGAATTTCGCGGATGCCTTGACTGGCAATGGCCGGGACAACCTGCTTTTGGGCGGCGGCGGAACGGACACCCTCAGCGGAAATGCTGGAAACGACACCATTTTGGGCCAAACGGGCAACGATCTGCTGTTCGGCGGTGATGGCGACGATTCCATCGAAGGTGGTGATGGGGTCGACACGGTCAACGGCGGTATCGGCGATGATATCCTTTACGGCAAAGATGGCGCTGATATCCTCAATGGCGATGCCGGAAACGATTTCCTATATGGCGGCACCGGCGCTGACCTGCTGACGGGCGGCACTGGCAATGACATTTATTATATCGACTCCGTTGGTGACAAGATTGTCGAGAATGTCGGTGAAGGAACCGACGGCATTCAAAGCACGATAACCATCCAAATGGCGACGTTCAGCCAGAACCTCGAAAACCTCGAATTGCTGGATGATGGCGGCAATATTAACGCTTTTGGAAACAATCTGGGAAATCGGATTGTTGGCAATATCGGTAATAACCTCATCCGCGGCGGCATTGGCGATGATATGCTGTATGGCGGACGTGGAAACGATAGCGTCTTTGGCGATAGCGGCAATGACTATCTCAATGGCGGCATCGGCGACGATACTCTGACCGGCGGCGGCGGCAATGATGTGCTGATCGGCAATCCCGGGGCAGACAGCTTTGTGTTTGCGGGCGTTTTCGGCAACGATATCGTTGCCGACTTCTCGGTCGCGAATACCAAAGAATATATCGACCTGCGGGCTTTGCCCGGCGTGACTGGCTGGGCTGATCTGACCGCCAATCACCTGAGCACGAACCTTGACGGCGATGCGGTGATCACGATTGGTGCCAATTCGATCACGCTGACTGACGTGACTGTGGCTTCGTTGACGGCGAACGAATTCCTGTTCTAATTGCCCGAACGTGTCGGCGGCGCATTTCCTGTCCTTCCTAGAAGGATATGGCGATGCGCCGCTGATACTTTTTTAAGGCATGGGCGCGTCAATGTGGCTACCCACCTGCCGTTTCACGCCGCAAGATCACCGCGCCAACGCAGGCGGCAGGGTATCTCTGCCTCGCTCAACAGCCCACCAGACACCAACCTGCTAGCTGCAGTTGATCTTGGTGCCCCAGTCGCTGCAGCGCTGCGCCAGATCCTCGGGAAAAGGCTGATCGGTGAAGACTTCGCTGATCTCGCTCAGCGAGGCCAAGCGCGCCGGGGCAGAACGGCCCAGCTTTGAATGATCACAGACCAGAAACACCCGCCGCGCTTGCCGGATGATGGTTTTTGACACCCGGACTTCCGCCAGATCGAAATCCAGCAGATCGCCATCGCCGTCCAAGGCCGAGCTGCCGATGATCGCGTAATCCACCTTGAACTGCTCGAAAAACTGCGTGCTCAACTCACCCACCAGCCCACCATCCGAACGTCGGAACGCTCCACCTGCCACCATGATATCGCAGCTTGGATTGGCCACCAGAATATTGGCAACGTTCATGTTGTTGGTGATCACGGTGATGTTGCTATGCTGCAGCAGCTCGCGCGCCACCGCCTCGGTGGTGGTGCCAAGGTTGATGATGATCGAGCAATTATTCGGAATCGCCGCCGCACAGGCCTTGGCGATCGCCGCCTTCGCGGTCTCATTCATATACCGCCTCTCGTCATAACCCAGATTGGTGACCCCCGTGCGCGGCACCGCCCCGCCATGCACCCGGTCCAAAAGCCCCGAGTCGGCCAGTTCGGTCAAATCGCGCCGAATCGTCTGCAAGGTCACGTCAAAACGCTGCGCCAAATCCTCAACCACCACGCGGCCATCGGCGCGGGCAATTTCGACAATCTCACTCTGTCGAAAGCTCAGGGCCAAGAAGTTTCCTTTCGCGCATGGACGATGGGTAAGCGGCATCCTTCGGGCATGTGGCCTCGCCGATCAAGGCCGAAAACACGCCGCGCCGCAGTGAAGTTTCACGCCGCATCGCAGCGCGAATTTGTGCGAATTTCGGAATAATGTAGCACAATCAAAGCAGATAGCGCAATCATCGCACGACAAATGTTCGCTTTTTTGCAATTCGCGCAAAATCGAAAATAATAGTTGACCGTCCAGCGCGATTGCTTCAGCCTAAGTCTCGCTAGGGAGGAGACTTAGCTTGACCACGCAGCAACGGCCCGAAACGGTCGATCTTTTCATCATCGGCGGCGGCATCAACGGCTGCGGAATCGCGCGCGACGCGGTCGGTCGCGGCTTGTCGGTGACACTGGCCGAGCAAGGCGATCTGGCGCAGGCAACCTCCTCGGCCAGCACCAAACTGTTCCACGGCGGGCTGCGCTATCTGGAGTATTTCGAGTTCCGTCTGGTCCGTGAAGCCCTCGAGGAACGCGAAACCCTGCTGGTCGCCATGCCGCATATCTCATGGCCGATGCGCTTCGTGCTGCCCTATCACCCCGACATGCGGTTCGAAGGCGAAACCCCCACCGGCAAGCTGATGGCCCGGCTGATGCCGTGGACGCGCGGCCGCCGCCCGGCTTGGCTGATCCGGCTGGGCCTGTTCATGTATGACACCCTTGGCGGGCGCAAAATCCTGCCCGCCACCCGCACCCTCGATCTGAAAACCGATCCCGCAGGCCGCCCGCTGCAAAAACGCTTCGCCCATGCCTATGAATACTCCGACTGCTGGATCGAAGACGCCAAACTGGTGTCGCTGAACGCCCGCGACGCCGCCCAGCGCGGCGCAAAAATCCACACCCGCACCCGCGTCACCCATGCCACCCGCCAAGACGATCTGTGGCAGATCACCACCGAAGGCCCGCAAGGTCAAACCACCCACACCGCCCGTGCTTTGGTCAATGCCGGTGGCCCCTGGGTCGAAGACATCATCCGCAACGTCGCCCGCATCAACTCGACCGAGGGCGTGCGTCTGGTGCGCGGCAGCCATATCGTCACCCGCAAGCTCTACGATCACGACCGCTGCTATTTCTTCCAAGGCAGCGATGGCCGCATCATCTTCGCCATTCCGTATGAGCAAGATTTCACCCTGATCGGCACCACCGACAAAGATCACCAATCCGCTCCCGGTGACGCGCATTGCACCGATGAGGAACGCGACTACCTGCTTGATTTCGCCAGCCAATACTTCGCCAAGCCCGTCACCCGCGATGCTGTGGTCTGGACCTATTCCGGCGTCCGCCCGCTCTATAATGACGGCGCCACCTCGGCTACCGC
>CAYLYV010000272.1:0-3546 GCA_964387655.1 uncultured Cypionkella sp. | reverse complement strand
CCGATTGCGGCAGCGCCGGAACCGATAGCGGCCAGACCAGCGCCGATGAATTTGCCGAGTGCGGCCGCGGTTGCGAGATCCATGATATTCTCCTTACGATGGAATAGGTTAGATGAGGTTAAGACTGGCGTTAGTGACCCGGATGCAGCGCATCTTTCAGGTAAACGCAGGTCAGGATGGTAAAGACATAGGCTTGGATGAAGGCCACAAGAACCTCCAGCGCGTAGATCGCTGTGATGGCCAGAACCGACACCGGTGTCACCAGCACACCGATCCCCGAAATCAGGATCATCGGCGCGAAGGCGGCGAACACTTTCATAACCGCGTGGCCTGCCATGATGTTGCCCGCCAAACGAATGGAGTGGCTGACGGGGCGCACGAAGTAAGAGATCAACTCGATGACCGCGATGATCGGGCGCAGGATCAGCGGCGCGTCTTTCATCCAGAACAGGCCGAGGAAGTGGAAGCCATGTTTCCAGAAGCCCAGCAGGGTGACGAACAGGAACACACCCACACCCATGATCGCCGTGACCGCGATATGCGAGGTTGGCGAGAACGATCCGGGCAGCAGACCAAGCAGGTTTGAGAACACGATGGTCAGGAACAAAGTCATCACCATGGGGAAGTATTTCGCACCATCTTCGCCAGTCACGTCGATGACCATATTGTGCACGAAATCATAGCCCATCTCACCGATCGACTGCATCCGCGACGGGATCATCTTACGACCAGCCGAGCCCAGAACGAACACGCCGATCACCGCAACAGCGGCCAACAGAAGCCAAACGGTTGCGTTGGTGATGGTGTACCAGTGGATCGGGCCATCGCCAAACAGCGGATGAACCTCAAACTGCTGGAGCGGATGGAACGACAAACCACCTTCATGCGCTTCGGCTGCCACGTCAGTCTTCCTCTTCATCGTCGGCCACCGGAGTGGCGTTTTGTTGCGGGTCAACCGCCGCAGCGGTCGCTTTGTCCTGCATCTCTTTTGCCGAGCGCAGCATGGTTTTCACCCCTGCCGCAAACCCTGCCAACACGAACAGCACCAAGAATATCGGCATGGTCCCAAACAAGGTATCCAGCCCGTATCCGATGCCAAAACCGATCAAAAGACCGGCCACAAGTTCAATCACCATGCGCCACGCCAACTGGGCCTGACGATGCTTATCCTCATTCGCGCTGCGCCGGGGCGCGGCGGCGGCTTTGGCGATTTCGATCCGCTTTTCGAGGGCGGCAAGGCGCTCACGATCTGCGTCAGATACCACGGCAAAAGCCTCCAGAGGGTTGGGGGATACCTACGGATTGGGGGGCTTTGAGTCAAGCGGCGAAACGGCCGGGTAAGGTGTTGATTTTGTTTGAGGTTACAGCGGCGAGTTGGAAATCCAGCCTACAATTTTCCTGCCATTGCAGCGCCTTGCATATTCAACCATTTGGTTGACGATCCTGTAAGCACTTGTGATAGTCGCGTCATGGCCACCAATCTTGACACCGTTTTCTCCGCCCTCGCCGACCCGACGCGGCGGGCGATTTTGGCGATGTTGCTCGAAGACGACATGGCCGTCACCGATGTGGCCGAGCCTTTTCAGATGAGCCTGACGGCGATTTCCAAGCATCTCGGTATTCTGGCCGAGGCAGGCCTGATCAGCCGCGAAAAGCGCGGTCGCGTGATTTGGTGCAAGCTAGAGCCGGATGCGATGCGCAGTGCCAGCGTCTGGATGCAAGGCTTCGGGCAATTCGAGCCGGTTGATCTGGACGCCTTTGAGCGGTTTTTGGAGGGCGAATTGGTGGAAGGGGATGTCGAGACCGAAACATAGTGGTAATGCTATGATTTTGCGTTGAAATTTCTGCGATTACCCCCTAAGGACGCGCGGCGGTCGCCGGCGATGTGCTGGCTTTCGTAGCGTGATTTGAGGTTTATGGCACGCCCAAGCCGGGGCCAAGCAAGGCCGCATTGGAAACCCACTGTTTCCACGGCTGTAAAATCGGCCCGAAACCAACGCTAGCCGGACATTTTCCCGCCGCGATTCAACTCCAGATTGGGCTCATCGAAATGACCGCCCCAGGAGATCACCATGAAATTCGGATATGCCCTGTTCGCCCGGTTTGGCCTGTTCACCCGCAAGGCCGAAGCTGGCCCCGACATGTTCGAGATGCGTCTGGAACGCACCCGCACCCGTGAGGCGCGGCGCGAAGCCCAGCCGATGCTGTTCAGAACGAGACTGTCACCCCTGGAAGCTTAAGCTCTTTCATCAGATCGCGCAGTTCTTGCCTAGCGGCGATGTTGGACAGGTTGAGTTGATCCACCCCGGTATCCTTCAGATCCAGCAGGGTCAGACCGCGCGGGAAGAGTTCGCGAAAGATCACCCGCTCGGAAAAACCGGGCGAGACGCGGAAGCCGATGCGCTTGGAAAGCTCCTCCAGCGCGGCACCCACCTTCTTCTTGTTATGCATCTGCTGCGCGCCGAGGCGATTGCGCAGCACGATCCAGTCAATGGGCTTTAAACCAGCCTGTGCGCGAAGTTGCCGCGCGTTCCAGACCATTTCAGAATAGATGGACGGGCCTTTGACCTTTCCCGTTTCGGCATCGACGCGGGCGAGCAAATCAAAGTCGATGAAGCTGTCATTCAGGGGGGTGATCAGCGTATCGGCTAGGGAATGGGCGACTTGGCTCAGGCGCGTATGGCTGCCGGGGCAGTCGATCAGGATGAAATCGGAAACCGCTTCCAGTTGCGCAACCGCAGCCGACAACCGCGCGTCAAAGGCGTTCTCACCCTGCGCCAAGGACCCCGGTTCAACTTCGGGCAGATCGCGGTAATCCGGCGTCGGCAGATCGAGACCCGAGCGGGCGAGGAAAGCGCGGCGGTTCTCAACATAGCGACCAAAGGATTTCTGCCGCAGATCAAGGTCAAGCGCGCCAACCCGATGCCCCATCCGGCACAAAGCGGTTGCGACATGCATACAGGTGGTCGATTTGCCCGAACCGCCCTTTTCATTGCCGACAACGATGATATGCGCCATGCCGCGTGTCCCCTTTGGTCTATCAGGCTTCCTATACGGATAGCGGCGGAAAGGGGAAGCGGGAAGTGGTGTCACGGAGCGCAATGAAAAAGGGCGCCTCCGCAGAGACGCCCCGTTTTCTTGCAGCGGTTGGGATCAGAAACCCAGACCGGCGTATTTGTTTTTGAACTTCGACACGCGGCCGCCGGTGTCCATCAGTTTGGCCGAGCCACCGGTCCAGGCCGGGTGTGCCAGCGGGTCGATGTCCAGCGCCATTTGGTCGCCTTCTTTGCCCCAAGTGGTTTTGGCTTGGAACAGGGTGCCATCGGTCATTTTGACGGTGATGGTGTGATAGTCGGGGTGAATTCCGTCTTTCATCGCTCTGCTCCTTACTCGGCTTTGGCTTTGTAGTTGGTGTCTTCGACGATCCGGGCCGACTTGCCGCGACGATCGCGCAGGTAATACAGCTTGGCGCGGCGGACGCGGCCACGGCGGACCACTTCGATGCTGTCGATGTTGGTCGAATACAGCGGGAACACACGCTCCACA
>CAYLYV010000271.1:3244-3588 GCA_964387655.1 uncultured Cypionkella sp. | reverse complement strand
GATCTCCATCACGTCGTCTCCATCCCCGTTCACCAGGTCCGCGCGGTTCCCCGCGAGATCCTTGGGGCGGAAGTAGTGCATTTCGGAACATGGTCCGCAGGGGCCCGTGTCCCCCATCTGCCAGAAGTTGTCCTTCTTGCCGAAGCGGAGGATCCGGTCCGGGCGCACGCCGACGGCCTTCCACAGCTCCTCTGCTTCGCTGTCCGCTGGAACGCCTTCGGCGCCCTCGAAGACGGTCACCCAGAGCCTTTCGGGATCGAGACCCAGGTTGCCTTCCGAGATTGGGCCCGTGACGAACTCCCAGGCAAAGTGGATGGCCTCAGACTTGAAGTAATCGCCAAAGC
>CAYLYV010000271.1:0-3234 GCA_964387655.1 uncultured Cypionkella sp. | reverse complement strand
TCTCCCGATCGTTGTGCTTGCCTCCGGCCCGCAGGCACTTCTGGCTGCTGGCAGCCCGGCGGTACTCCCGCTTCTCTTTTCCCAGAAAAACATCCTTGAACTGCACCATGCCCGCATTGGTCCACATCACCGTGGGGTCATCCGCGGGGCCCACCACGGGGCTGGAAGACACCACCCGATGGTCCTGTCGCGCAAAGTAGTCCAGGAAACGCTTGCGGAGTTCAGAGGTCTTCATCACAGTTTCACCCATGGGTAGGTTTTGAATCGCATCGCCCTCGTCATCGGGCGGGGGCCCGCGGCGGTTTGGCCAGGAAACGTCTCAGTGCCTGAAGTGGCGCATTCCCGTGAAGTAGAGCCAAAGCCCTAGACGCTGGGCTGCCTCGATCACCTCCGCGTCCCGAACGGATCCACCAGGTTCCACAATGGCCGTGACACCGGCCTTGGCGGCGAGCTCGATGCCATCGGCAAAGGGGAAGAAGGCGTCGCTGCCCAGGACGGCGCCCTTGGCGCGCTCCCCGGCCTTTCGGCATGCGAGTTCCACGGAGTCCACGCGGCTCATCTGGCCCGCACCGATGCCCACCGTAGCCCCGTCCTTCACCAGGACGATGCTGTTGGATTTCACGGTCTTGGCCACCTGCTGTGCCAGGACCAAGTCCACCTCGAGGGGTGCAGGACCGCGACCCTGTGCCTTGAGGTCCCAGGCCTGGAAGGCCTTGACGCCAGCGTCGGGGCGCTCAACGAGGTAGCCTCCACCGATGGCGCGAACATCCAGCCCAAGGGTGGGCAGGGGCCAGCCCTGGGAGGTTTCCAGGAGCCGAAGTTGTTTCTTGGTGCCCAGGATGGACATCGCCTCGGGGGTGAAACCGGGCGCCAACACCACCTCCCAGAACGTGGGGGCCATGGCCTGGGCGACCTCTGCATCCACCGGGCGGTTGAAGGCCACGATGCCCCCAAAGGCACTCACGGGGTCAGAATCCAGGGCTTTCTGGAAGGCTTCCAGGGGGGTCATGGCGCAGGCCACCCCGCAGGGATTGTTATGCTTCACGATCACACAGGCGGGAAGGTCGAATTGCCATGCGAGGCGTGCGGTGGCGTCCGCCTCCCGGGGGTGGTGGAAGCCGAGAACCGGCGATCCTTCCGGGCCAAATCCGGGGGCGGCGGACTGGTTCGTGCTGATGGACGCCACCGACGTTGGCGCGGTGCCGGCAGCGGCTTCACGGTTCACCGACAACGCCGCGCTGAAGCCGCTGGTGGTTTCCAGCGGCGTCTACCGCCTGATGTGGGATATCGCCAGGAGCGACCTCGCGAGCTAGCGGGAACGATCGAGGCCCGATTGCCATGAACGACCCGAGGCCCGCTGGCAGCATCGCCGAAGTATTCGCCGCCTTCCTCAAACTCGGGCTGACGTCGTTTGGCGGCCCGATTGCACATCTCGGTTACTTCAGGACCGAGTTCGTCGAACGGCGGAAATGGCTGAGTGAAAGCAGCTATGCCGACGTCGTCGCACTCTGCCAGTTCCTGCCGGGGCCGGCCTCCAGCCAGGTCGGCTTCACCCTCGGCATCCTGCGCGGCAACGGCCTGCTCGGCGGATTGGCGGCCTGGTCCGCCTTCACCATGCCGTCCGCCATCATCCTGTTCGCGTTCGCGATGGGCGCGACCGCGCTGACCGGCCCGGTAGCCGAAGGCATTCTGCATGGCCTCAAGCTGGTGGCGGTCGCCGTGGTGGCGCAGGCGATCTGGGGCATGGCAAACAGCCTGACGCCCGATCGCGAACGGGCCGCCATCGCACTGGCAGCCGTCGCCATCGTGGTCTTTGTCGGCGGATCGTTTGGCCAGATCAGCGCGATCGCGCTTGGGGCTGTCGCGGGGCTCGTGCTGTGCCGGGGAACTGGTCCCGCGCCTGCCGGCCATCTCGGCTTTTCGGTTTCCCATCGACACGGCGCGGCCGCACTTGTCATCTTTGCGGCCCTGTTCGTGATCACGCCGCTGATGGCGGCGCAGACCGGCTCACAAGCCCTGGCCCTGTTCGACGCGTTCTACCGGTCCGGGGCATTGGTGTTCGGCGGCGGCCATGTCGTGCTGCCGCTGTTGCAGGCGGAGGTCGTCACGCCGGGTTGGGTCAGCAATGCGGATTTCCTCGCCGGCTACGGCATGGCGCAAGCGGTGCCGGGACCGCTGTTCACCTTTGCAGCCTATCTCGGCGCCGTCATGGGACCTGCTCCCAACGGCCTCGCCGGAGCGACAATTGCACTGGTCGCGCTGTCGCTGCCGGGACTGCTGCTGGTCTATGGCATGCTGCCATTCTGGGATGCGTTGCGACTGCGCCCCGCCGCCCAGGCCGCGATGCGCGGCACCAACGCGGCCGTCGTCGGCATACTCGGGGCCGCACTCTACAATCCGGTCTGGACCAGCGCCGTGCTGAGCCCGCGCGATTTCACCATCGCGTTGGCGGGCTTCCTTCTGCTTACGGTCTGGAAGTTCGCTCCCTGGATCGTGGTCGTCCTGCTGGCGGCCAGCGGAGCGATGTTGCGACTGGTCTGAATGGATCTGCGCGTTCCACGCGCGCGACGCGTGCGAGCCTTTTTGCGCGCAGGGTCAAACCCGTCATGGTTAAGCTGCACTGCACATGCTGCACTGCCACATCAGTGTGCGACAATAACGCCGCGCCTCCATGCGGTTGAAAGATGGAGATCGCGCAAATTTGCCTTTGTAGGTCTGGAATGGCTCTAATAAGATAAACCCATGATCCAATTCAAAAACCACAAGAACGCCGGTTGAGCGTTCACCGGCAAAGATAAGGCCGCGCTTTCCTTGAAATTGCGCGGATAAGGTAGGAATGAAACCGACTGACATCTCGGCGCCGGACTACTTTCACAAAGTAGTCGATTGCCAATGGGCCTGCCCCGCCCACACGCCCGTCCCCGAATACATCCGCTTGATTGCCGAGGGGCGTTACAGCGACGCCTACATGATCAACTGGAAATCGAACGTGTTTCCCGGAATTCTGGGGCGCACCTGCGATCGACCGTGCGAGCCGGCGTGCCGCCGCGGCCGGGTCGAGGAAACCCCGGTTGCCATCTGCCGCCTCAAGCGCGTTGCCGCCGACTTCAAGGACGACGTCAAGCACCGGATGCCAAAGCCGCTGGCGAAGAACGGCAAGCGCATCGCGCTGGTCGGTGGCGGTCCCGCTTCGCTTGCGGTAGCGCGCGACCTCGCCCAGCTCGGCTATCACTG
>CAYLYV010000270.1:0-3655 GCA_964387655.1 uncultured Cypionkella sp. | reverse complement strand
TGGGCTATCCGGCGGTCAAGATGGAAACCCATGTCGAGATGCAAAAGGCGCTGCGCCGCCTGCCTCGGCTGAGCGCAAAAGTCGCGGAATTGGAGAAGGCCATATCTCTGTTACCTGATGTTGATTAAACAGGGCAAACGGACAGGTTAGGAAACCCGATGAACATGCAAAGCCAAGTGATCAGCGTTGAGGCCCAAGTGATCGCGATTATTGCCGAGCAGGCGGTGCTGGATGTCGCTGATATTGACCCGGCGCAATCGCTTGATAGTCTTGGCATCGACAGCCTTGGTCTGGTCGAGACGATCTTTGCGATTGAGGAGGCGTTTGACATCTCGGTGCCGTTCAATGCCAATGAGCCGTCGAAAAGCGGCTTTGATCTGAGCTCGGTGGCCTCGATTGTCGCGGCGGTTGAGGGCCTGATCTCCCAGAAAGCCGCATGAGGCGGGTTGTCATCACCGGGGCAGGCACGGTCAACGCCTTGGCGCGCGATGTGGCAGGCACCTATGAAGCCTTTGCAGAAGGTCGTTGTGGCATTGGCGCGCTGGATATTCGCGACAAGGACCGGCTGAGCATCCAGATCGGCGGCCAAGTGCGCGATTGGGAAGCTGAGGCTTTGTTCAGCCGCCAGCAGATCACTCTGTATGATCGGTTTACCCAGTTCACACTGACGGCAGCAGAGCAGGCGATTGCGCAGTCTGGGCTGGTTTTTGACGGCGATCTGGGTGACGAGTCTGGGGTCGTGCTGGGCACGGCAGCGGGGGGCGTCAACACATGGGACGAGAGTTACCGCGCCGTCTATGCCGAGGATAAAAACCGCGTGCATCCGTTTGTGGTGCCGAAGCTGATGAACAGCGCCGGGGCCAGCCATGTTGCAATGCAATTCGGGCTGCGCGGACCAAGCTTTAGCGTATCCACCGCCTGCGCGAGTTCCAATCACGCGATGGGTTTGGCGTTTCAGGCGATCCGGGGCGGCGGGGCCAAGGTCATGGTGACTGGTGGGTCGGAATCCATGCTGTGCTTTGGCGGCATCAAGGCGTGGGAGGGGCTGCGGGTGATGTCGCAAACCGCTTGCCGTCCGTTCAGTCTGAACCGTAGCGGCATGGTGCAGGGCGAGGGGGCAGCGATCTTTGTATTTGAAGATTACGACCATGCCCGCGCGCGCGGGGCTCAGATTTTGGCCGAAGTGATCGGTTTTGCGATGACCTCGGATGCCTCGGACATTGTGATGCCGTCACAGGAAGGGGCGGCGCGGACGATCCGGCTGGCGTTGCGGGATGCAAAGGTCGCACCGGAGGCTGTGGGCTATATCAACGCGCATGGCACCGGCACGGCGGCGAATGATAAAACCGAATGTGCCGCGATTGCCCAGGTGTTCGGGCCTGCGGCGGAAAGTGTCATGCTGTCCTCGACCAAATCCATGCACGGCCATTTGATTGGCGGCACCGGGGCTGTGGAGTTGCTCGCCTGCCTGATGGCCTTGCAGCAGGGCGTGATCGCACCGACGATTGGCTATGAGGTCGCAGACCCGGAATGTCCGCTCGACGTGGTGCCCAATCAGGCGCGTGAGGTTCCGGTGGATGTGGTGATGTCGAATGCGTTTGCTTTTGGCGGCTTGAACGCGGTGCTGGTGTTGCGCAAAGCGGCGTAATCAGGTCAAAACCCATGAATAAGCCCGCCCAAACCGGGGCAGGCTTATTCTATTCTGCGTCAGTTCTTACTTCTTCGGCATGGTTGCGGCGACAGCTTCATAGCCCGCCGTGAAGCCTTTCAGCTCAACCGCCAGTTCAACCTTTTGATCCGGTGCTGCAGCCGGAACGATGGTGATGGTGGCCTTGGTGCCCTTTTTGAATTGTGCCACTTCATCCGCCGTAAAGCCGACGCGTGCCACGCAGCCCAGTTGCGCGCAGAAGGTGAACGGGTAGATTTTGGCCTTGCTGCCATCGACCGACACCGCCAGATTGGCAGTCAACAACGTTTCCAGCGGCGCGATGATCGTTGCCCCTGCCGCCGCTTTGCCACCAGCGGGCAGCGCGAACATGCTGATTTCGGCAACATTGGTGCCATCTTTGTCCTTCAACAACTGATACAGCTCGCAAGGATCCGAGCCGTCTTTCATCTTGGTGCAGCGCTGCGCCCAAGCATCGAAGGTGGCGAGTTGGTAAATCTGACCCTCTGTCGCCGCTTCTTGCGTCAGCGGCGCGGGCGGCGTGTTGCTGTCAACGCCCATGTTTAGATCTTCTGTCGCCGGAGCGGTGGTGTCGACCGTTGCAGTGGGGGCCGGATCAGCCGGAACGGCCTCTTGTGCAAGGGCTGGGAACGTCGCGGCCGCAAAGGCCAGACCGAGCGAAAACGCGAGGGAACGGTGCAGAGTCGTCATCGACATCACTGTCTCTTTCTTGATTGTTTGGCTGGGCAATAGCATGGCAAAGCCGGGAAGTCAGCGGGAAAAAACATCACGTCTTCGCGCGCATGGGCGAAAAATGGCTGCGGCGATCACGACTGAAACGATCCTGCTAACCGGGTATTACAAAAGGAAAAAGGGCCGGACAGCCGACCCTTTTTCAACTTTTCTTATTCTCCCTGTCGGACTGGCCGACTTGTGAGGCAGACGCTACGGCGCTTTCAAATCCGCGTCAACTGGAATTGTAACTGATTGTGACAGTCCCGGGATGGAAAAAGCCGCGCTGTTTGACCAGCGCGGCAGTCGGACAGGGAGGAAGTCACCTCTACGAACACCGGAGCGTGTTCGGGGCAAGATCAAGACTGGCAGAGTCAGGTTAACAATGTATTTTGACCGGGAACGGTTGCGTCTGGCAACTTTGGATCGTGCAAAAGGTGGCAGCATGGGCGAGACGATTTTTGTGGGCGGCGGCGGTGAATCTTATGGTGTGCCGCAGAACCTGCTGCTGAAATACGGCAACCGCCATGGCTTGATTGCAGGGGCAACCGGCACTGGCAAAACCGTGACCTTGCAAGTGCTGGCCGAGGGTTTCTCGGCCGAAGGTGTGCCGGTGTTCATGGCCGATGTGAAGGGCGATCTTGCGGGACTTGCTGCTGCAGGTTCGACCAGCCAGAAACTGCACGACAGCTTTATGAAACGCGCCGCGACCATCGGGCTTGATCTGCAATACCGCGCCTTCCCAGTGACATTCTGGGATATGTTTGGCGAAAAAGGCCACCCGATCCGCGCCACTGTCGCCGAGATGGGGCCGCTGCTGCTCTCACGCCTGTTAGAGTTGACCGAACCGCAAGAGGGCGTGCTGAATGTCGCTTTCCGGTTGGCCGATGAAGAAAAACTGCCGCTGCTTGATCTGAAGGACCTGCAAGCCTTGCTGGCCTTCGTGGCCGAACATGCGACCGAGATTTCGGGCCGCTTCGGTTTGGTTTCGCCGACCTCGGTTGGCGCGATCCAGCGGCGTTTGCTGGTGTTGGAGAACCAAGGCGCTGCCGAGATGTTTGGCGAACCCGCGCTGGATCTGGCGGATCTGATGCGCTGCGACGCCAATGGTGCCGGGATGATCAACATTTTGGCGGCGGAAAAGCTGATGAACTCGCCCCGACTGTATGCGACCTTCCTGCTGTGGCTGTTGTCGGAACTGTTTGAAAACCTGCCCGAGGTTGGCGACCCGGATAAGCCAAAACTGGTGTTCTTCTT
>CAYLYV010000269.1:0-3682 GCA_964387655.1 uncultured Cypionkella sp. | reverse complement strand
GCAAGGGTGGGATCGTTCGGCGTCGAAAGCGCCTTGAAAATCCGCACCTCGCCCTTGCGATCGGCCAGAATGAAGTCGGTGAAGGTGCCGCCCGCGTCGATGCCAAGACGGTATTGGTTCTGCATGGAAGTGATCCTTTCAGGGTGTGACATGCCAGCGGGCGCAGCGCGGCGGCGCGACCAATCGGCAAGCGTGTCGGTGTGAAATGCGGGTTAGGCGGCGCGCAGTTTTGCGGTGGCGGCGGTATCGACCGTCAGTGTGTCGCGGTCGGTGATAACCACGCCATAATCCAGGCGCGCCCCATCCAGACTGACCAGGCCGTTGCGAACATCCTCGACCACCTTTTGCACATCGCGCTGAAACGGGTTGCCAAAGCCTCCGCCGCCGGGATTACGGTTGGCGGCGCGCTGTCCCGGTTGAATGGTTTCGATCACGTTGTTGGTGATGATCTCGACCCCGCCATTTCGCGTCAGTTCCAGCCGCCCGACCTTTTGCGCGATCATGGTCGATTTCGCCCCGGCCGCCCCCATCGCCGGAATGCGGCGGCCCTCGCCAAAGGTGATCAGAGTCATCGGGGCGTCCAGCGGTTCAACCTCCCAGCAAGTGCCCGAGCCGCCCCGGTTCTTGCCAGCGCCGCCGCTGTCTTCCATCAAGCCGTAACGGTGGATGATGATCGGATAGCTGTGTTCCAGCATCTCGATATCGCCGGAGGTCAGCGCGCCAAAGCAACACTCTGGCCCCACCGCATGCCAACCGTCCTGCGACGCCGTGGCGCCCGCGCCCGAGATGACCGAGGCCAGCACCATCGTCACATATTCCTCATCGTGCCGCTTGTCCCAGCCCGCGATATTGCAACCGTTGGCGTGGCCCCAGCTTGCGCAAACCTTGTCAGGGGCCGCCTGTTCAAAGGCCAGACGTACTGCATCGGTCAGGGTTTCCATCGGCGTGGTGGTGCAATTCATGTGCGGCGCAGGCGACTTGGCATTGCACAGCGAGCCTTTGGGGCCCATGTCCACCGTCACACAGCGATACAGCCCCTCGTTATAAGGAGGCGGCAGCTGCGCGAACATCATCAGGCCAAGATAGACGCCGGAGTAGCTGTTGCCCTCATAGCTGTTGATGAAATACGGAATTTGCGGCGGCGAGGCGATGGTGATGTGAACGCCATTGCCCTTGATCGTCACCTCGGCGGTGATTTCAAAATCACCAAAGCCGTGGCCCGCATCTTCCAAAATGGCGGTGCCGCTGTAAGTGCCATCCGGTACGGCGGCAATCAACTTACGCATGTGGGCTTCGGCCATGTCCAAGAGTTCAGCAATGCACTCTTGCACCGTTTCCTTGCCGTATTTGTCCATCAGATTGCGCAGGTTGCGCGCACCGACCTGACAGGCCCCGATCAAAGCGTTGAAGTCTCCCTCTTGGTCGCGGCGGGCGCGCATATTGGTTAGCAGCAGGTTCATCACGTCATGGCGCGGCTTACCCTTGTCCCACAGCTTGATTGGCGGGATGCGCAGACCTTCGGCGAAAATCTCTTTGGCAGCGGGGTTATAGCCAGCAGGCACCGGGCCACCGATGTCGGTCAAGTGGCCTTTGCAGACGGTCCAGAACACCAGCTCACCATGATAGAACACCGGATAATACATGCAGGTGTCGATGATGTGCGACCCGCCATATTCCGGGTCGTTGTGCAAGATCAGGTCGCCGTCATGGATATCGCCGTCAAAATACTTGGCGACCGATTTCATCGCCGGGATAAGGCTGCCAAGGTGGATCGGAATGTCCTGGCCTTGCAAGATCATCTCAGGGGTCGCATTGAAAAGGGCGGTCGAATAGTCATGCGCAAGGTTGAAGACGGAACTGCGCGCCGTCTGTTCCAATGTCAGCGTCATTTCGCGCTGCGTCGTCTCCAGCACCCCGCGCACCACTGACAGCGTGATCGGGTCCACCTTGCGTTTGGTCATCGTCCATCTCCCCTTGGAAAGATGCCGTCGAATGGCGCACGGATCAGGGGCCAAGCCCGAAGGCCTGACGTTTATGGTTCCCCCTGGGTCGTGCCGATTCTTCGGCCTCTTGTTTTTCTGCATTTACCCTGACGCAAAGCAGCCATGCAGTATTGCGTTAGGGCGCGCGATCTTTTGTCGTTGCGTGCAGAAAAACCGCCGATTTGTTAGACAGCGCACCAGCCCTTGTCAGCCAGCGCACCCCTGCCACGGCAAGCCGAAATAATCTTGCACGCTCCGAGCATGAGGTTTACCAAAAAGGCTGAGGGAAACGTTTTTGGGAGAGCGTTTGCATGACCGTGACCACGCATAGCACTGCCACAACGCCACCAGTCCAACGAGCGGCGCAGTGGAATGCCGTCATTGCCGAAACCTATTTTCCGCTGCAACTTACCTTTGGCGATGCCGCCACGTTCAATGGCCAGCTAGAACGCCGCGTCATCGGGCCGGTTTCGATTTCCCGCCTGCAAACTGCGTCAATGCAATATGAACGCCGCCCCCGCCACATTTCAGGGGCCGTAGAAGAAGAATACCTGATCACGATTCCCCGTCGCAGCCCGGTAGATTTTCGCCAGCTTGGCCGCGACGTGCGCTGCGAGCCGGGCGGGTTTTTGTTGGAACGCGGGGATGAGCCTTACAAATTCTCATATGGTGCCGCGAATGAGCTTTGCGTCTTGAAAATATCCAAGGCGGTGCTGAGTGAAAAGCTGCGCCACCCCGATCGGTTTTGCGCCAAGATATTTGACGGAAGTAACGGCGTGGGCGGGTTGTTTACAATGTTCGCCCAACAAATCTTTACTCATGCCCCACAGGACAATAACAGCTCGCAAGTTCTGGGACGCCATTTGATCGAGCTTTTGGCCCTTTCCCTCAACGGGCAGTCCGATGCCCACGAAGGGGCGCGATCTTCGGTGCGGGAGGCTCATCTGCGCCGTGCCGAAGCGATGATCCGTACCAGCCTCGCCAATCCTGCGTTATCGCCAGATTTGGTTGCCGATGCCTGCGGTATTTCCAAACGCTATCTGCACGAGTTGTTTTCCGGGGCGAACATCACGGTGTCGCAATATATCCGTGAACAACGCTTGATTGCCGCGCGCGACATATTGGAATTGCCAAATCCGGCCGCCATTGCGGAAATCGCTTACCGATTTGGATTTTCCGACCAAGCCCAGTTTTCGCGTCTGTTCAAGGCGATGTTCGGCAAGACACCTTCAGGATACCGGGCAAAGCAAGACGGTGGTTTTGAAAAACTGTCTTAATGTCGCGTTGTCCTTAAATAGGCTCATCCTCAATTTGTGTGTCACAGTCTGAACAAGCTTCACAGATTGAAGGGATGTAGCAGTGGTATCGAAGAAGCATTGGGCACCCACCAGCAGCGTGCTGTTGGGTAAGGTCCGCCAGACTGAGACGGGTGTGTGGGTCGTATCTGGCAGACTGGCTCCGAATGGCATCTGCCCTGAATGCGGGACGCCCTCAAGGCAGCGACATGGTTGGAGACGGCGGCGGATCGAGGACTTTCCCGCTCAGGGCCAAGCGGTTTGGATCGAGCTCAATGTCTGTCGATGGCGATGTTCGAACACGGATTGCTGTCGTCGTACGTTTTCTGATCACGACACCGCGGTGGCTGCGCCTTATGCGCGCCGGACGTCCCGACAGGCGCCACTCTTGGGCCAATTGGCGCC
>CAYLYV010000268.1:0-3737 GCA_964387655.1 uncultured Cypionkella sp. | reverse complement strand
GGAATTTTCCCGCTGGGGCGCTCCGGTGTGATGGAGAAACACGCGGTGTCGGTGCATTGGTGCTATGAGGCGGCGTTCAAGGGCGAGTTCCCCGAGATGCAGGCGTCGCAAGCCGTGATCCTGCGGGATCGGCGGCGCTATACGGCCTCCGGCGCGGGCGCGGTGTTCGACCTGATGCTGCGGCTGATCGAGGAGCGTTTGGGGCGCGACACGATGACGGAAGTGGCCTGCTGGTTCCAGCATCCGTTTGTGCGCACCGAAGATGCGGCGCAGAAAATTCCCGTGCAAAAGCAGGGCGGTACCGATGATCTGCTGCCCGACACCGTGCGCGCGGCGATTGCGATTTTTGGCGAGAATATCGAAGACCCGTTGCAGATCGCCGATGTGGCCGAGGCACTGGCTATGTCGGAACGGCATCTGGAGCGTTGCTTCAAGCAGGCGACGGGGCAAAGCCCATTGAAATACTACCGCCTGATGCGGCTGCGCAAAGCCCGGCAGCGGGTGCTGTATTCGACGCAAAGCATTCGCGAGATCGCGCAATCGGTGGGCTATGCCAGCTCCACCCCGATGACCAAGCATTATGCCGAGGCGTTTGGGGTCAACCCGAATGACGAGCGCCGGAGGTTGGTCGGGCTGCGGGGGCTGGCGGGGGCGATGCCGCCGAACGACTAGGCTTGCGGCCAGTCGCCGGGGGTTTCACACCCCCGGACCCCTGTGGGATATTTAGGGACAGATGAAATTAGAAGAGCGCTTTTGCCGCAGTCGTGAGCGCATGGTGCAGGCTGTGCGCTGAGGAGCGCGGGCCGAGAATGGTGACTTCTGCTTCCGTCCGCCGGATGACATAGCAGCCCAGATGGTCGATCACGGTGCGGGTGGCGGCCCCTGCCCCACTGCTGCGCAGATCGTAGTTGCACAGCCGTTCAAACAGCGCGGGCAGGTCGGGGGCGGTCAGGTCAAAACGCACCCAAGCGTCGGTTTGTTCGGTAATCGAAGCCGCCTCGCCGAAAATCGGTTTCAGGATGGCGGTGATGTCCTCGTGGCTCGCGAAGGCGGCCTCGATCATCCATTGCTCTGGGCCAAGCCAGATTGCGGCGTAGGTGCTGGCGGATTCGGCGCGACCAGGGCCGGGCAGCGGGATGCCTGCGGTTTGTGCGGCGCTTGCCACTGCGGCTTCGCACCCCATGCGAGAGGCGAGAGAGGCCAGCGCCGTGCCTGTATTCTCGGTGATCGTCACCGCACCGATGGTTTCGGTCACAGGTGCATCATGGCCCAAGGGGGTAAGGGATTTCAATGGATTAGCCACGGAGACGCTCCCCCTCAGGGTCAAAGAAATGCGGGCTGACGATTTCAACTTCGACATCGGTTTTCGCCAGCAGGTTGACGCTGCGCAGCCGCTCGCCCTTGCGATTGTCGCCAGATTTCAGATAGCCGAGGCCGATGGAATGGCCCAGATGCGGCGAATAAACCACCGAGGTCAGCCAGCCGCCGTCATTCGCCGCCACCGCTTCAGCGCCTTTGGCGAGGAAGTGTGCGCCTGCGGTCAGGGGTTCACTGGGGTTGACAGGTATAACGCCAACAAGGCGATAGCCGTTCGGGGCCGTCATGCCCTCACGCTGGCTCAGCACCATGCCGATGCTGTCTTTCTTGCGCGACACCATTTTACCGAGGCCCATGTTCAGCGCCGAAGACTGACCGTTCAACTCATTCCCCGCGACATGGCCCTTTTCCACCCGCATCACGCCCAGTGCCTCAGTGCCATACACCACCGCGTCAAATTCGCGGCCCGCTTCCACCAAAGCCCGGATCATCGCATCGCCGTAGCGGGTCGGCACCGCGATTTCATAGGCGAGTTCGCCCGAGAAGCTGATGCGGAACAGCCGCGCGCGGGTGCCTTGCACGGTAATCGGTGCGCAGGCCATATAGGGGAAAGCGGCATCAGAGATATCCTGATCGACCAGTTTTTCCAGCAGTTTCCGCGCGTTGGGGCCGGCGACGGAATACTGCGCCCAAGCCTCGGTCGTCGAGATCAGTTGCACATCCAGATCAGGCCACAACACTTGGCGGCAATATTCCAGATGGCGGAACACCGGCACAGCGTTGGCGGTGGTGGTGGTCATCACATATTCGTTCTGCCCCATCCGCGCGGTGGTGCCATCGTCCATCACCATGCCATCTTCGCGCAGCATCAAGCCGTAGCGGACCTTACCAACGGCCAAGCTGCCGAAGGTATTGGCATAGACGCGATCCAGAAACAGCCCCGCATCGGTGCCTTGGATGTCGATCTTGCCGAGGGTGGTGACGTCGCAAATCCCGGCGGATTTACGGGTTTGCAGCACTTCCCGGTCGACCGATTGCCGCCATGTCGTCTCGCCCGCGCGCGGCAGCCATTGGGCGCGCAGCCAGTAGCCGACTTCTACGAAGATCGCGCCTTCTTCCTCGGCCCATTTGTGGCTGGGGGTCTGGCGTGTGGGTTTGAAATCATGGCCACGCGCGCGGCCGCCCAAAGCACCCATCGCCACGGGCGTGTAGGGCGGGCGGTAGATCGTGGTGCCGGTTTCGGGGATGCTCTTTCCGGTCAGTTCGGCCATCACGGCCAAGCCCAGCACATTGCCGGTTTTGCCTTGGTCGGTCGCCATGCCGAGGGTGGTGTAGCGTTTCAGGTGTTCGACCGAGATGAAGCCCTCTTGCTTGGCGAGCTTCACATCCTTGACCGTCACGTCGTTCTGCTGATCGACCCATGCGCGGCCTTTGCCCGAATGGACATACCATGCCGGGGTCAGATTTAGCGGGGCGTCTTCGGCTTGCGGCACGTCGGCGGTGGCCGTGATGCCAAGATCGGCGAGGGCGGCAATCGCATGGGTCGCGCCCGTGGTCAACGCGGCATGTGTCGAGAAGGCACCCGCCGCAGCGCCGACACAGGTGAGGCCCGCGATGCTTTCCGGCGCGGGGATGAAGGCTGCGATTTGATCATCCCAGATCGGGCGACCGCGATGGTTCGAGGCGATGTTGAGGTTCGGGTTCCAGCCGCCAGAGACACCGAGCGCAGAGACTTGCAGGGTTTCGGTTTGGCCATTGGCACGGCGGATGGTGATGCTCTTCAGGCCCAGGCGGCCTGCGGAATCAATCACCTCATCGCCTTTGCGAGCGTCGATCACGGCCACATCAAGGCCCTTGGCTTTCAAGTCGGCGACGGTGCGCAGGCCGTCATCATTGTTGGTGAACACGGCCACCTTTTCACCGACCGCGACGCCCCAGCGGTTGGCATAGGCGCGCAAGGCGCCCGCCAGCATGATGCCGGGACGGTCGTTGTTTTCAAACGCAATCGGGCGCTCGGTGGCCCCGGCAGCGAGGATGGTGCGGGCGGTGTAGATGCGCCACAGGATCTGGCGCGGCTTGCCGGGGAGCGGTTGCGCGAGGTGATCCGAGACACGCTCGACTGCGCCGTAGATGCCGTGATCGAAAGCGCCGATGACGGTGGTGCGGGTCATCAGGCGGACGTTGGGCAGGGTGCTGAGTTCAAGCACGGCTTTGGCGGCCCAATCGGCCCCCGCAGTGCCGCCGACTTCCAGCGTTTCGGCGTTCAGACGGCCCCCCATGCGGAAATCTTCGTCCGCCAAGATCACCCGTGCCCCAGCCCGACCTGCGGTCAAGGCGGCGGACAGGCCAGCGGGGCCAGCGCCGATGATCAGCAGATCACAGTGCAGGGAGCCCTTGTCGTAAGCTTCGGGACAATCCTG
>CAYLYV010000267.1:0-3803 GCA_964387655.1 uncultured Cypionkella sp. | reverse complement strand
GGATGGACCCTTTTTCGCGTCGTCCCTAAACACCCTTGGGAAGTAGATGGCTTCGGTGAAATCCGATGTGGATTAGATCGACATCGGGTGCCGTAGCAAAGATTTCGGCTTCATCAAGATCATCGGTTGGCGGAAGTCACGGTGCATATGGCGGCGCAGGATGTGGAAATAGTTCGACGGCGTCGTGCAGTTGGCGACAATCCAGTTGTCATGCGCCGACATCTGCAGGAAACGCTCCAGCCGGGCCGAGCTGTGTTCCGGCCCTTGACCTTCATAGCCATGCGGCAAAAGACACACGAGGCCCGACATCCGCAGCCATTTGCTTTCGCCCGAGTTGATGAACTGGTCGAACATGATCTGCGCGCCATTGGCGAAATCGCCAAACTGCGCTTCCCACATCGTCAGCGCATTGGGTTCCGACAGCGAATAGCCGTATTCAAAGCCCAGAACCGCATATTCCGACAGCATCGAGTCGATGACCTCATAGCGCGCTTGCCCGGCACGGATGTGGTTCAGCGGGTAGTGGCGTTCTTCGGTGGTCTGGTCGATGAAGGCAGAATGGCGCTGGCTGAAGGTGCCGCGCGTACAGTCTTGGCCAGAGAGCCGCACCGGGAAACCTTCGACCTGCAGAGAGCCAAAGGCCAAAGCCTCGGCGGTTGCCCAGTCAAAGCCCGTGCCGGTCTCGAACATCTTCTTCTTGGCTTCCAACTGCCGCGCGACGGTCTTGTGGATGTCGAAGCCTTCGGGAATCCGCGTCAAAGCTGCGCCAACCTCGGCCATCGTCTCGGGCTTGATCCAAGTCTCACCGCGCTGGTAATTGTCGAGGTCCTTGGTTTTCATCGCTTTCCAGCGACCATCCAACCAATCGGCCTTGTTGGGTTTAAAGTCTTTGCCGACCTCAAATTCCTCATTCAAGCGGGCTTGGAACGCCGCCTTCATATCCTCGATCTCGCCTTCGGGGATCAGCCCATCGGCAACCAGACGGTCGGTGTAAAGCTGCAAAGTGGTCTTTTGCTTGCGGATCGTGGTGTACATCGACGGGTTGGTGAACATCGGCTCGTCGCCTTCGTTGTGACCAAAGCGGCGATAGCAGAAGATATCCAAGACCACATCCTTGTGGAAGGTCTGGCGGAATTCGGTGGCAACTTTCGCTGCATGAACAACGGCTTCCGGGTCATCACCGTTGACGTGGAAGATCGGTGCTTCAACCATCAGTGCAATATCGGTGGGGTAGGGCGACGAGCGGCTATAGGCCGGGGCCGTGGTAAAGCCGATCTGGTTGTTGACGATGATATGGATGGTCCCGCCGGTGCGATGGCCTTTCAGACCCGACAGACCGAAACATTCGGCCACAACGCCCTGACCTGCAAAGGCCGCATCGCCGTGCAGCAGAACCGGCAGCACTTGGCTGCGCTCGGTATCGCCGAACTGATCCTGTTTGGCGCGGACCTTGCCCAGTACAACCGGGTTCACCGCTTCGAGATGCGAGGGGTTCGCGGTCAGCGAGAGGTGAACGGTGTTGCCGTCAAAGGTGCGATCTGACGAGGCACCAAGGTGATATTTCACATCACCCGAGCCATCGACATCCTCGGGTTTGTAGCTGCCGCCTTGGAATTCATTGAAAATCGCGCGGTAGGGCTTTTGCATGACGTTGGCCAGCACGTTCAGGCGGCCCCGGTGCGGCATGCCAAAGATCACCTCACGCACGCCCATCGCACCGCCGCGCTTGATGATCGCCTCCATCGCCGGGATCAGGGCTTCGGCACCGTCAAGGCCAAAGCGCTTGGTGCCCATGTATTTGACATGGAGGAACTTCTCATAGCCCTCAGCCTCGACCAGTTTGTTCAGGATGGCTTTGCGGCCCTCGCGGGTGAAGGCGATTTCTTTGCCATAACCCTCAATCCGTTCTTTCAGCCAAGCCGATTGCGCCGGGTCGGAAATATGCATGTATTGCAGCGCGAACGTGCCGCAATAGGTCCGCTTCACGATGTCGATGATCTGCCGCATCGAGGCAAATTCCAGCCCCAATACGTTGTCGATGAAGATCGGGCGATCCATATCGGCCTCGGCGAAACCGTAAGACACCGGCTCCAATTCGGGGTGGTTGCCGCGATCGGTCATCCCCAGCGGATCGAGATCGGCGGCCAAATGGCCCCGGATCCGGTAGGCGCGGATGATCATGATGGCGCGGATGCTATCGAGCACCGCACGCTGCACCTGCGCGTCGGACAGCGAGACGCCCTTTTCTGTCGCCTTCTCAACGATCTTCTTGCCTGCCCCCTTAGGCTCCGCCGCCACAGGCCATTCGCCCGTCAGCGCCCCGGTGATATCATCCGAAGGGCTGGGCGGCCAATCCGCACGGCCCCAAGACGGCCCGGTGGCCTGCCGTTTGGCGTCCATCTCGGGTTCGGACAGCGAGCGGAAAAAGTCCGCCCATTGCGCATCGACCGAAGCCGGATCAGCCGCATAGCTTGCGGCGAGCTGGTCGATATAATCCGCATTCGCGCCTTGCAGGAAGCTGGAGGCGTGGAATTGGCTGTTGGGGGATTGTTCGGTCATTTGGATGCCTCCGTGGGATTTGGCCCGATGGCCTTGGCGGCGGGGTTGCCCCCATCGCCCGCTAGATTGTTGGTTATGGGGTCACTGCCCATGCTGGATATTGGATTGATGTCCAGAAGACGGCTGAGATGTTAGTTTTGATACCAAGTGCTTCGTCCACCGCAGGTTGGCTGACCGACACACTGTTGGTGAGTATTTTCACGCGCGATATTGGAAGGTTGAAACTGTCGAGATTAGTTTCAAAAACTCCGGGGGCAGATGGCGCGGGCAGTTTGGGATGGAATTCCTGTGCTTTGGTCGCTTCGGTCGGAATCGAAAGGAAGCAGTTCAAGCCCATCATCGCTTTTGTATCCGGCAACAAGACTAGGATTGCCCCGGTTTCGGCGTGATAGAGGACAAAAGAGGGCTCTTGCGTTGTGGATTCCATCAGTTTGGCTGCGTAGCTCTGAAGATTGGCCCAATATTCCGTTTCTTTTAGGGTTGCTGCACTTGGTTTAATGCTTGTTGCCAAGAAGGTCAGCGCAATTTTGTCGCGCAGCTTGGGCCTGTCGGCTTCGGCAATGTCGGACCAACCATTCGCGTAGAAATAAACCAGCACATCCTTGGGGCTTTTTGGCGTGGTCAGGCAAACGGTCAACACATCCTGCGCCGACAATGTGCGTGCAGACGCTGGCATAGGTATTGCCAGCGCCGCAAGGAGTGCAAAAAGGGTGCACAGCTTGCTCATGATCAGCCCTTGATCGCTTTCAGCACAGCCTCGCCCAAAGTCGCCGGGCTGTCAGCCACCACGATCCCGGCCATTTTCATCGCCTCGATCTTGCTTTCGGCGTCGCCTTTGCCGCCTGCCACGATGGCGCCAGCATGGCCCATGCGGCGGCCAGCGGGGGCGGTGCGGCCGGCGATGAAGCCTGCGGTGGGTTTCCAGCGGCCGCGTTTTTTCTCATCGGCCAAGAACTGCGCGGCTTCTTCTTCGGCGGCGCCACCAATTTCACCGATCATGATGATCGAATGGGTGTCGGGGTCGGCGAGGAACATCTCAAGAATATCAATATGTTCCGAACCCTTGATCGGATCGCCACCGATGCCGACAGCCGAGGTTTGGCCCAGACCCACATCGGTGGTCTGCTTCACAGCCTCATAGGTCAGGGTGCCGGAACGTGACACAACCCCGACCGACCCTTTCGAGAAAATGCTGCCCGGCATGATGCCGATCTTGCATTCGCCGGGGGTCATCACGCCGGGGC
>CAYLYV010000266.1:0-3832 GCA_964387655.1 uncultured Cypionkella sp. | reverse complement strand
CGAGGGTGAAAGCTGCACCAACGCGATCATCTTCTGCAACCGCAAGATGGATGTCGATGTGGTCTCGAAGTCTTTGAAACAGCATGGCTTTAACGCCTCGCCGATCCACGGCGATCTCGATCAATCGGTACGCACCAAGACCCTCGACGGCTTCCGCGATGGTTCGGTGCATTTGCTGGTGGCGTCGGATGTGGCGGCACGGGGCTTGGATATTCCGGCGGTCAGCCATGTGTTCAACTTCGATGTGCCCTCGCACCCCGAGGATTACGTCCACCGCATTGGCCGCACCGGACGGGCTGGCCGTTTGGGCAAGGCCTATTCCATCGCGGTGCCCTCGGATGACAAATACATCAACGCCATCGAATCTTTGGTGAAACAACCGATTCCGCGCGGTGAGGTTCCCGATGGCGCGCTGGAAGGTGCATCCGATGTGCCAGAACGCGCCCGTGAAGAACGGTCTTCCGCGTCGTCGCGCAGCCGCAGTGGTCGTGGTCCGCGCGAGCGTGGCCCGCGTGAGGACAAACCGGTGGAAGCCGTTGTTGCTCCTACACCCGTTGTTGAAGTGGCGGCCGAGCAGCCTGCGCGCGTTGAACAAACCGCCCGTCCCGAGCGTACAGAACGCCCGCGTCGCGAAGATGATCGCCGCGCCGAGCCGCGTGGCGAGCAACGCTCTGAGGGCCGTTCTGAGCAGCGCCATGAGCATCGCGCGGAACCCCGCGCCGATACCCGCAATGAACCGCGCCGCGATGACCGTCGCGACTATCGTGGTGGCCGTGATACGGGTGAGCGCGTGGTTGGCATGGGCGATCATGTGCCCGATTTCATCCTGCGCAGCTTTGCAATCACCACGATGACGGCGGATGAGCCGGAAGAAATGGCGGCCACCGGATCCGAAGGCTAAACCTAGTCCCAGAATGACAAAGGGCCTCGCAATCTGCGAGGCCCTTTGTATTTCAATACCTTACTGGTCTATTCAGCCGCCAAACGGCTGACCACCACGATGACTTCCGGCTTTTTACCGATCTCTTCCATCGACACTTGCCGCACGATCTTGCGCAACGCCTCATCCATCTTGTCGTCATTGGCCAAAATCTTGCGGCCCGCACCATCGAGGAATTCGGTCAGTTCGGTTTCCAGCGTTTCCGCCAAATTCCGCCCGCCTTTGCCATTTTCCGGCAGGCCCATCAGCTCGACCCAAGCCTCGCCCAAGGGCTGATCCTGCTCGTCCAGGATCACCGTCACCATCGCCAAACCATTCAGCGCCATGCGGATGCGGTTGCGCACCACGCCGTCCAAAGCACCAATCAGCACGGAACCGTCGAGATAGGTGCGGCCCGCTTCGATATGCTCGGCCAGTTTCGGCACATCGCCGGTGATGTCCATCATCATGCCATTGGTGACAACCGCCGAAGCGATTCCCGCTTCAAGACCGATGCGGGCATGTTCGCGCAGATGGCGATGCTCGCCGTGCATCGGGATCAACATATCGGGCAGGAACAGGCGATGCACATGCTCCAGATCCGGACGGTTGGCGTGGCCGGAAACGTGGTAGAGGCCGTTGTTATCATCCACGATATCAACGCCCTTCTCGGACAAAGCGTTCACAATCGCATAAACGCCGCGTTCATTGCCGGGGATGATTTTCGACGAGAACAGGAAGGTATCGCCCTCTTTCAGCTCTATCCCCAGATACTTGCCGCGCGACAGTTGCGCCGAAGCTGCGCGGCGTTCACCCTGCGATCCGGTCACGATCAGCATCAGGTTCTTGCGCGGCACTTCCAGCGCTTGTTCCGGCGTAATGGTCGGCGGGAAGTCTTTCAGCACGCCGGATTCTTCCGCCGCCGACACCATCCGCTTCATCGCGCGCCCCAGCAGACAGACCGAACGATCCGCCATCCGGCCCGCTTCGGCGAGAGTTTTCAGACGCGCGACGTTTGACGCAAACGTTGTCGCCACCATCATGCCGCCCGCCGATTTGATCAGCTCGGCAATCGGGGCTTTCAGCGTGCTTTCCGAGCGGCCTTCGTGCAGCGAGAACACGTTGGTGGAATCGCACATCAGCGCCTTGATCGGGCGTTCAGCGGCAATCGCCTCCATCACCGCGTCATCCCAACCTTCGCCGACAATCGGCGTCGCGTCGCGCTTGAAATCGCCGGAGTGGAAAATCCGCCCCGCAGGCGTGTCAATCACAAGGCCGCCGGATTCCGGGATCGAATGGGCGACGGGCACGAACTGCACCTTGAACGGGCCAGCCTCAACGGTGTGGGGGCGCGATTCAACCAAAGTGATCGCGTCTTTCGGCAGGCCGTATTCTTCAAACTTCAACCGCCCAATGGTCGCAGTAAAGCGGCGCGCATAGACCGGTTTGCGCAAGGACGGCCACAGATGCGCCAAAGCGCCGATATGGTCTTCATGCGCATGGGTGATGAAAATCGCCTCTAGCCGATCCAGCTTGTCGTGCAGCCACGAAATGTCGGGCATGATCAGATCAACGCCGGGCGAGGTATCCATATCCGGGAACGCTACGCCAAGATCGACCAAAATCAGCCGTTCTTTGCCCTTAGGGCCATAGCCGTAAACATAGGCGTTCATGCCGATTTCGCCGGCCCCGCCCAATGGTAGATAGATCAGCCGCTCACCGCTCATGCCGTTTCCTTGTTATAGTTGTTGATGAGGACAAGGCCATGCATGGTCAGATCGTCCTCAACCCTGTGAAATAGCTCAGTTCCCTGAGCAAACAATGATGCCAGGCCGCCGGTGGCAATTACTTTCATCCCAAGATCACGCTCGCGGCGCACTTCCCGAACGATGCCTTCGATCAAGCCAATGTAGCCCCAATACACGCCCGACTGCATACAAGCCACCGTATTCGTGCCGATCACCCTTGTGGGCTTGGCGATGTCGATATGCGGCAGGGCAGCCGCGGCCATATGCAGCGCCTCAAGGGAAAGGTTGACGCCGGGGGCGATAACGCCGCCGACATAGGCGCCATCGTGATCAACCACGTCGAAGGTGGTGGCGGTGCCGAAATCCACCACGATCAGATTGCCGCCGTGGCGATTAAACCCAGCGACGGTGTTCACCAAACGGTCGGGGCCAACGGTGGTGCCTTGGTCGACACGGGGTGGCACCGGCAGGCTGCATTCCGGCTTGCCGACCACCAGCGGGCGACAGTCGAAATAACGGCTGCACAGCACCCGCAGGTTGAACACCACGCGCGGTACGGTCGAGGAGACGATGGCCTCGGTGATATCGGCTTCGGTTTTGGTCAGCATTAAAAGACTAGAGAGCCAGACGAAATACTCATCCGCCGTGCGCTTGTGATCGGTGGCGATGCGCCAGGTGGCGATGAATTTCGCGCCGTTCCAGATCGAGAAAACCGTGTTGGTGTTGCCGCAGTCGATGGCCAGAAGCATGAGGTAGCCCCTTCAGAAAAACACCTCTGCCGCAGGGATTGCGACAGGGCCAGATGACATCCGCAGGATCAGATTGCCTGCCGGATCAATGGTTTCAAACACGCCCTCGCGGGTTTGGGTGCCAGTGCGGGCGCGGATGGTGTCGCCCAAGCGCGCGGCATGGGCCAGCCATTCTTGGCGCAAAGCGGTGAAGCCTTGGTGAATGAATTTTGCTTCCCACGCGGCATAGGCCGGGGCGAGCGCGTCGAGGAAAGCCTCGGGCGTGATCCGCAATCCAGTCTCGCCCAACAGGCTGACGGGGATCGTGGCACCCGGTTCCACCGCCGATACATCTGGTGCGCCAATCAGATTGACGCCGATGCCGATGGCGAGATCAAAGCCGCCCCGCGCGTTCGCCGTGCTTTCCAGCAAGATCC
>CAYLYV010000265.1:0-3844 GCA_964387655.1 uncultured Cypionkella sp. | reverse complement strand
GGCCATGTGCTACCTGACCTCAGGCAAGCACCTTGATTTCTATTGGTCTTTTGTCACCGTGCTGCTGCTGCTGGCGATCACCGCCCCGGTCGCGATGGCCTTGGGCTTTGGCGGCGCTATGGCCGCGCGCAGCCAGATCACCCCGCTGCGCTGGATCGGCAAAGCCTACACCGCGATGGTGCGTGGCGTGCCGGATATCGTGTATTTCCTGTTCTTCGTCATCGCCTTGGACCAGGGCATCGAATACCTCAACCACCTGCGGGTCTGCGAAGACCTTTCGCAGCCCGTCTTCCGTGGCCTCGAATTTCACGTCTGCGCCGAGGCGAAAGTCCCCCCCGCCACCGCTTCGCCCTTCATGTTCCAAGCCTACAGCTTTGGCTTGGCCGTGATCACCTTCGCCATCGTGTTCGGCGCTTTCGTCGCCAACGTGATCTATGGCGCGATGCAAGCCGTGCCCCGCGCGCAACTGGAAACCGCCGAGGCTTACGGCATGTCGCACGGCCAAGTGTTCCGCCGCGTGCTGGTGCCACAAATGTGGACCTACGCGCTGCCGGGCCTGACAAATCTGTGGATGATCCTGATCAAGGCCACGCCTTTGCTGTTCCTGCTCTCGGTCAAGGATATCGTCTATTACGCCCGCGAGTTGGGCGGCACCAAGACCCAAGCCTACGAGTATCCCCACCCCGATTGGCGGCTGTACTACTTCCTTGGCCTGTTGGTGTTCTACCTCGCGATGACCAAACTTTCAGAAATCGTGCTGACTCGCATCTCAAACCGCCTCTCCAAAGGCCAAGCCACCGCCGCAGGCGAAGCCATGCGAAAGGCCGCGATATGAGCTGCTGGGAAACCTTCACCGACTACGCCCTGCGCTCCATCGGCATTGGCGCGAAACTGCTGCCGAAAACCGATTTCACCATCTGCCAGCAATTCACCCTGATCGGCTCCGGTCTGATCTGGAACGTCTATTTCGGCGCATTAGCCCTGCTGTTCGGCTTCTTCCTCGCCAACGCGCTGGCCTTGGCCCGCATTGCCCACAACCCTTGGGTGCGCAAACCCGCTGAATGGTTCGTCTTCGTCTTCCGCGGCTCTCCCTTGTTCATCCAGTTCTTCCTCGCCTATGAAATGCTGGTGATGCTGCCCCGCGCCGGGATCGAAATCTTCGGCCTGACGCTGACCTCATCCTGGCTGACAAAAGCTTGGGCCGGCGCGCTGATCGTGTTGTTCCTCAACACCGCCGCCTATTCCGCCGAGATTTTCTACGGCGCGCTGCGTTCCATCCCCAAGGGCGACTTAGAGGCCGCCGAAGCCTACGGCATCACCGGATGGAACAAATTCTGCCGCATCCAGTGGCCAACCATGCTGCGCCTCGCGTGGCCCAGCTACACCAATGAGGCGATTTTCCTGTTTCAATCCACCACCTTGGTGTTTTTCTCAGGCTTCCCCGCGCTCAGCCAACAGGGCGACGCGCTCTATTATGCCAACTACTTCGCCGACAAAACCTTCAACCCGTTCATCCCCTACCCGATCGTCGCCTTCTACTTCGTCATGCTGACTTTGGGCGTGATCTGGCTGTTTGGCCGCATCAACCGCCACCTCAACCGCCATCTGCCGCAAAACATCCGCAGCAGAATTCGCTTGCGTCCTCAGCTGGTCAGATAGTAACCTACATTTGATCAAATTGCGGGACTGCTATCGTGGCAGCCGCCGGGATCACAAAAAAGGATAGGATCAAGGGCATGATCCGATCTGTCCGCTGGCCATTGGGCAAGTGTGGGCGGCTCCATGCCTTCCTGATGTGTTATGATGAAAGACTGGCTGAGAAAGCATCCCGACGTCCGCACCATTCGTGTGGCTGCGGCGGATTTGAACGGGCAAGCCCAGGGGCAAACGCGTGCCTGCGCGCTTTGCCGATAACGTGGTCAAGAACGGCACAAGGTTTCCGTTCTCTGTCCTGAACCTCGACATCTGGGGCGAAGACATCGACGACAGCCCGCTGGTGTTTGAACAGGGCGACCAAGACGGCATCCTGAAACCGACCGAGCGCGGCTTCATGCCAATGCCGTGGCTGGAAGCCCCCACCGCTTTGCTGCCGATCTGGATGTTCCGCGAAAACGGCACGCCCTATGAAGGCGATCCCCGCCATGCCCTGCGCGCGGTGGTTGATCGTTTCAAGGCGCGTGGCCTGACCCCGGTTTGCGCGATAGAGCTGGAATTCTTCCTGATCGACGATTCTGGCAAAACCCTGCAAGCCCCCGCCTCGCCCCGCTCCGGCAAGGTGCGCAAAGCCGCAGAAACCCTGTCGATCCGGGCCCTTGACGCGTTTGACACCTTCTTCACCGACCTCTACGACGCCTGTGAAGCGATGGACATTCCCGCCGACACCACCACCTCGGAAACCGGGCTGGGTCAGTTCGAGGTCAACCTGATGCATTGTGACGACGCCCTGCGTGCCGCCGATGATGCGTGGTTGTTCAAGATGCTGGTGAAAGGTCTGGCGCGTCGCCACGGCTTTGCGGCGTCGTTCATGGCGAAACCCTATCCGGAATACTCCGGCTCCGGCCTGCACACCCATTTCAGCGTGATTGATGACAAGGGCGACAACGTGTTTGACTCTGGCGGCCCAAAAGGCACCGCGATGATGAAAAACGCCGTCGCGGGCTGTCTCAACGCGATGCACGATTCCACGCTGATCTTCGCACCGCACCAGAACTCCTATGAGCGTCTGGTCCCCGGCAAGCATGCCCCCACCGCGATTGCATGGGGCTATGAAAACCGCACCGCCGCGATCCGTATCCCGGCAGGCAACCCCGCCGCGCGCCGCATCGAACACCGCGTCGCGGGCGGCGATGTGAACCCCTATCTGATGCTCGCCGCCATCTTGGGGGCCGCGCTCGACGGTATCGAGAATCAGATGGAGCCCGCCAGCCCGATCGTCGGCAACGCCTATGCCGTCGAAGGTCTGCCACAGATCCCGACCAGCTGGGAGGCCGCGATTGACGCGATGGAGCAATCCGAAATCGTGTCCCGCTTCATCCACCCCGAGCTGATCAAAAACCTGATTTCGACCAAACGGCAAGAGCACCACTATATCGGTGAACTCACCGATGCCGAACGGATCGAACTCTACCTCGACACCGTCTAAGGCCGGAATTCGCGCGAATTCCGTCTACGATTTCCGCGCGGAAATCGCCTTGGTCCCGGCGTTTGGTCAAACCTTGCAGCATCCCCCCTTGACCGACCGGGGGGGTGCTGCGCTACCCTCGCCTCAGCCAACTTGGACAACACATGCTCATCGGAATCCTGCAAACCGGCCTTGCCCCTGACGCGCTTGTGGAAACCTCCGGCGATTACCCCGACATGTTCGCGCGGCTGCTCGCAGGCAACGGCTTCACTTTCCGCACCTACCGCGTGGTCGAGAACGAATTTCCGGCCAGCGTCAAGGATTGCGAAGGCTGGCTGATCACCGGCTCGCGCCACGGCGCGTACGAAGACCATGCGTGGATTCCCCCGTTGGAGGTCTTTATCCGCAACGCCTATGCCGCCCATGTCCCGATGGTGGGCATCTGCTTTGGCCACCAGATCATCGCGCAAGCGATGGGTGGCAAGGTTGAACGCTACGCAGGCGGCTGGGCGGTGGGTGCCACCGATTACGATTTCAACGGCCAGCACATGACCCTGAACGCGTGGCACCGCGATCAAGTCACCGAAAAGCCCGCCAACGCCAAGGTTCTGGCCACCAATGATTTCTGCACCAATGCAGCGCTGATCTATGATGATCGGATGCTGACCGTGCAGGCCCATCCTGAATTTCGTCCCGAATTCATTGATGGCTTGATGCAGACTC
>CAYLYV010000264.1:0-3860 GCA_964387655.1 uncultured Cypionkella sp. | reverse complement strand
TCTCTCGACCTCCAACCCGTCACGGACAAACCGGCTCTCCTCTCACTCTCTGACTAGCGGAGATGGGTGACGGCGGAAGCAGCAGGCTCGCTCATCACGCCGCCTCCTCGTTGCCCTCGGCAACGGCGTCGATTGCGGGCGGCAGAAAGGCGAGCAGGAAATCGGCGGCCTTCGATGCGGCACTGGCCGCGCGCACGACGGCGCGGTTATCCTCGCGTAGCACCTCCAGTAATCAGCAGCAGATGATAATGTGAAGGAGCACTACGTTCCCGGTGCTATTCGGGGATAGTGTGCGATCTCCTCCACATTATTTCCTTGCTGCTAAAGTGTGTCGAGCCAGGCAAGAACGCTCTGGTCCTGTTTCCACAATGGTCGCTTTGCCGATGGTGACGGGCGTTCGAGACGTTCCAACGCCAAGCGCTTCGTTTCCAGATTTGCCTGAGCGTAGTGGTTTGTTGTGTCGAGGCTGACATGGCCGAGCCAGCTTCGGATGACAGTGACGTCAACGCCGGCCGCAACCAGATGCACCGCCGTCGCATGACGGAAGCTATGAGGTGTTACATGCTTCGAGGTTAGGCTCGGCGTGACCTTCGCTGCCGCTTCGACGTATTGCGCCAGTTTGAAGCGGACGCCCGATGCGCCAAGCGGGACACCATACCGATTGACGAAGATGGGCTCGTCATCGGCCCTCGGTTGTCGGACGAGCTGTGATCTTAGCAACGATACGGTTTCTGGCCAAAGAGGGCTCAGGCGCTCTTTACGCCCTTTACCGTAAAGACGCACGCAGCTTGGCGAGTCGAACCGGATCGCCCGCGGGCAAACATCGAGCGCCTCCTGGATACGCGCGCCGGTATTGTAGAGGAAGGAGAAGAACGCGTGGTCGCGTTGCCCCTCGATCGTCGAGCGATCGGGTTGGGCCAGAATAGCCTTCACCTCCTCGGGCTCCAGATAGCACGGCGCATGGATCGGCGCTTTCTTCATGGGCACGTGCAGAACCTGGGTGCATTGCTCGATGGCCGTCGGCTCACGATCAGCGGCGAAGCCGAAGAAGCTGCGCAATGCGGACAGTCGACAGTTGCGCGTGCCGATCGTATCTCCGCGTTCCTGCTCGGTGTATTGCAGGAAGGCCTTGACCTCGAAGGCTGTCAGGTCGCCCAGTGTGAGCTGGGCGACCGGCCGGTGTCGGCGTTGAGCCACAAACCGGAGGAACAGGCGCCATGTGTCGCGGTAGGATCGAACGGTGTGCGCAGAGGCATTTCGCTGCTGAACCATCCACTCGTAAAAGAAGGCATGAAGCAGCCTTGGGAACAGGTCGACCGGTTTCATGGCCGCACTCCTTCTGACGCGTGAAGGCAATGTGACGCGTACGTCCGGAAGCGTTCGTTTGCTTGCTGAAGGAGTTCCTGGGTGACCGTGATGTAAACCAGCGTTGAGTGGATATCGCGATGCCCTAGATATGTCGCGAGGAATGGAAGCTTGTCCTGCGGATTGATGCCGGCGCGGTACCATTCGAGAATGCGGTTCACCACAAACGAGTGACGCAGGTCGTGGATGCGAGGGCCCGTCTTGCCTTTCGCCGGCTTGAGTCCGGCACGCCGCAGGATGTCGACAAGGCAACCGGCGATCGCGTGCGACGTGTAGCGCGCATTTCCCTTATCGTGCCAGAACAGGCCAGATTCAGGGCTTTGTGGCACCTTTGCCTTGCGCCTCGCCTCCAGATATTCCCGCAGCGCCGACAGCGGGCTGTCAGCCAGCGGCAGGATTCTCGACTTGAAGAACTTCGTCTCCCGGATAGTAATCGTGCCGACCTGAAGATCGATGTCAGCAAGGTTCAAGCGTGCGAGTTCGCCCAGCCGCAATCCCGCGCAATAGGTCAGGACCAGCATGGTGTAGAGACTGATCGGCCGTAACGGTGCACGGGGAGAGGGGTAGGTTCGAGCGATATCGAGGAGGCGACGAACCTCTTCCGGGCTGTAGATATAGGGCCGACGCCATTGCCGCGCGACCTGCTGTGCGGGACGCGGATCCGGGCGCCTTGGTTCGCTACCGGGATCGAGATGATGCTGCGCCTTGGCTAAGGCGCGAGCGACCCTCTCACACTCGGCAGCGTGGTTGGCGGTTGATCGCGCGGCCGCCCAATGCCGCAACATGACCGATACCGACTTACCCGCCAATTCCGGATGCGCCTGCAAGAAGCGATCGAACCGCCAGAACCAGCGGGCCTGTGCTTGATAACGGTAGCCTCTGGCCCGCATCAGAGAGATGTGATTGCGCATGAGGTTGCCGAGAACGCTGCCGAACGGCGGGAACTGCCGTAGCGCTTCAAGTGCCTGATCGGGATCGGGCGCGAGCAGCGCCCGCACGATCGCCTTGTCGCTCTTCGCATGGTACTGGGCGCGCAAATCAGCAATGGGATTGCTGACGATCAACGCTTCCTCCACGAGGAAGTCGAGGAAGCGATTGACGATGCGGGCGTGGTGCAGCAGCGTGGACCGGGCCCAGATAGCAGTAGACTCGCTCAACCAGATTTCCAGGACTTTCCGATTCACCTGTGTGCATTGGTATTGCTGCCGAACGACAACATCCTGGAAGCTGCGCAAAGCCTGCCGATAGGAGATGGGGCTGATCGGACAACGCAGCCGGAGCCGGCCGAGATAGCGAGCAATGATCTTGCCGTCGGTGTCGGGCCAAGCGTTCATGAGCGCACCTCCTGTCCCGGGATCTCCAGGGCAATTGCGCGCAGGTCCTCCGTCGCCAATTTCAGGTAGGGGATCGTCGATTCCGTCGAACGATGACCCAATACGTCACCGATCAGCTTTCGCGGGACCGACGCCCGTAGCAGACTGACTGCGCGTGCATGCCGGAAGATATGCGGACCGTGTTTGCCGCTTGGTGTGATGCCTGCCGCCTCGATCCGCCGGCTGACTTCGTTATAAATGCGCACCATGGGAACGTAGGGTGCGCGGGTGCGAACAAAGATTTCCCGCACATCAGTTTCCGGGCGGCCATGCCGGAGGTAATCGATCAGCGCCTCCCCAACAGTCTCAAACAACGGCAGCCGAGAATGATCACCGGTTTTGGAACGGCGGATATGCAGAACATCGCCGCGCCAATCGACATCTTCCAGTCGCAACCGGCTTATTTCACCGGCACGCAAGCCATAGACCGCCAGAAGCTGGAGGATGGCATAGTCGCGCAAGCCCATCGGCGACCGGTCCTGTCGGACAAATTCCAGGACAATCGAGATCTGATCCAAACTTAACGCGGATGGGATGCCCTCATACGCATAGAGCAGCGGTGCAATAACGTGCTGGGAGAGGTCGGCCACAGTGTGACCCGACCGATGAAGATGCCTCAGCAGTGACCGAAGCCGCTCAGCGACATCTTTCAAGGACTTTCGCGTCAGCCCGGGAGCCCGCATGTCAATGTAAATATCGACGTCGCGCACGGTCAGGTCTGCAAACTCAGTCGCGTTCGAATGCTCGATGAGCCAGGCACAGAAGTTTCGGGCCTCCCACATCAAGGCGTCGATCGAAGCCGCGGCGAGCCCGCGTTCCTCCCGCAGCCATGTACGATACTGGCCGCACGCCTCTCGGCAGATAAGCTCGCGTGGTGTGGCCGCAGGTTCAGGCGGCCAGCGCTTCAACGCGAGCTTCAATAGCGCGTGGATTCCCGATCTGGGAATTCCTATCCAATAGCGAGCTGGAGCGCGGCCATGACGCTTGTGAAATTGTCGAACCGCAAAGCGCAGATAATTCGTTACGTCTGCCGGCGTGACCGCTTCAAGAGCAACTTTACGCGCCGTCAGGTACGCAAGAAAGTAGCCGGCGTTGCGGCAATAGTTGTGAACTGCAACTCGA
>CAYLYV010000263.1:0-3921 GCA_964387655.1 uncultured Cypionkella sp. | reverse complement strand
GTGAACCTATGGGCCGGGCCTGTTGCCCCGCCTACGTTCAGAAGGAAGAACATATGCAAGGTCAAACCATCCGTATTCGGTTGAAAGCCTTCGATTACCGCGTGCTGGACGCCAGCACCGCAGAAATCGTAAGCACCGCGAAACGCACCGGCGCCACTGTGCGCGGGCCGATTCCGCTGCCGAACAAAATTGAGAAATTCACGGTTCTCCGTGGTCCGCACATCGACAAAAAGTCGCGCGACCAGTGGGAAATCCGCACGCACAAGCGTCTTCTCGACATCGTTGATCCGACCCCCCAGACCGTGGACGCGCTGATGAAGCTCGACCTCGCCGCTGGCGTGGACGTCGAGATCAAAGTTTAAGGGGAGAGATAACATGCGTTCTGGCGTTATCGCTAAAAAGCTGGGCATGACCCGGCTGTTCCTTGAGAACGGCACCCAAGTTCCGGTGACCGTTCTGCAACTCGACAACCTGCAAGTCGTGGCACAGCGCACCGTTGACCGCGATGGCTACACCGCTGTTCAGCTTGGTGCTGGTCTGGCGAAAGCCAAGCGCACCACCGCTGCTATGCGCGGCCACTTCGCCAAGGCTCATGTTGAGCCGAAGCGTAAGATCGCCGAGTTCCGCGTGTCGCCTGCTAACCTGATCGAAGTGGGCGCGGAAATCACCGCGGATCACTACCTTGCAGGTCAGTTCGTCGACATCGCTGGCACCACCAATGGTAAAGGCTTCCAGGGTGCAATGAAGCGTCACAACTTTGGTGGTCTGCGGGCTTCCCACGGTGTGTCGGTTTCGCACCGTTCGCACGGCTCCACGGGGCAGTGTCAGGATCCGGGTAAGGTCTTCAAAGGCAAGAAAATGGCTGGTCACATGGGCGCTGTGCGCTGCACCACCCAGAACCTGCAAGTGATCCGCACGGATGCCGAGCGTGGCTTGCTGATGATCAAAGGCGCAGTCCCCGGCACCAAGGGCGGTTGGGTCACCATCAAAGACGCAGTGAAGAAAGCGGCTCCGGCTGGTCTGCCTTTGCCTGCGGCGATCCGTATGGCGGCACAAACCACTGCTCCGGCTGTCGAAGTGGCCGTTGAAGGAGGTGAAGCATGAAACTTGACGTGATCAAACTTGATGGCGGCAAAGCTGGCACCATCGACCTCGACGAAGCCCTGTTCGGCCTCGACCCGCGCGCAGACGTTCTGCACCGTGTCGTCCGTTGGCAGCGCGCCCGGATGCAGGCAGGCACCCACTCGGTGCTGACCCGCGCCGAAGTGTCTTACTCGACCAAGAAGATCTACAAGCAAAAAGGCACCGGCGGCGCACGTCACGGTTCCAAGAAAGCCCCGATCTTCCGTCACGGTGGCGTTGTCAAAGGCCCGACCCCGCGTTCGCACGCGCATGATCTGCCGAAGAAATTCCGCGCTCTGGGTCTGCGTCATGCTCTGTCGGCGAAAGCCAAGGCAGGCGAGTTGGTGATTTTGGACGTGGCCACCATGGCCGAAGCCAAAACCTCGATCCTCGCAAAACACGTGTCAGAGTTGGGCTGGAAACGCGTGTTGATCATCGACGGCGCAAGCGTTGACGCGAATTTCGCGCTGGCGGCTCGCAACATCGAAGGCATCGACGTGCTGCCGACCATGGGCGCAAACGTCTATGATATCCTGAAGCGTGACACCCTGGTGATCACCAAAGCAGGTATCGAAGCTTTGGAGGCTCGTCTGAAATGAGCATTAAACCGCAACACTACGACCTGATCAAAAAACCAGTGATCACCGAAAAAGCCACTATGGCTCAGGAAAACAACGCGTTTGTGTTCCAGGTGTCGATGGATGCGACCAAGCCGCAGATCAAAGAAGCGATTGAAAACATCTTCTCCGTGAAGGTGAAAGCAGTCAACACCACGATCACCAAAGGCAAGGCCAAGAAGTTCCGTGGCCGCGCTGGTGAGCGTAGTGACAAGAAGAAAGCCTATGTCACGCTGGAAGCCGGAAACTCTATCGACGTTTCGACGGGCCTCTGATATTGGCAACGAATCTCACGGCCCCGGTTCTCCGGGGCCGTGGAATTTTTACGGAATCGGGTTGTTTTGGTCCTATCAAAGCCGCCCATATCTCGGGGACCTTCGGGGCCCTATAACCTTGGGTCTGAAATGTCAGACCCATCAGCTGACGGAAGACAGAAAGCATGGCACTTAAGTCGTATAAGCCGACGACGCCTGGCCAACGCGGGTTGGTTCTGATCGACCGTTCGGAATTGTGGAAAGGCCGCCCGGTCAAAGCCCTCACTGAGGGTTTGACCAAGACAGGTGGCCGGAACAACACCGGACGTATCACGATGTGGCACAAGGGCGGGGGCGCCAAGCGTCTCTACCGTGTGGTCGATTTTCGGCGTACCAAGTTTGATATCCCGGCGGTCGTTGAGCGGATCGAATACGATCCGAACCGTACCGCCTTCATCGCCCTGATCCGCTATGCGGATGGTGAACTTTCGTACATCCTGGCGCCGCAGCGCTTGGCTATCGGTGACTCTGTGGTCGCTGGCGCCAAGACCGACGTGAAGCCGGGCAATGCGATGCCGTTCTCGGGCATGCCGATCGGTACGATCATCCACAACGTCGAGCTGAAAGCCGGCAAGGGCGGCCAGTTGGCCCGCGCTGCAGGCACCTACGCGCAGTTCGTGGGTCGTGACGGTGGTTACGCGCAGATCCGTTTGTCTTCGGGCGAACTGCGTCTGGTGCGTCAGGAATGCATGGCCACCATTGGCGCTGTGTCCAACCCCGACAACTCGAACCAGAACTTCGGTAAAGCCGGCCGTATGCGTCACAAGGGCGTTCGCCCGACGGTGCGCGGTGTTGCAATGAACCCGATCGACCACCCGCATGGTGGTGGTGAAGGTCGGACCTCGGGCGGCCGCCATCCGGTGACGCCATGGGGCAAAGGCACCAAGGGGAATAAGACCCGTAAGGCCAAGGCTTCGGACAAGCTGATTGTCCGGTCGCGTAACGCGAAGAAAGGGCGCTGATAAATGGCACGTTCTATTTGGAAGGGCCCGTTCGTCGACGGTTATGTCTTGAAAAAGGCAGAGACCGCGAAAGCCTCGGGCAAGAACGAAGTGATCAAGATCTGGTCGCGTCGTTCGACGATTCTGCCGCAGTTCGTCGGGCTGACCTTTGCCGTCTATAACGGCAAAAAGCACATCCCGGTTGCTGTGACCGAAGAGATGATTGGTCAGAAGTTTGGTGAATATTCGCCGACCCGGACCTATTACGGCCATGCCGCCGACAAAAAAGCCAAGAGGAAATAAGCCATGAGCACGGAAAAGAACCCCCGTCGCGTGGCGGAAAACGAAGCAATGGCGATCAGCCGGATGCTGCGTACCTCGCCGCAAAAACTGAACCTCGTTGCGGGCCTGATCCGCGGCAAGAAAGTTGAAAAGGCTCTGGCCGATTTGACCTTCTCGAAGCGCCGCATCGCGGGTGACGTGAAGAAGTGCCTGCAATCGGCCATCGCCAATGCAGAAAACAACCACAACCTCGACGTGGACAGCCTGATCGTGGCTGAATCCTGGGTTGGCAAAAACCTGGTGATGAAACGTGGCCGCCCGCGTGCGCGTGGCCGTTTCGGCAAAATCATGAAACCGTTCAGCGAGCTGACGATCATTGTGCGTCAAGTCGGGGAGTCTGCATAATGGGTCAGAAGGTCAATCCGATCGGCATGCGTCTTCAGGTCAACCGCACCTGGGACAGCCGCTGGTTCGCTGAATCGAAAGACTACGGCAACCTGCTGCTGGAAGATCTCAAAATGCGCGCGTTTGTGCATGAAGAGTGCAAGCAAGCTGGCATCAGCCGCGTGATCATCGAGCGTCCGCACAAAAAGTGCCGTGTGACCATTCACACCGCACGTCCGGGCGTCATCATCGGCAAAAAAG
>CAYLYV010000262.1:0-3978 GCA_964387655.1 uncultured Cypionkella sp. | reverse complement strand
CGAGGCGATGACTTTGGCCGACCGCGTGGTGGTGATGAGCAGGGGCGAGGTGCAGCAGGTCGGCACCCCCACCGAGATTTACGACCGCCCCGCCAATACCTTCGTGGCCAGCTTTATCGGCTCGCCCGCGATGAACCTGATACCCGGTCAGATCAACGGCGGCACATTCAGCACAGAGGGAATGCAGGTGGCGGGACTTGCTGGGAATGGCCCCGTGACCTTGGGCTTCCGCGCCGAGGATGCCAGCGTTGTGACCGAAGGTGGCGACATTGCCGCCCCCGTCTACGCGATGGAACTGCTGGGTGATGCCACCCTCGTTTCGGTCCGCATCGCGGGGGCATTGGTTGCCGTGCGCGCGCCGAAAGATTTCCGCATCGACATTGGCGCGCCGTTGCAGATCAAACTGCCGCAGTCCGCTGTGCATCTGTTTGACGCGCAATCCGGCGCGCGCATCGCGCTATGATCGGCTTCGCCACATCTGCTATAGAGCAAACTGCGGCAAAGTAGCGGGAGTGTTCTGGTGGCTAATGAAAAAGTGACATCGCTGGAAGTGGCAGCGCTTGCGGGCGTCAGCCAGTCGGCGGTCAGCCGGGTGTTCACGCCGGGATCGTCGGTCAGCCAGAAAACCGCCGACAAGGTGCGGGCCGCGGCCTTGCAGTTGGGCTACCGCCCCAACGTGCTGGCGCGGTCGCTGAAATCCGGCAAAAGCCGGATCATCGGCCTCGTGGTCGCCTATCTTGAGAACTACTTCTACCCCGAGATGGTCGAACGCCTATCCACCGAATTGCAGAAAGTCGGTTATCATGTGCTGATCTTCCTGGCGCCACAAACCAGCGTCAATGTCGATCAAGTGATCCGGGAAATCTTGGATTATCAAGTCGATGGCATCGTCATGGCCTCGGTTTCGATGTCTTCCGATCTGGCCGCGCGCTGTCAGGAAACCGGCATTCCGGTGGTGCTGTTCAACCGCGCGCATGTGGATAAGAATCTGTCGTCAGTGACCTCGGACAATTTCGCGGGCGGCAAGGCTTTGGCGGATTACCTTTGCGCCACCGGACACAGCCGCATCGCCTATATCGCGGGTTTTGCCGGGGCCTCGACGCAAGCCGACCGCGAGGCTGGTTTTCGCGCGGGATTGGCCGAGGCGGGGCAAGAATTGTTTGGCCGTGCCGATGGCAATTTCGACTATCGCACAGCACAAATGGCAGCGCGCAGCCTGTTTGCCACCCAGCGCCGCCCCGATGCGGTATTTGTCGCAAATGATCATATGGCCTTTGCGGTGATGGATGTTTTGCGGTTTGAATTGGGCCTGCGTGTGCCCGAGGATGTCTCGGTTGTGGGGTTCGACGATGTGCCCCCCGCCGCGTGGCCCGCCTACAACCTGACGACGTATCGCCAGCGCGTTGATCAGATGGTGCAGGAAACCGTGGCGATGCTGCTGGCATGGATCGCCGCCGACCAGCCCGAGGTGTCGCGCGTGGTGCTGCCGGGCGAGTTGGTCATTCGCGGCTCGACCCGCCGCATTGGGGTGGGACGATGACCAAAGCCGAATTTCGCACAAAGCTGACAGAGATGGGTCTGGATTTAGACCCCCGCGCCTTTGCTGCGGCTTGGGCAGGGGCGCAGCATTTGCGCGCCGAAGTTGCTCGTGTGCAGGCATGGCTGGCAGCCAAGCATGATTGATCTGTCCATCCAAGACGCCGCAGCGGCCCTGCGCGCAGGCACAATCAGCGCGCGTCAGTTGACCGAAGCCGCGCTACTTCGCATCGCGGTCCGCAATGACCGCTTGCACGCTGTCACCCATCTGAACCCCAACGCCCTGACCGAAGCCGACCGCGCCGATGCAATGCTGGCCGCAGGGTTGGGGGGGGCTATGTGCGGAATTCCTTTTTTAGTCAAAGATTTGATTGACGTGGCTGACCTGCCTGCCACCAGCGGCTCCGCCGTCTTGGCGGGCCGTATTGCCGAAACCGATGCCGATGCCGTCGCCCGCCTGCGCGCACAGGGTGCGGTGGTGCTGGGCAAAGTCGCCACCTACGAATTCGCCATGGTCGGCCCCGATCTGACCCTACCCGATCCCCCCGCCCGCAACCCGTGGAACCGCGCGCATATCACCGGGGGGTCGTCTTCTGGTTCTGCCGCAGCCGTGGCCGGCGGCATGGTGCGGTTTGCGCTTGGCACCGATACCGGCGGGTCGATCCGCAGCCCCTCAGCTTATTGCGGCTGCGTCGGGCTGAAGCCCAGCTATGGCCGGGTAGCGCGCGCAGGGGCTTTCCCGCTGTCGCCGTCGCTGGATCACACCGGGCCACTGGCGGCCTCGGTCACCGATGCCGCACTGGCTTTAGACGCGATCACCGAACACCCCGAAAACTGGCGTCCCTCTGCCGCGAAACTGGGACAGGGCGCGCGTGGCTTGCGCATCGGCTACGCCCGCGACTGGTTCGCCACTGACCCGCAAGCCGCCCCCGCATTGGTCCGTGCCATGGATGATGCTGCCGCGCAGTTTTCGATGCTGGGCGCGCGGATCACCCCGATCCCCTTGCCCGATTATGCACCGTATGAGGCCGCAGCCTCGGTAATTCTTCATGCCGAGGCCCTTGCCGAACATCGCGATCTGATCCGCGCCAAGGCAGCACTTTATGGCCGCCCGGTGCTGCAATGCTTGGCTTTCGGCGCCGCGATTTCCGAGGTGGAACTGACTCAAGCCCGCCTTGCGCAAACCAGCCTGACCGCTGCCATGCTGGCAGCAATGCAAGGCTTTGATCTGATCCTCACGGCCACCACGTTAACCCCTGCCCTGCCGTTTTCAGCCTTTGATGGCGAGAAAGCCGTCTGGACCCCGATGCGCACCATCGCGTTCAACCTGACCGGACAGCCCGCGATTTCCGTGCCGATCGGTTTTGACAGCAGCTTGCCGTTGGGGATGCAACTGGTGGGGCGGATGGGCGATGAAGACCTGATCTGCGCCGCAGCCCATGGCTATGAGCAGGCGACCGACCATTCCTGCCAACGCCCGCCGCTTTAAAAAAGCTAGTCATAGCAAAAGGTCCGGGGCATGAACCCCAGACCCTGCCGATTACTTTTGCAACCGATCCAACCGCAGTTGTGCAGCACGGCGGTGGCCTTCCAGTCCCTCACTCGCCGCCTGCCGCGCCGCAGGCGGGGCGACCTGATCGACGCCCTGCGGCTCCAGCCATTGATGCGTGGCGATTTTGACATAGGCGCCGACCCACAAACCGCCAGTGTAGCGCCCCGCCGCCATCGTCGGCAGGGTGTGGTTGGTGCCGGAACATTTGTCGGAATAAACCACCGATGCCAATTCGCCGATGAACAAAGACCCGTAATTGCGCAGCTTTTTGGCAAAGCCATGCGGATCGGCGGTGTGCACCTGCAAATGCTCGGCGGCGATGAAATCAGAATAAGCGATCATCGCGGCCGCATCGGCGCACACAGCAATCTCGCCGTAATCTCGCCACGCAGGCTCTGCCACATGTGCCGTAGACAGCGTTTTCATCTGGCGATCCACCTCGACCATCACCGCTTCCGCCAAGGGACGATGCGTGGTGATCAGACCGACCCGCGTGCGCACATCATGCTCGGCCTGCGCCAAAAGGTCGGTCGCGATCATCTCGGCATTACCCGTTTCATCCGCCAAAATGTAGATCTCGGACGGCCCCGCCAGCTGATCAATCCCCACCGGGCCAAACACCTGCCGCTTGGCCTCGTTCACGAAGGCGTTGCCCGGCCCCATGATCTTCATCACCCCCGGCACGGTTTCGGTGCCAAAGGCCATCGCCGCAATCGCCTGCGCACCACCGATGCGGAAGATCCGATCCGCGCCGGACAGATGACAGCCCGCGACCATCGCCTCATGTGCGTTCGGCGGCAGACAAGCGATCACCTCGGGCACCCCTGCCACTTTCGCCGGAACGATGGTCATGATCGGTGCCGACAACAGCGGAAACCGCCCGCCCGGCA
>CAYLYV010000261.1:0-4071 GCA_964387655.1 uncultured Cypionkella sp. | reverse complement strand
AAAGACGCCCTCTCTCGTGCCAAAGACGAACTCGCCGCCGTGGGTCTGGCGGCACGGATGCAGCACTATCCCGCGCAGCTTTCCGGCGGCGAGCAGCAGCGCGTGGCGCTTGCCCGCGCCGCAGCCCCGCGCCCGGCGATCCTGTTGGCGGATGAGCCGACGGGCAATCTCGATTCAGCCAATGGTGCCGCGATCATGGAGCTGATTTTCGGCCTGCGTGATCGCCATGGCGCAACTTTGGTGCTGGTCACCCACGCGCCGGAACTGGCAGAGCGCTGTAGCCGCGTCGTGCGTCTGGTCGATGGCCGCATAGATGGGGCAGGGGCATGAGTCTCCGCCTCGCGGCGCGCATTGCGCGGGCAGAGCTGCGCGGCGGCTTGCGTGGTTTCTGGGTCTTCCTCGCCTGTCTGGCGCTGGGCGTTGCCGCGATAGCGGGCGTCGGCATGGTGCGCTCGGCCATCGAGGCGGGGCTGCGTGATCAGGGCGCGGTCTTGCTCGGCGGCGATGCGCAGGTGGAATTCACCTACCGCTTCGCCAGCCCCGCAGAACGCGCCTTTCTCGATCAGATCGCGCTGAAAACCTCCGAGATCGTCGATTTCCGCTCGATGGTGGTCGCGGGCGAGGCGCATGTGCTGACGCAAGTGAAAGCCGTGGACGACAATTATCCGCTGCTGGGCACGGTGCAGCTGGAAGGTGGCGATTTTGCCACCGCGCTGAACAACAACGGCGCGGTGATGGATGGCATTCTGGCTGACCAGATCGGCCTGCGGCTCGGCGACCGGTTCAAGCTGGGGTCGCAAGAGTTTACCCTGCAAGGCCGCATCCTGCGCGAGCCCGACTCCGCCACCGGCGGTTTCGCCCTTGCCCCCCGCACCATCGTGAAAACCAAAGCTTTGGCGCAGTCTGGCCTGCTGGAGCCCGGCACATTGTTCGATTCCTCCTATCGCCTGCTGCTGCCCAAAGGCGCTGACCTTGCCGCCCTGCAAGCCGAGGCCGAGGCCAAATTCCGCGACTCCGGTCTGCGGTGGAGCGACAGCCGCAAAGCCGCCCCCGGTGTCGCCCGCTTTGTCGAGCGTATCGGCGCGTTCCTGATCCTCGTCGGCCTTGCCGGGCTGGCGGTTGGCGGGGTCGGTGTCGCCGCCGCCGTGCGCTCGTATCTCGAGGCGAAAATCGCCACTATCGCCACCCTGCGCACCTTAGGTGCAACCGGCGGGCTGATCTTTCAGACCTATGTGCTGCAAATCGCCGTCCTCGTCACGTTCGGCGTTGCACTCGGCCTTGCCTTGGGCATCGCCGCCCCGCTCGCATTTGCGGGCCCCATCCAAGCCGCCCTGCCGTTCCCCGCCCCGATCGCGCTCTACCCCCGCCCGATCATCGAGGCCGCGTTCTACGGCGTCACCTCGGCCTTCCTGTTCGCGCTCTGGCCCCTCGCCCGCAGCGAGCAGGTGCGCGCCGCCGCCCTCTATCGCGGCGGCCTTTCCGGCGGCTGGCCCCGCGCCCCCTATGCCCTCGCCATGATCGCCCTCGCCGCCTTGCTGATCGGTGGCGCAGTCTTGCTGTCTGGCACCGCCAACCTCGCCCTCGGCACCGCAGGCGGGGTGATCGGCGCTCTGATCGTGCTGGCACTGGCCGCTCGGGGTCTGGCGCGTCTGGCCCGCAGGCTCGCGCGGCACAGCCGATCCGTGGCGCTGCGCCTCGCCCTCGCCTCCATCGGCGCACCCCGCGCCGAGACGATGCAAATCGTCCTCGCCCTCGGCCTTGGCCTCACCGTTCTCGCCGCCGTCGGCCAGATCGACGCCAACCTGCGCGCCGCGATCAGCCGCGATCTGCCCACCCGCGCGCCCGCGTTCTTTTTCGTCGACATCCAGCCCGACCAGATCGACGGCTTCCGCGCCCGCCTTGCCGCCAACCCCGCCGTGACCAAAGTGGAATCCGCCCCGATGCTGCGCGGCATCATCACACAGATCAACGGCCAAGATGCGCGCAAGGTGGCAGGCGAACACTGGGTGCTCGCAGGCGACCGTGGTGTCACCTATGCCGCCGCCCAACCCGCCAACACCAAGCTGACCGCAGGCACATGGTGGCCCGCCGACTACCAAGGCCCGCCGCAAATCTCTTTCGCGGCGGAAGAAGCCGAGGAACTCGGCCTTAAACTCGGCGATCAACTGACCCTCAACATCCTTGGCCGCGACATCACCGCGACGATCACCAGCCTGCGCGTGGTCGATTTCTCCAACGCCGGGATCGGCTTTGTGCTGACCCTCGACCCCGCCGCTGTCGCAGGCGCGCCGCATACCGACATTGCAACTGTTTACGCCGACCCCGGTGCCGAGGCGTCAATCCTGCGCGAAATCGCCACCGCCTATCCCAACATCACCGCGATCTCTGTCAAAGCCGCCATCGGCCGCGTCACCGAAGCCCTCACCGCCATCGCCCAAGCCACCACCATCGCCGCCATGGCAACCCTGCTGACCGGATTTGTCGTGCTGATCGGGGCCGCAGCCTCGGGTGAGCGCGCCCGCGTCTACGAGGCCGCCGTGCTGAAAGTCCTCGGTGCCTCCCGCGCCCGCATCCTGCTCAGCTTTGCTTTGCGCGCCGCCCTGATGGGGGCCGCCGCCGGCATCGTCGCCATCCTCGCGGGCGGCATCGCCGGATGGGCCGTGATGTATTTCGTCATGGACAGCCCCTATGCGTTCGAGCCCGCCTCGGCCCTGACCATCGTACTGGGGGGAATCGCCGCGACCCTGCTCGCCAGCCTGATCTTCGTACTGCGCCCACTCGCCAGCCGTCCGGCACAGGTGTTGCGGTCACAAGAGTAGTGGTGTGGAATATATATTCCAAAGTCATGCGATCCTCACGCGCCGATTCTTGCCGATTTCTGCCGATAATCCGGGCGTAATGCCGCATTTTCGGCAAAATCAGATTGATCTTGGTGGCAAATAGAATATCAGTTCCGCAAACGCAAACCCGTCAGGGCTGCCGCATGAGGAGGACGACATGACAGTAAAATTCGGGCTTTTGGGCGCGGGCCGCATCGGCAAAGTCCATGCCAAAGCCGTCACCGGCGATGCCAATGCCAAACTCGTCGCCGTGGCCGATGCCTTCCCGGCCGCCGCGCAAGCGATTGCCGATCAATACGGTTGCGAGGTCCGCTCGATTGACGCGATTCTGGCGGCCAAAGACATCGACGCCGTAGTGATCTGCACGCCCACCGACACCCATGCCGATCTGATCGAGCAATTCGTCAAAGCCGGCAAAGCGGTGTTCTGCGAAAAGCCGATTGACCTGTCGCTCGCCCGCGTCAAAGCCTGCCTCGAAGTCGTGCGCGCCAACAAGGGCACGCTGATGGTCGGCTTCAACCGCCGCTTTGACCCGCATTTCAAAGCTGTGCGCGCCGAGATTGACAAAGGCACCATTGGCACGCCCGAAATGGTGGTGATCACCTCGCGCGATCCCGGCGCACCCCCGGTTGATTACATCAAACGCTCCGGCGGCATCTTCCGTGATATGACCATCCATGATTTCGACATGGCGCGTTTCCTGCTCGGCGAAGAAATCACCGAAGTGGTCGCCACCGCCGCCGTTCTGGTCGACCCTGCTATCGGCAAGGCGGGCGATTTTGACTCGGTGCAAGTGATGCTGAAAACCAAATCCGGTCGCCAAGCGATGATCTCCAACTCGCGCCGCGCCACCTATGGCTATGATCAGCGCATCGAAGTGCATGGCTCGCTGGGTGCGGTATCGGCAGAAAACCAACGCCCGGTCTCGATCGAAGTTGCGACCGCCGCAGGCTACACCCGTCCGCCGCTGCACGATTTCTTCATGACCCGCTACACCGAAGCCTACGCCGCCGAAATCGCCACCTTCATCGCGGCTTTGGGTGGCAAGGGCAAAGCCGAGCCTTCGGGCGAAGATGGCCTGATCGCTTTGGCCTTGGCAGATGCCGCCTTGAAATCTGTGGCCGAGGGCCGCGTGGTGAAAATGTCGGAAATCCTGTAACTTCGAGCGATCAAAACAAAGCGCGGCAGGGGAAACTCTGCCGCGCTTTGCATTTCACCTGTTCTTAAATAT
>CAYLYV010000260.1:0-4102 GCA_964387655.1 uncultured Cypionkella sp. | reverse complement strand
GACGGCGATGTGTTCTGGTGCACGGCCGATGTGGGCTGGGTCACCGGCCACAGCTATATCATCTATGGCCCCTTGGCGAATGGCGCGACCACGGTGATGTTTGAAGGTGTGCCGACCTTCCCCGATGCCGGACGGTTCTGGGAAGTTTGCGCCAAGCACAAGGTCAGCCAGTTCTACACAGCGCCGACCGCGATCCGTTCGCTGATGGGCATGGGGCCGGAATGGCCTGCCAAGCATGACCTCTCCAGCCTGAAACTGCTGGGTTCTGTCGGTGAGCCGATCAACCCTGAAGCGTGGAATTGGTATAATCAGCATGTCGGCCAAGGCCGTTGCCCGATTGTCGATACGTTCTGGCAGACCGAAACCGGCGGCCATCTGATCACGCCTTTGCCGGGAGCGATCCCGCAGAAGCCGGGCTCGGCCACTCTGCCGTTCTTTGGCGTGCAGCCGATCGTGCTCGATCCGGCCACTGCCAAGGTCCAAGCCGAGACCGAAACCGATGGCGTGCTCTGCATCGCGGACAGCTGGCCGGGGCAGATGCGCACGCTCTGGGGCGATCATGCGCGGTTTGAGGAAGCCTATTTCAGCCAATATCCCGGCTATTACTTCACCGGCGACGGCTGCCGCCGCGATGCGGATGGCTATTACTGGATCACCGGCCGCGTCGATGATGTGATCAACGTCTCGGGTCACCGCATGGGCACCGCCGAGGTGGAATCGGCGCTGGTGGCCCATCCGAAAGTCGCCGAATCCGCCGTGGTCGGCTATCCGCATGACATCAAAGGCCAAGGCATCTACGCCTATGTCACCCTGATGCGCGGTGAGGAACCGACCGAGGCGCTCCGCAAGGAGTTGGAAGCCTGGGTGCGCACCGAGATCGGCCCGATTGCCAAGCCTGACCTCATTCAATGGGCCCCCGGCCTGCCGAAAACCCGCTCGGGCAAGATCATGCGCCGCATCCTGCGCAAGATCGCCGAGAATGATTTCGGCGCTTTGGGCGATATCTCCACCCTTGCTGATCCGGCTGTGGTGGAAGAACTGATCGCCAACCGCATGAACAAGGCTTAAGCGGATGGCCCCGGTTCTGATCCTTCTCGGTCCTCCCGGTGCTGGCAAAGGCACCCAAGCCCGGATGCTGGAGGAAGATTTCAGTCTGATCCAGCTCTCCACCGGCGATCTGTTGCGCGCGGCGGTGGCGGCGGGCACTCCGGCTGGTCTTGCGGCCAAGGCGGTGATGGCGGCGGGCGGGCTGGTGTCCGATGACATCGTGCTGGCGATCCTGAAAGACCGCATGAGCCAGCCCGATGTGGCCAAAGGCATCATTCTGGATGGCTTTCCGCGCACCGCAGGCCAAGCCGCGGCGCTGGATCATCTGCTGGCGGAGACCAGCCAAAAGATCACCGCCGCGATCAGCCTTGAAGTGGATGATGCCGCGATGGTGGGCCGGGTTTCTGGCCGCCACACCTGCGCGGCTTGCGGCGAAGGCTATCATGACACCCACAAACGCCCCACCAAAGCAGGCGTCTGTGACAAATGCGGCGGCACCGAGTTCAAACGCCGCGCCGACGACAATGCCGAAACGGTGCGCGACAGGCTGACCGCCTATCACGCCCAGACGGCGCCGCTGATCGCCTATTACGAGGCCAAAGGCGTGCTGGAACGCATCGACGCGATGGGCCCCATCGCCGAGATTCGCGCCGCCCTCGGCCAGATCGTGGCAGGTATCGCGGCCTAAGACATACCCCGCCGCCGTTGAGGAGCGGCTGCGGGGGATACACGACCCGACCCGCGTGGCCACACGCTGAACCTTGCCTTGGCAGGGAACGGAGAAGGCTTGCCCGGTCTGGATTGGGATAGGGAACCGGCGACCTTCGCCGGACAACAAGGGAGGCCAAACATGGCGAATATAGCAGATGCGGCGGACGTGAGCGTACGCTCACGTCCCATGACGCGGGAGGAACGCAAGGTCATCATGGCCTCGTCCGCCGGCACGATTTTCGAATGGTATGACTTCTACCTCTACGGCTCGCTCGCCGCGATCATCGGTGCGCAGTTCTTCACGCCGTTCCCCGAAGCCACCCGCAACGTGTTTGCGCTGCTGGCTTTTGCGGCGGGCTTCATCGTGCGGCCATTCGGCGCGCTGGTGTTCGGTTCCTTGGGTGACTTGATCGGGCGGAAATACACCTTCCTGATGACGATCATGATCATGGGTCTGTCGACCTTCCTCGTCGGCCTTTTGCCCAGCTACTATTCTTGGGGCATTGCCGCGCCGATCATCCTTGTCGGCTTGCGCATGTTGCAAGGCCTTGCTCTGGGTGGCGAATACGGCGGGGCGGCTGTGTATGTGGCCGAACACGCGCCGCAAAACCAGCGTGGTTACTTCACCGCCTTCATCCAGACCACGGCCACTTTGGGCCTGCTGCTGTCGCTGGTGATCATTCTGGTGGTGCAGGGCTACGTCAACGGCGCCTACCCTGACCAACCGATCCTTGACGCCGCCGGTCTGGCAACGACTGCTGCTGATGGCTCGCCTGCCATGATGAAAGCCTTCAACGCTTGGGGCTGGCGCATCCCGTTCCTCGGCTCGATCTTCCTGCTGGCGATCTCGCTCTATATCCGCCTGCAAATGAACGAAAGCCCGGCCTTCAAGAAAATGAAGGAAGAAGGTGCTGCCTCGAAAGCCCCGCTGCGTGAAGCTTTCGGTCAGTGGAAAAACGCCAAGATCGCGCTGATCGCGCTGTTTGGTCTGACGGCGGGTCAAGCCGTGGTCTGGTATTCCGGTCAGTTCTACGCTTTGTTCTTCATTCAGAACGTGGTGAAGGTCGACAGCTTCACATCGAACGTGCTGGTGGCTTGGTCGCTGATCCTGGGCACCGGTGGCTTCTTGTTCTTCGGCTCGCTGTCTGACCGTATCGGACGCAAACCGATCATTCTGGCAGGCTGCCTGATCGCCGCGATCACCTATTTCCCGGTGTTCAAGGCGCTGACGCAAACTGCAAACCCGATGCTTTATGCAGCCCAGCAAACCGCAGTTGTGGTGACGGCCGATCCGGAAGACTGCTCGTTCCAGTTCAACCCGACCGGCACCGCCAAGTTCACCTCTTCTTGCGATATCGCCAAGGCTTCGCTGTCGAAACTGTCGGTGAATTCGACCACTGTTGACGCGCCGGCTGGCACCTTGGCCTCGGTGAAAATTGGTGAGACCGAAGTGGCGTCCTACAACGCGGCAGAAAACGGCAAGGCGATTGCCGATGCCAAAGCTGCGCTGGAAACCGCAAAAGCTGGCACCGACCAAGCTGCTATTGACGCCGCGCAGAAGGCTGTCGACGAGGCAGGCGCTGTGAAAGCCGGGTTTGAAAAGTTGGTGAACGAAGCGCTGAAGACAGCAGGTTATCCGATGGTGGCCGCCGATAATACCTCGGTTGCCAAAGCGGCGAACTTCTTCGACATCTTCACCGCGCAAAAGCTGACGATTGTGGCGATCCTGACCTATCTGATCCTGTTGGTGACGATGGTATACGGCCCCATTGCCGCGATGCTGGTCGAGTTGTTCCCAACCCGTATCCGCTACTCGGGGATGTCGCTGCCCTACCACATTGGCAACGGCTGGTTTGGTGGCCTGCTGCCAGCAACCGCCTTCGCGATCTCGGCGCAGTCTGGCAACATCTATGCGGGCCTGTGGTATGCGATTGTGGTGGCTTTGATGACCGTGGTGATCGGAGCAATCTTCGTGCCGGGCGGAACCCACAAGAAAGACATCTTCTCGGACGCGAACAACCGCTAAGCGTTTGAGATAAAAAGCAATGGGCCGGGAGGAAACTCCCGGCCCATTTGCATTATGACGCGGCCCAAGACGGAGAGCGCCGCAGAATTGCGCTAAAACGTCAGCGCCGCAGGTGCTGATATATCTCCCATGCCGCCATGATCAGCGCCACGATCACCAGATGCGCCAACACCCCCACACCAATCACCTGCGGCAAAGGGGCGGCCAGCGTGGTTTGCATGGTGGTCGGCAAAATCACCGCCACCAACACCACGCCCGCCGCCAAGGGCACCGCGATGCCCGAAGCCGACCGCGTGCGCAGCATCGTGCAGAACAGTG
>CAYLYV010000259.1:0-4158 GCA_964387655.1 uncultured Cypionkella sp. | reverse complement strand
GGCGCTGATCCTCGACAACGGGGAATCGGAGCGCGCCCCCCCGATGGTCAAGGCAAAGGTCCTTTGAACTTCCCCGCAGGCACGGACGCACCGCGAGCAGACGATACATTTCGCCGGCTCATAGCTGAAATAGGGGTTGGAATCGTCGCGCGGGATGTAATTCGGGTTGGCGATGCCCGAGGTGTCTTTCACCTTGAAATGCGTATCAATCGCCTCATAGCGCACATCGCGCAGACCAACCGCGCCCGCCATATCCTGCAACTCGCAATCGCCATTGGCCGAGCAGGTCAGGCAATCCAGCGGGTGGTCCGAGATGTAAAGTTCCATCACGCCACGTCGGAGTTGTTTCAGTTTGGCGTTCTGGGTGTGAACTTTCAGGCCGGGGGCAACCGGCGTGGTGCAAGAGGCCGGAGTGCCATTGCGGCCCTCAATCTCCACCAGACACAACCGGCAGGACCCGAAAGCGTCCATATTGTCGCTGGCGCAGAGTTTCGGTACCGTAATGCCAATTTCCGCAGCGGCGCGCATGATCGAAGTGCCTTCCGGCACGGTGATGTCGAAGCCGTCGATGGTCAATGTGACCATTTGCTTGCTTTTGGAAGCAGGGGTGCCGAAATCGCGATCCGGGATGATGAAGTCTTTCATTCGGCGGCTTCCTTCATGGGTGCGAAATCATCGGGGAAATGGGTCAGAGCGGACATCACCGGGTAGGGCGTGAAGCCGCCCAAGGCGCAAAGTGAACCCGCCTTCATCGTATTGCACAGATCGGTCAGCAGCGGGATCGCCGAGGCATCACCCTTGGCGATGCGGTCCACGGTTTCTACGCCGCGCACAGCACCAATCCGGCACGGGGTGCATTTGCCGCAAGACTCGATGGCGCAGAACTCCATGGCAAAGCGTGCCATGCCCAACATGTCAGTGGTGTCATCGAACACCGTCAGGCCAGCATGGCCGATCAAGCCATCCTTGCCTGCAAATTCTTCATAACCAAAGGGTGTATCGAACAGCGCGCGGGGGAAATAAGCCCCCAGCGGGCCACCGACTTGCACCGCTTTCACCGGACGGCCGGAAGCCGAGCCACCAGCAATTTTATCAACGATTTCACCAAGCGTCAGGCCAAAGGCGATCTCATACAGCCCGCCGTGTTTGACGTTGCCGGCGATCTGCAACGGGATGGTGCCGCGCGAACGACCTAGGCCGAAATTCTTGTAAAACTCCGCGCCTTTCTCAAAAATCACTGGCACGGAGGCCAGCGAAATCACGTTGTTCACCACGGTAGGCTTGGCCAAGAAACCCTGCAACGCAGGCAGCGGCGGCTTGGCGCGCACCACGCCGCGTTTGCCTTCAAGCGAGTTCAGCAGCGAGGTTTCCTCACCACACACATAGGCCCCAGCGCCGACGCGAATTTCGATGTTGAAGGTGTGATCCGAACCCAGCAGGTTCGCTCCCAGCACTCCGGCCGAGGTTGCGATTTTCACCGCTTTCTGCATCACATCAATCGCAATCGGGTATTCCGAACGGATATACACAAATCCCTTGGTGGCCCCGGTCGCAAGCCCCGCAATGATCATGCCTTCGATCAGCGTGAAGGGGTCGCCCTCCATCAGCATCCGGTCGGCGAAGGTGGCAGAATCGCCCTCATCGGCGTTGCAGACGATGTATTTGCGATCCGCCGCAGCTTCGGACACGGTCTTCCACTTGATGCCGGTCGGGAAGCCCGCGCCACCTCGGCCCCGCAGGCCCGAATTGGTAACTTCGGCGACAATCGCCGCCTTATCCATGCCAAGCGCAAGCGTCAGGCCAGCCAGCCCGCCGTGGGCTTTGTAATCGTCCAGCGACAGCGGGTCGATCACGCCAACACGCGCAAAGGTCAGCCGGGTTTGTGCTTTCAGCCACGGCAGATCTTCCGTCAGCCCAAGGGCTTTCGGATGCGCGGCCAGATCATCAAACAGTGCGGGCACATCGGCCAGCGTCAGCGGACCAAAGGCCATACGCCCCGCATCGGTGACCACTTCGGCCATCGGCTCCAGCCAGACCATCCCGCGTGAGCCATTGCGTACCAGCGTCAGGTCTATCCCCCGCGCCTGCGCTTGAAACATCAGCGATTCGGCGATCTCATCGGCGCCAAGGGCGACGGCGGCGCTGTCGAGGGGAAGGTAAATCTTCATTTCAAACCCCCGATGATCGCATCAATCCGGGCTTCATCGACACGGCCCACCAGTTTGCCGTCGATGATCGCCGAGGGACCACAGGCGCACAGGCCAAGGCAGAAAATCGGCTCCAGAGTCACGCGACCGTCCGGCGTGGTTTCATGCCAATCAATCCCCAACGCCTTTTGCGCATGGGCGGCGACGCGGTCGGCGCCCATCGACTGGCAGGCCTCGGCGCGGCAGAGCTTCAACACATGATCGCCCGCCGGATGTTCGCGGAAATCGTGGTAGAAGCTCATCACGCCATGCACTTCGGCCTTTGACAGGCTCAGATCCTTGGCGATGATTGGCAAAGCCACCTGCGGCACATAGCCAAATTCGGCCTGAATGGCGTGCAGGATCGGCAGCAGCGAGCCCTCCATGCCTTTGTGAGCGTTGAGGACTTCCTCAACCCGAGTGGTGATGTCGACGGAATCAAGCATGTGGCGGCCCTTTGGTAGCTCTCTACCGTAATACGCCGATTGATATGGAAATCAATATGGATATACCGTTGTTTGATAGGTTGCGTCTATCAACGCAGGCGCATCGCCAACTTGGCCGCCTCATCCATAAGGGCTTGCAGAACAGGGGTTTGCGGATCGCGTCTGGCGGTGATCAGGCCAACCAGATGCTCGGCCTCGGGCTCAACAATCGGTATCGCCCGCAACCCCTGCCCGCTGAACATCTCGGCCAGTTTCATCGGCACCACTGAGGCCCACAGCCCCGACTTCACATGCGCCACCAAAGCGATGCTGGAGTTCGACTCCACCGTCGGCGCAATCCGCACGCCGACTTCGGCCAGATGCTGGTTGACGATGCGGCGGTTCTGCATGTCGGCGGTCAAAAGGCACAACGGTTCGTGCACCAACTCGCTCCACGTCACCTGCGGGCGATCCGCCAGTGGGGAATGCGGTGCGCAGAGATAGCGGTAAAATTCCGTGTAAAGCGGAGTTTGCGCCACACGGCCCAACGGCTCATTGTCAAGATAAGTCAGGCCCGCGTCCAACTCCAAGCTTTCAATGCCCGCCAGAATTTCCACTGATGTGCGCGACAGCAAGGTGACGCGCATGTTCGGATGGCGTGCAGTGAACGGCGCAGTCAGATCGGCCACCATCGGCAAGGCAGTGGGGATCACACCGATACGCAGATTGCCCGAAAGGCCGGAATGGACGCTGCGCATTTCGTCCTTCAGCGCCCGCATATCGCCAACGATCCGCCGCGCCCAATCCAGCACGCGCTGGCCCTCTGGCGTCAGCCCCTGAAAGCGCGAGCCGCGAAACACCAGTTGCACGCCCAACTGATCCTCAAGCTGGCGGATGGCTGACGAAAGGCTGGGCTGCGTCACCCGGCACACCTCGGCCGCGCGGCCAAAATGGCGCTCGTTGGCGAGGGCGATGAACATTTCCAGCTTGTCGATCATGGGGCCAAGGTGGCGGGGAATGGCCTTGTTCGCAAGGGCCTAAGCCCTTAGCTTTGCGACATGATGAAATTTATCCCCTTTGTGAAAAAATCCCCCGTGGTGCCGGTGATCCGGTTGGCGGGTACGATTGGCTCTGGCCGCAATGCGCTGAACGACGCGGCGCTGGCGGCGATCATCGAAAAGGCGTTTCGGATGAAGCCCGCAGCGGTGGCGCTGGTGGTGAATTCTCCGGGTGGCTCGCCGGTGCAATCCAGCCTGATCGCGGCGCGGGTGCGGCGGCTGGCGGATGAGAAAGCCGTCCCGGTCCATGCCTTTGTCGAGGATGTCGCAGCATCTGGCGGCTATTGGCTTGCCTGCGCCGCCGATGAGATCTGGGTCGATCCCAGTTCTATCGTGGGCTCCAACGGTGTGATCTTCGCCAGCTTCGGCTTCCCCGAGCTGATGGCGAAACAGGGGGTAGAGCGCCCAATCGTCGCAATTGCAAAGCAACAAACCCCGCACGACCACTTCGTACCTGACACGACGGAACTCAACAGAGAACTGGGGATC
>CAYLYV010000258.1:0-4219 GCA_964387655.1 uncultured Cypionkella sp. | reverse complement strand
TGGGCACCACCGATCAGGTGTTCCAGCCGCCCTACCACCCCTATACCGAGGCGCTTTTGTCCGCCGTGCCGATTGCCGACACCAAGGTGATCCGCAAGCGCATCGTGCTGGAAGGTGATATTCCGTCCGCGATGAACCCGCCCCCCGGCTGCCCGTTCCAAACCCGCTGTCGGTGGAAATCGCAGGTCTCCCCCGCCGGGCTTTGCGACCGCGAAATGCCACCGATGGTGACGCTGGAGGGGGGTCATCAGATCAAATGCCACCTCAGCGCTGAAGCTCTGGCCTCGATGGAGCCGGTGATCAAAGTCGCGGCGGAGTAATTAAACGGAGCGGTGGGTTTCACCCACCCTACGCATATTCGCAACGATTTGCGCTTTGTGGAGCGTGGAGCCTCCGGCTAACCCGAATGGCGGCGCGCCATTCGGGACTGGATATTTGAGCAGAGAGGATGACCTTAAGGCATTGCTCTTTCTGAAATACTCCCGCCGGAGGCATCAACAGCGCGGCCTGCGCTGCGCTTACAGGCTCGGACCCGGCGCGATCTTGCTGCCATCGCTGAACCGTGACAGCCGAAAGCGCGTCAGATCATGCGCCTCGGTCTTGCCTGCCACCAGATCGGCCACCACCCGGCCCATGCCGGGGCCGATGCCAAAGCCGTGGCCGCTCATGCCCGTCGCGATCACAAGGCCGGGGATGGCGGCGACCCGGTCAATCACCGGCACCACATCGGGCATGGTGTCGATCATCCCGGCCCATGAGGCTTTCAGTTTCGGGCGGCCAAGGTCCGGCAGGGCCTTGGCGAAATCGTCCTGCACCTCCGACAAAGCTTTCATATTCGGGCTTGGATTCAGCACCCGCAGACGTTCAAAGGGCGAGACCTGATCGGCCTGCCATTTGCGCTTTGTGCCCCAAGCGTCCGGGTAATTTCTTGGGGCGGCAGGACGGAATTTGGTCGAGGTGAAATCTTTTTTCAAAATCGGAATATAGGCCAGCATATGCCGGAACGCATCGGGGCCGTTGAAGAAATCATGGCTTGCGCCGGGGGCAATCGTGTAGCCGCCATCCAGGCGGCGGCGGAAGGCAAAGCGGTCGTCTGCCACATCGCCCGCGTAGACTTCGGGCATCGCTTCAGTGGCGGCAACGCTTGCCAACACCGCCAGTTGCGGGATTTTCACGCCCTCGGCGCGCAGGAACAAAGACGACCACGCCCCGCCCGCCACCACCACCTGATCGCAAGAGATGCGGCCTTTTTCGGTATAGACGCCGGTGATGCGCCCGCCTGCCCGATCCAAGCGGCGCACGGCGCAATCCTCGATCAGCACAGCGCCACGCGCCACCGCGCCCTCGGCCAGCATCGGCACCGCCACCCAAGGCTCGGCCCGCGCATCGGATGGCGTCAGCAAGCCACCGACCCACGGCGCTTCGGCGCCCTTGATTGTGTCCCTCACCTGCCCCGCCGATTGCATTTCGGTATCCAGCCCATGCGCTTTGGCATGCACCAGCCAATCGGCAAATCCCTGCATTTCGGCCTCGGTGCGGGCGAGATACATGACACCTTCCTGCCGGAACCCCAGACCTGCGCCGAATTCCTGTGACAAAGATTTCCAGATCCTGAGCGACTCGATCATGATCGGCAATTCGCCCAGATCACGGCCCTGCTGCCTGATCCAGCCCCAGTTGCGGCTGCTTTGTTCGCCCGCAATCCGGCCCTTTTCGCACAGAACCACCTTCACCCCAGCTTCGGCCAGATGCCACGCCGTCATCACGCCGATCACCCCGCCGCCCAGCACCACCACATCGCAGGCAGCGGGCAAGGCGCTGGTGAAGCGGGGTTTATTGGCTTCCGAGATCGGAAATTGCATCAGGCGAGTTCCTTGAGCAGACCCTGCATGAAGCGCAATCCGGCGTCCCATTCCGACAGTTCCAGATATTCATCGACCTGATGCGCCTGCGCGATATCGCCCGGCCCGCAGACCACGGCGGAATAACCCGCCTCTTGGAATTGCCCGGCTTCGGTGCCGTAAGACACCACACCGACCGTGTTATCTCCGGTCAACAACCGCACCAGATGCTCAGCCGCGCCATCCGTTTCGGGCTTCAGCCCCGGCACACCGAAAAACTTTTCCAGATGCCCGCCCGCCTCGGGCCGCACAGCCTTCAATGCCACGTCCAAGCCAGCAGGCTCAGCCACAAACTCCGCCGCCAAGGCGTCAGTATCCTCACCGGGCACCACCCGCATCTCGACCGCAAAGGTGCAATCACCTGCGGTGATGTTATGCGCCGTCCCCCCCGCGATCATCCCGACATGCAGGGTGGTGAACGGTGGATAGAAGGTCGCCGCCACCTCCGTGACCGGACGGGCTTGGATTTCGGCGTTCTTGGCGTTCACCCAACCAATCAGCCGCGCGCCTTCCATGATGGCCGAGACGCCATAGGGCAGCAGCGAGCTATGCACCTCAAACCCCTTCACATGCACATGATAGCCGGTGCCGCCCTTGTGGCCATGGATCAGTTTCATCCGGCTTGGCTCGCCGATCACCGCAGCCGAGGCTTGCGGCAGCACCGCCTGCATCGCGGCAATCATCGGCGGGGCGCCGGTGCAGCCCAACTCCTCGTCATAAGACAGCGCCAGTTGCAATGGCCGCGTCACCCCCTGCAGATGTGCCCGCACCAACGCCCAGACCGCCAGCGCCACATAGCCCTTCATGTCGCAGGTGCCGCGCCCGTAAAGCCGCCCGTCGCGTTCGGTGACCACCCAAGGGTCAGAGCTCCAAGCCTGACCATCCACCGGCACCACATCGGAATGACCCGACAGCACCACGCCGCCCGCTTCCCACGGCCCGACATGCGCGAATAACGCGGCCTTCGTGCGGTCTTCGTTCCAATGCCGATGCGCGGTGATGCCGTGGCCCGCAAGATAGGATTCCAGCCAGTCGATCAACGCCAGATTGCTGCCGCGACTCACCGTCGGGAAGCCGACCAGTTGCTCCAGCACTTGACGCGGCGTCAGTTCATCCATTTTCAGCCCCCATATGTTGTGGGCAAACCTGCCGACCGCCACTCTCCCTGTCAATCCCAGCAAAGTGCCGCTCAAACGCTACAAAATGCCGGAAAAACAATCTGGATCGAAGCGAAAATTCAGGATTGATAGCTGAGGGGAAATCGTCAAGACTTCACTTATACAACCGGGGGGGCATCGACCGACCTTGGACAAAAACAAAGAATAACAACGAACTGGGGAGTTCCATATGCCCGATAGGGCCGCGCCCGTCCTTGATGTGAGGGGGCTGAAAACCGTATTCCGCACCCGTGGAGGCGAGATTCACGCCGTCAATGATGTCAGCTTCCATTTGGAACGCGGTGAGCTTTTGGGCGTTGTTGGCGAAAGTGGTTCTGGCAAGTCAGTGACCATGATGTCGCTGATCGGTTTGCTGCCCTCGCCGCCTGCGGAAATCCGCTCAGGCACGGTGATGCTGGGTGACCTCGACCTGCTGAAGATCACGCCCGAGCAGCTGCGCAACGTGCGCGGCGCCAAGGTCGGGTTTATCTTTCAAGACCCGATGACCAGCCTGAACCCCGTGTTCAATATCGGCTTCCAGATCGCCGAACCTTTGCGCCGTCACATGGGCATGAACAAAGCGCAGGCGGCAGCGCGGGCGGTGGAACTGCTGGAACTGGTTGGTATCCCCGATGCGAAGAAGCGCTTGGGCGATTATCCGCATCAGTTTTCCGGCGGCATGCGCCAGCGGGTGATGATTGCGATTGCTTTGGCTTGCGACCCCGATGTTTTGATCGCGGATGAGCCGACCACGGCGCTGGATGTGACGATTCAGGCGCAAATCCTTGAATTGGTGAAGGAATTGCGCGTCAAGCTTGGCATGGCGATCATCTGGATCACCCATGATCTGGGCGTCATCGCGGCCATCGCCGACCGGGTGATGGTGATGTATGGTGGCCAGATTGTCGAACAAGCTCCGGTGAAAGAGCTGTTCGCCAATCCACAGCACCCCTACACGCGGGCGCTTTTGAAAACCATTCCCTCACTGACCGGCGCGCGGGAGAAGCGGCTGCAAGTGATCGAAGGCCAGCCGCCGATCATGACCACTGCCCCCACCGCCTGCGCCTTCCGCGCCCGCTGCACCCATGCCTTTGCCCGCTGTGAGGTGGAAAACCCCAAGCGCCACGGCATTGATCGGCTGCCCTTGGGCCAAGGCCATGA
>CAYLYV010000257.1:0-4226 GCA_964387655.1 uncultured Cypionkella sp. | reverse complement strand
ATCAGGATCGCCTGCGCCTTGACCTCGGCCAAGAGCCGCGCGGTGAAGCTGCGCAGCTCCTCGGGGTCTTCCGGCAAGGTCAGCGTTTGATCGAGCATGCAAGAAGTTTATCCCACTGTATTCCTTGTGGGAATCCTTCTCTTGCAGGGCGGCAGATTATCCCGCCGCCAGGGGCCGCCATGTCCGTTCCGGGGCCCGCCAGTCGATCCCCTCCAGCAGCATCGACAACTGGGCCGGTGACAGCGCGACCTTCCCCTCCTTTGCGGAGGGCCAGACAAACCGCCCCTTCTCCAGCCGCTTCAGGAACATGCAGGCACCCTGGCCATCCCACCAAATGATCTTGATTAGATCACCACGCCGACCACGGAAGACGAACAGATGCCCGGCGAACGGGTCCTGCTGCAGCACGCTCTCAGCCTGCGCCGCCAAAGCCACAAAGCCCTTGCGCATGTCGGTCACCCCGGCCGCCAGCCAGACCCGCGTATTGGCTGGAACCGGGATCAAACCGTCAGCCCCCGGATCAATCGTGCCAGCGCCTCGGGATCATAGCTGCCGCTGATCCGCATCCGGTGCCCGCCCGCAAGTTCGATCTCGATGTGGTTGTCGGCGGCGGGCACCACCATCGGCGCCTTCGTCTCCGCGACGATCTCGACCGGCAGAAAGCGCGGCGCCTCCAACACGGACGACGCCAACGTCGGGTCGGGCGCATAACGCGGATCGCGCCGCCACTTGAAGATCAGGTTCGCATTCACAGCGTAGCGCCGCGCCACCTGGGCGACCGAAACACCGGGCGCAGTGGTCTGGAAGCAGATCGACCGCTTCTCCTCATCTGTCCAAAGCCGCTTCGTCCGACGCGCCACGCCATCACCATAGTGTCCACTATCGATGGTGGACACTATCCGGCACTCTCAGCACGCGGCAGTGCGGTCAGGCCGGACGCTTACCATTAAACGGCGCGCCGTTCCGGACGAGTGCTTTCGCGATAAGGGACTGATGTCCAAGTGGATCGACGGGAATAGGTGAACTTGGCTGGACTGCAGCTAGGTCTGCGGCGCGAGAGCGTTCGCCTTACGTGCGATGCTGTCACACCGAGCCATCAGCAAATGAAATGCTTCGGGCTCTGTCGCGAAGAGTCCGTCCTCCGACATGCGTCGGTAGTCTTCAGCCAGAAGATCAAAGGCTGCTCCGGCAGGAACCAGCTGCAACCCACCTGTGACCGCAGCCAGATAATCGATCTTCTGGCCCTGCGAATCCTTTTCCGCAAAGAACATGCCCTTGTGGCTAGCGACAGCACGCGCAAGGGCATGATCGCCAATCGCAGCATCAGCTATGCCGGTGGCGTCGAGGCGGGTGAGGTCGTGCCAGTGCCGGGAAAATCTATCGCCCCGCATGCGCTTTTGTTGGCAGAAAACATGAATGGCGGTGGCCTTCTCCCAGAAGGTGCGTTCTGCATGCATAACCCTGGGAATGGCTGTTGGGAAACTCACCCCTTCGACAGGCCCTGCGGCGTCACAAACGATGCTGCGCATTGATGCGGGCTCTCCTGTGGATCTTGCCCCGAATTCGAGCATGACACTTGGTGAGACATATCCCGTACCTTTGGCGACTGGCGGGTAGTCGATGAAGAGCTTGTCGCCATCGTGGTGGATCGTTGCTTGAAGGCCCTGCAGAGCAATGGCCTTCATGATGATCGGCTGAACGGAGTGTGCAACCCAAAGGGGCAGAACCTCGCGAACCCGACGCGACCACCGGCGCTCTTCGCTGGTCGTCGTAGGAATGGCGTTACCCCGCGCCTCCACCAACTCAGGCACGAGGGCGCGGATGTCATAGGTCAGATCGACATCTTCAGAAAACCGGTCAATGACGCCGTATGCTTTCGACAGAGAGGTGCCGCCCTTGAACACCAGATCGTCTTTGAAAGCGGATTCAAAAAGAACCTTCAAGGCCCAGACGACCCACACATCCTTTTCCAACAGATGCGAGGGCCGACCGAGACGATCTGCGGCAATACCCAAAACATCGAGGCGATCAGCCGCCTCAAGGGTTAGAAATGCTTCAGCCATGCGCGACTTTACCAACAGTGCGGGCAAGCCATGTGGGGAACTGGGGTGCCGCCATCACCAACTCCATCAACACGGCATTCGGCAGTTTTGCCTTTAGCGTCCGCAACGCGCTCTCTGCCTGCTCTGGCCCGAGCCATGCCAAGGCCCTGACGGCCTGCCCAGCAGTTTTGCCGGCAAGCGAGAGCTGCCACTTCGGCGCATGGCGCAGCTCGACGGATTGCTTGCCCATCGTCAGGGTTCGGCTGCGCCCGGAGGTCAGGTAAACAGACCGGACAGGTACTTGTGTCGTTAGGCCAAGCGCATTCGCAGCGGCCGCACCGTTGGGCACAATGACCTCTCCACGTTGCTGAGCCAAAGCCTCAACCGCTTGCTCAATCGAAGGGCTTCTCGGCCCAAACCGCGTTTGGACAGGACGCAGATAAACGCCACGCCCGGCCCGGATGAGTTGGCCGCGTTCGGTCAGGCGCGAGAGGGCTTGATCCACTGCAGCCCGCGATCCGAGGTGCAATAACCCCTTCGCCGCAAGCGGCGTTCCTTCTGGCAAGGCGGCAGCCCGCTGGATGATCTGTTCTGAAAGTCGTTCCATGATCTTTCTCCTGTCAGAAATATAAGCAAGTTTCTGACAGTTTGCAATGCGGGCCACTTCAACTTCATCCGAACCGCCGCCCTCCTTCGGTGAAGGTGTACTCGTTGACGATGATCCCCTCTTCGATTGCCTCGTCCGAGGTAAGGTGGTCGTATTCGGCCTGAAGTTGGCGATAGAGCCATCGGGCGAGATCACGCAGCGCTTCGGTCACGGTCTCTTCGGCATCTTCGGTGGGCGGTTGCCAGGTTGGGCTGTCGCGCGTGACATCAATCGACATGGTATATTCGTGGTAGTAGCGACCACGGTGGCTGACCTCAGCGGCGAGCTGGTAGAAGTTCCGCCGCTGGATGGCTTGCAGGCGGTCGGCGATGCCGTGCAGCGTCGCGTCCGTCGGGGCGTAGTCCCGAATGCGCGCGGCCGCGCCCTTCGAATGGGACCAGTAGCCCTCGAAGGACGCCCCGTCACCCTGGCTCCAGAACCCGGAGAACCAGATGGAGGGTTTCTGTCTTGTCCCACCGCCCATCAGGCGAACGGGCGTGGTCTTCAAACGAATGCCGAGGATTTCACAGACCCGCTCGAAATCCTCGTAGACCGCATCCCACCAATCGTAATAGGGCCCGAGTTCGCGATACCAACTGCGGGCTTTCTCCTTGGCAGTGTCGGAAAGTTCCGGGAACTGATAAACCGTGGTGCAGATGACCTCAGGCATCGAAGTCCTCCCCACGCAACGCGGCCTCAAGCCATTCATGCGTGCTGGTCCAGCCGATGGATTTCCGGTTTCCGAGATCAATGACATGCGCGCCACCGCCGAAGGCGTCCAATCGGGGCCGGGAACAGGTGTAAGCGACTTCGAACCCCCAGAGACCGGTGAGCTCGATCTCTTCCGCTAGGCACAGCACGAAGCGTATGACGCCTTCGATATCGCCTTCCCCCTCATCGTCATGGAACCAGAGGATTGAGCTACCGGGACCGTCCTGCTGCGACATCGCAAAGCCCGAATATGCCGGATCGTCCGATCCTTCCTTGTCGAGATGCAGGCGGGTCAAAAGATCAAGCGCCGCGATAGCTTTTTCGGGCGAGCCTACGTCGAGGACGCAGGAAAAGTGGGTGAAATAGTCGGCCATGGTGCCTCCAGAAATGAGAAGGCCCGGCCAGAAGGCCGGGCGGAATGGAACATGCGGGTCGAGAAATGCTGATCACGCGCAGTCGGCGTGCGCCCGAACTTGAGCCTCTGCATGGGCCTGCAAGAGCTCGCGGTAGTAGCGCTTGCGCGCCGGACGCCAGCTGCGGACGGCCAGCGTGTCGGGATGCAGGCGACCGATGGCGATACGCAGCATCGCGAGTGGCGTGATCCCGGGCGAGGCGCCGAGATTGAGGTAGGCCCGGCTCATGTCAGCGGACCTCCACTACGGGGGGCGCAAGATGCGGATCAACCAGCACCTCGATCTTCTCAGTGCGGCCCATCCAGGGTTCTGGCCGTATCGCCTTGACCCAGTCTGTAAAGCTCGGAATGAAGCCTAGGTCCTCGCGGACATGCTGCTCACCGACCCACCGGGTCGGGATGACGCGACCGGTCG
>CAYLYV010000256.1:0-4297 GCA_964387655.1 uncultured Cypionkella sp. | reverse complement strand
TCCGGTTAATGGATCCGTAACTACAGGTGGATCCTATGTCGATGAAAGCATGATCACTGGAGAGCCGGTACCCGTCGCCAAGGCCGCAGGGGCCTTAGTGACCGGGGGCACTGTGAATGGCACCGGGGCGCTGGTGCTGCGCGCGACGCATGTGGGCGCCGATACCGTGTTGTCGCAGATCATCCGCATGGTGGAACAGGCGCAAAGCGCCAAGCTGCCGATCCAAGGCCTGGTAGACCGTATCACTCTGTGGTTCGTGCCCGCCGTGATGGCGCTGGCGGCGGTGACGGTGGCGCTTTGGCTGGCATTCGGGCCCAGCCCCACCTTGGCGCATGCGCTGGTTGCGGGGGTGGCGGTGCTGATCATCGCCTGCCCCTGTGCGATGGGGCTGGCCACGCCAACCTCGATCATGGTGGGCACCGGGCGCGCGGCGGAACTGGGGGTGCTGTTTCGCAAGGGCGACGCTTTGCAAGGCCTGCAATCGGTCAAAGTGGTGGCGCTGGACAAGACCGGCACGCTAACGGCGGGCCGCCCGGAACTGACCGATCTTGTGGTGATGGACGGCTTTGCCGAGGCCGAGGTGCTGGCCCTGCTGGCTGCCGCCGAGGCGCAGTCCGAACACCCGGTTGCCAGCGCGATCCTGCGCGCGGCGCAGCAGCGCAATCTGACTGTTCCGCAGGCAGCTGATTTCGACGCCATACCCGGATTTGGGGTGCGAGCCACGGTGGGTGCGCGCGCACTGTTGGCGGGCGCGGACCGCTTGATGCGCCGCGAGGGCGTGGCCTTGCCGGACGCAGACCCGGCTTTGGCGATGGCGCAAAAGGGCCGCACGCCGCTGTATCTGGCGGTGGATGGTAGGTTGGCGGCAGTGGTTGGGGTGGCCGATCCAGTGAAACCCACGACTCCCGCAGCGATTGCCGCATTGCAGGCAAAGGGTTTGCGAGTAGTGATGATCACCGGCGACAATCAGGCTACCGCAGACAAAATCGCCGCTGAACTGGGCATCGGCCATGTCGTGGCAGAGGTGCTTCCCGCCGGCAAAGTCGATGCGATCAAGGCCCTGAGCGTTCATGGCCCGGTGGCCTTTGTCGGTGACGGCATCAACGATGCGCCCGCACTGGCCGCAGCCGACGTGGGCATTGCGATAGGCACTGGCACCGATGTGGCGATTGAAACAGCGGATGTCGTGCTGATGTCGGGCGATCTTGGGGCGGTGGTCAACGCCTTTGCCATCAGCCGTGCTACGATGCGCAACATCCGCCAGAACCTGTTTTGGGCTTTTGGCTATAACGTCGTGCTGATCCCGGTCGCGGCAGGGGCGCTTTACCCGTTTGGCGGCCCGCTGTTGTCGCCCGCCCTTGCGGCAGGGGCGATGGCCGTCTCCAGCGTGTTCGTGCTGACCAACGCCCTGCGCTTGCGCCGGGTGCAGGCGGCAGCGCATCCGGTGGTGCCAGCGATGCAGCCAGCCCCATTGCAGCCAACCATAGCCTGAAGGAGAATCCGATGAACATCTCAGACGTCGCCAACCGCTCGGGCCTGCCTGCCAAAACCATCCGCTACTACGAAGAAATCAGTCTGATAAAACCCTTGCGCGACGGCAATGGTTACCGCGCCTTTCGCGACAGTGACATGCACAAACTGGCGTTTCTGGGCCGCGCCCGCGCCTTGGGATTTACCATTGAAAACTGCCGTGCGTTGCTTGCGCTTTGGGAAGACAAATCCCGCGCCAGCGCCGATGTGCGCTCCATCGCAAAAGATCATCTCAAGCAGATCGAGGCCAAAATCGCCGATCTTGAAGCAATGCGCGACACACTTTCCGACCTTGTGCGCTGCTGCGCGGGCGATCAGCGGCCAGACTGCCCGATTTTAAGCTCCCTTGGCGGCTGATCCAGATATGAACCGACTCTCCAAATTTCTTGTGCTGTCGATGCTGCTTGGCACGCCCGCCTACGCGCATCCGCATATCTTTGTCGACACCCAACTGGAAATCGCCTTCAACGCGGCGGGTGACGCGGAAGGGGTTCGCATCACCTGGACCTATGATGATCTGACGTCGTTGCAGTTTATCGCAGACAGGGGGATGGACCCCGATTTTGATGGGCAACTGACGCCCGCCGAAATCACGGCGCTGTCCGGGTTTGATATGCACTGGGATGAAGGTTATCCCGGCGATACATTTGCACTGAACGGTGTGGCGCCTTTGCAGTTGTCTGGCCCGTCTGATTGGACCGCAACCTATGCAAACGACAAGATCACGACATCGCATTTCCGGCAACTTGTTCCGCCCGTTGCTCTTGTTGCTGATCCCTTGGTCATTCGGGTCTATGATCCCAGCTTGTACACCGGTTACTACATTGTCGGAGAACCCAAGGTTACCGCAAGATCAGACTGCAAAGCCACCATCCAAAGGCCCGACATGACAGCCGCGAATAAACAACTTGATGCCGCGATTGCAGCCCTGCCGGGTGATGTTGAAAATGAATTCCCAGCCATGGGATCCATCTTTGCCGAAGAGGTTCGTGTAACATGCGCCGCGCACTCATAGGTCTTGGTGGCGTTTTGGCGGTATCCCTGCTGATTTTATGGCTCACTGGTGGTTTCGCCGCCTTGCAGGCCTGGATCTTGGCGGGTCAGCGTGAAATTCAATCTTCGCTTGCCGCTGCGGTGCGTGCCATCAAAAGGCAGCAACCGGGGGCGCTGGCGGCACTTCTGACCGTCTGTTTCAGTTATGGCTTTCTGCATGCAGCGGGGCCGGGTCACGGCAAGGTTGTCATCGGCGGTTTTGGGCTGGGGCGGCGTGTTCCGCTGTTGACACTGTCAGCGATTTCGCTGGCGGCCAGTCTGGCGCAGGCCGCCGTTGCAGTTGGTTTTGTATATGCGGGCGTGGCTTTGCTGGGCTGGACGCGCGAGCAGGCCCACGGTGTCGCCGATGACATTATGGCCCCCGTGGGCACCCTTGCGATTGTCGGTGTCGGCCTTTGGCTGATGTGGCGGGGGCTGCGCGGATTGCAGCGCCAAACCCGGCAGGATGATCATTCCGGCCATGTTCACGACGAACATTGTGGGCATGCCCACGGCCCCACTGTCGAGGACGTGGATAGCCTGACCAGCTGGCGCGACGGCATGGTGTTGATCACGGGAATTGCCATGCGGCCGTGCTCTGGGGCATTGTTCTTGCTGATTTTGACCTGGCAACTTGGCATTGGCGCGGCTGGCGTGGCGGGTGTTTTTGCGATGGGCATCGGCACAGCCATCGTCACCGTGACCGTCGCGGTTATGGCAGTCGTGATGCGCGAAGGCGCTTTGGCCAGCCTGCCGGGGAAAGGCATAATCCGCATTTTGCCGTGGTTTGAAGTCTTGGCAGGCGGGCTGGTTGCGGTGATTGCTTTGTCGCTATTGGCTCAGGTACTTTGAAACTTGCTCTAGCCCGCAAAGTTTGCGCCCCACCGACTTGGTTGACCTCCTGGCACAGACGGGAAAGCGGTCTGGACACTCGTTCGTGCTGTAGGTGTTGCCCGATCTCATTTCCAATTGTTTTCACGTTTTGCGGTCATAATTGACACGGTTGAGGGTCGCAAGTGGAGTGAACCCCTCGGGCTGGACCACAGGGTGCCATCCGAACTAAGCCGCCTGTTAGGCAATTCCGGTTTCGTATTCTTTAGGTGACCAGTAGCCGAGGGCTAAGCGGAAGCTCTTCGAGTTGTAGGATTGACAATCGATCATACTCTCAGAATTGCAACCTTCGCCGCCATCCGACGTCACCGCGAAATCTCGCCTGCGAGTACCGCCGTTGCGTGTACTGCGAGGATTGCTGAAAATCTGGGGCATCCGAACTTTCGGACGATTTCGGCGACACGCGCGTCGTAGGCCGTCTGGCCGATCAGCCTGCACAGATCCGATGCGCGGAACTGCCGGTTGGTGCTGGGTGCTGGCCGGATCTGGTCATGAAGCTCCTTTGCTTGCGGGTCGGCAGCTTGCACCTGATCTGGTTGGGCCTTGGATTCTGGAGCCGCAGTTGACGAACTAGTCCGCCACCGGCGCATGAATCCCAGCAGACACGGCCGCGTTTCCACGCGCCTTGTTGAAGGCCACGAAGCAGTCCCAGATCGCTTGGGTATCGACATTCCAGCAGACGAGTGAAGATTTCGCGGCCTTAATCAATGCTGCCCAAGGAGTTTGTTAGACGATGGTTCCGGCAGCAATTTCAATACGCCCCGCGAAGATAGTTTTGTCCTTTAGTTCTCTAGGGTCCAGACTCATTGATCGTCAAAGCCAGAACAAGACGGTTGCGGCGAGA
>CAYLYV010000255.1:0-4302 GCA_964387655.1 uncultured Cypionkella sp. | reverse complement strand
TCGCGATGGGCTGCATCATGGTGCGCCAGTGCCATTCCAACACCTGCCCGGTCGGCGTCTGCACCCAAGACACCGCCCTGCGTGCCAAATTCACCGGCACGGCGGATAAAGTCGTCAACCTGATCACCTTCTACGCGCAGGAAGTCCGCGAGATCCTCGCCCAAATCGGCGCGCGCAGCATGGATGAAATCATCGGTCGCGCGGACCTTCTGTCACAGGTCAGCCGAGGTTCCGCCCACCTCGATGATCTCGACCTCAACCCGCTGTTGATCACCGTCGATGGCGCGCAGAAGATCACCTACGACCGCTCCAAACCCCGCAACCACGTCCCCGATACGTTGGATGCCGAAATCGTCAAAGACGGCGCGCGGTTCTTTGAAGACGGCGAGAAAATGCAGCTGTCTTATGCGGTTAGAAACACCCTGCGCACCATCGGCACCCGGGCCAGTAGCCATATCGTCAAGAAATTCGGCATGCGCAACAACCTGCAACCCGACCATCTGACGGTGAAACTGCACGGCTCCTGCGGTCAATCCTTGGGCGCTTTCGCGGTCAACGGCCTGAAGCTGGAAGTCCAAGGCGACGCCAACGACTATGTCGGCAAGGGCCTGTCGGGCGGCACCATCGTGGTGCGCCCGCAAATGTCGTCGCCGTTGAAAGCCGAGGATAACACCATCATCGGCAACACCGTGCTCTATGGCGCCACCGCAGGCTATCTGTTCGCCTCCGGTCGGGCAGGCGAGCGTTTCGCCGTCCGCAACTCCGGCGCAAGCGTTGTCGTCGAAGGCTGCGGTTCCAACGGTTGCGAATACATGACCGGCGGCGTCGCTGTGATCTTGGGCAAAATCGGGGCCAACTTCGGCGCGGGCATGACCGGCGGCATGGCCTATGTCTACGATCCCCAAGCCATCGCGGAAGATTTCATCAACGACGAAACCGTCCTCACCTGCGCCGTCGCCCATCCGCATTGGGAGGCGCAACTGCGTCACCTGATCGAACGTCACGTCAAGGAAACCGGCTCGCGCATCGCCGCCCGCATCCTTGCCGATTGGGCGACCGAACGCGCCAACTTTCTGCAAATCTGTCCGAAAGAAATGCTGCCGCATCTGGCGCATCCGCTGTCGGATGAAGTGCAGAAAGTCCCGGCGGAATAGCCCACCCCGCAAAGCAAAAGGCCCCCACGAAGGGGGCCTTTTCCACACATAAAACCGCCAAACTTACTTCAGGCGGGTCACTACACCGTCGGCGAAGGCATTAACCATCGCGTTGTAATAAACCTTGGTATCCGCATCCGCCGCCGTGAAGTCATAGCCTTGCGGCAGCAACGGCTTGGCAGCATTCACATCGACCGTCAGGTCATAGGCGTCGTCGCCCACGTGGTTTTTGTCGTCCTGCACCAGTACGTTCCCCATCAGCGTGGTATCGCCGAGCCCCAGCTTTTCCTGAAAGCCATTGGCCAGCGACACGTCATCAATGCGGATCTTGATCACATAGGCCGCCTCGTCCTCTGACGGGGCAACTTTGGTCAGGATCGCCGCTTTCAGATCGTCTTGCAGCGTGCCCCAATAGGCAGCCGCCTGAGCATTTGCGATGCCTGCGGTATCGACTTTAACCTCAACCTCGCGGATCGGTTTCAAGTCTTGCGCGAAGGACGGAAAAGCCACGGCAGTGGCCATAAGGAAGGCCGCGATAGAAGTGCGAAACATGATGATCTCCATTGTTACACAGCGGCTCGGTCTCCCAAGCCCTATGCAGCAACAACCCCGAACATCGGTTTTCGTTCCCCGTGCCGCCGCGATTTCCGGCGTGACGCGGCGTCACCCCCGCAGCCGCATGCCCTCGGGATCAATGAACGCCCGCCGCGAAACCCGTGCCTTCACGCCGCCCGCCGTCACCTCTACGCCCTCCACCGCATAACCCTTCTCGATATGCGCCGAGGCCAAAACCGCCCCCACCGAATAGCCATGGTCGCTATAGGTGACATGCCCCACCTTGCGCCCCTCGGCCATCACCGCAGCCCCCTCAGCCGCCGGCACATCACCTTCCAGCCGCAACCCGACCCAAGCCGTCGCCACCCCGGCATCGCGCGCGCGCAACAGCGCCTCGCGGCCAATGAAGTCGCCCTTGTCAAACTTGATGAACGCATCGGTGCCGACGTGAAACGGTGTCACCGTCTCGTCCATATCAATGCCATGCGCCGGATACAGCTTCTCCAGCCCCAAAGTGAACATTGCCTGCACCCCGTAGGGGCGCAGCCCATAAGCCCCGCCCACCGTCATGAGCCCGTTCCAAACCCCCGCCGCTTCGTCCGAGGGCACGAACAACTCGAACCCCAACTCCCCGGTCACCCCGGTGCGTGAGATCATCACTTTCGTCTCGCCAAAATGCCCCCAAGTGAAGCTCCACCGCTTCAAACCGACCAAATCCGCATCCGGGATCAGCCCCGCCAGTAACTCCCGCGACCGCGGTCCCTGCACCGTCGGAAACGCAATCGCCGCCGTGATATCCGTCACGTAAGCCCGCCGCCCCGCCGCATGATGCAGCGCCCAATCACGGATCTTCAGCCGATTGCGTGAGCCGGATACGATCAGAAAATGCTCCTCCCCCAGTCGGAACACCGTCAGATCATCCATAATGCCGCCATCCGGCGCGCAAACGCTGGCATAGCGCGCCGCCCCCACACGCATAGCAGCGGCATCATTGACGATCAGATGATTGACCAAGGCCGCTGCCTCCGGCCCCTTCACATCAATCTTGCCCATGGTGGACAGATCCTGCACCCCCACATTCGCCCGCGTGTTCAGATGCTCCGCCTTCACATCGCCATAATGATGCGCCGACATGAACCCGCCCCCCACCGGCCCCATCTGCGCGCCATAGGCCGAGGCGAGGGCATAAAACGGCGTGCGGCGTAGCGGCATGGGGGACTCCGGGCAAGGGTTCCGCGAAACCTAAGCAAGCCAACCCGTCACCGCAGTATCACCAGCGACATTTTTTGTCGTGAACAGATGGTTTCAGTCGCGCAACGCGAACGGCAGATCGCGCGCGGAATGCAGTACGCGTTGAACCTCAGGTCCCTCGGCATCAACCACATAAAGCACAAGATGCGGAAAGCCTCGCATCGTCCAAGCCCGAAGCCCGGAGATGTGCAAATCCTCTTCAAAGCGCAGGGAGCCAACGCCGGGGTTGTGCGCCAACAATGTCAAAGTGTTTTGCCAGACTTCGATGAAGCTCAGCGCTACTTCGACGCCTGCATTGACCACATAATAATCAATGATCTGATTGATGTCGTCGTGTGCGGCCTGCTTAAGCCGAACGGGCCTACTTGGCCGCCGTCATGCTGCGTGCCCGCAGTTCAGCAAAATAGGCAGCATCCGCAGGTCGCCCCTCACCCGACTTCATCCCCTCAATCACCAACGCCCGCAGCCGCTCAATCGCGTCTTTGCGCTCGCGGATCAGCGCGCGCATGTATTCGCTGGTGGTGGCAAAGCCATGGATGCGGACCTGTTCGTCCACAAAGGCCTTCATGTCGTCGGGCAAAGAGATGTTCATCGTGCTCATGCCGGGCAGTTTAGCCGGATTGGCAAGATTTGGCAAGAATTGGCATCGGCCAGCAGACATCTGCGGCAATGCTTAACAAATCCTGAACAGACCCCAGCTAACCCATTGAAATCATATAAACGCCCAACCTGTCCACGCGTGGACACGTCCAAAAATCCCGCCAAACCCTTGACCAAACCGCAACCTTCGGGCCTAAGCTGAGAAATGGTCGACACCCCGAAGAAATCGCGCAAAAAGGCCGCGCCCGCACCTGCCTTGATCGCCGCCCTCCCCAAGGGGCGGCAGATCAAACGCTGGCTTTTGCGGGGTCTCGTCGGCATCGCGGGCTTTTACGGCGTCCTGATCCTGCTGTTCAGCTTCCTGCCGCCCCCGATCAACCTCTACCAGATCTCCGAAAGCTGGCGTCTGGGCGGCATCAGCAAGGATTGGGTCGATTGGGATGAAATCGCCCCGGTGATGGGCCGCTCTGTCGTCGCGGCCGAGGACGCCAACTTCTGCCTGCACTGGGGCTTCGATATGGCCGCCATCCGCGCCGCAGCCGAACAAGGGGGCAATCGCGGCGCCTCGACCCTGACGCAACAAGTCGCCAAAAACGTCTTCCTCTGGCAAGGCCGCAGCTGGATCCGCAAAGCCATCGAAGCGGGGCTGACCCCGGTTGTCGAGCTGGTCTGGTCGAAGCAGCGCATCCTGGAGGTCTACCTCAACGTCGCCGAATTCGACGAGGGCGTGTTCGGCGTGCAA
>CAYLYV010000254.1:0-4355 GCA_964387655.1 uncultured Cypionkella sp. | reverse complement strand
AGCCATGCCGTTTGGTCGGGGTGATGTCCCGCAGGGGTGATCTTTTTTGCGCAACAGGCTCTTGCCGAGGAAGCGACTGAATGACCAAATCGAAGAAGCCTGATTTTCGTCCGAATGAGTTCGTTGTGTATCCTGCCCATGGCGTTGGCCGCATCATCTCGATTGAAGAACAAGAAATCGCCGGGTTCGTGTTGGAACTGTTCGTGATTTCCTTCGAAAAAGACAAGATGACGCTGCGGGTTCCGACCCATAAAGCCACCGATGTGGGCATGCGTTCGCTGTCTTCGCCGGATCTGGTCACCAAGGCTTTGGATACGCTGAAGGGCAAGGCCCGTGTCAAACGCGCAATGTGGTCGCGTCGGGCGCAGGAATACGAACAGAAGATCAACTCGGGTGATCTTATGGCGATTGCTGAAGTCGTGCGCGACCTGCATCGCAGCGATGATCAGCGTGAGCAATCTTATTCCGAGCGCCAACTGTATGAAGCAGCTTTGGAGCGTCTGACGCGTGAAGTTGCCGCCGTCTCTGGCGTCGATGAAGCTGGCGCGCAGAAGAAAGTCGGCGATGTGCTGATTGGCCGCGCGGCCTGATTTTAGGTGAAATTTTAGGAAAGGCGGTCTTCGGGCCGCCTTTTTTAGTGCGCGTCGCATGTCACTGATCCGAATGTTTCTCGCTGGGTTCTTCCATATCTGGAAACAGCATCGCTTGTAGCACTTCGGGCGGCTCCTCTGCCGCCATCGGCTTGACCTCGTGCAACTCCTCCATCAAGGCGATTTCCAGATCGCGGTCGAGTTGCTTGGCACGCGCGATATAGGCCTCGTTCAGATGGGTGGCTTGTCCTGGCACCCAAACCTCGGCCAGATCACGCATCGCACCGCGATCAACGCGGTAATAAGCCTGAGAAACCTTGGCGGCCTCGTATTCCGAAAACCCCATGTTTTCTAAAACATAGCGCCCGGCCCGGATCGAGCTGTCAAAGGTCTCGCGCACGATGTCATTGGCACCCGCCTGATACAATTCATAAACATGCACCCGATCCCGCGCCCGCGCGACGATATGGATGTCGGGGCGGCGCGATCTGGCATAGCGCACGATTCGGGTGGCCGTGTCGCCGTCGTCCACCGCAATCACGATCACCTGCGCCTCGGACAGCCCCGCCGCTTCCAGCAGTTCTGGCCGCGCCGGGTCACCGAAAAACCCCTTCACGCCGAATTTCCGCATGGTTTCAATCGTGGTCATATCGTTGTCGAGCACCACCGTTGGAATGCCCGAGGTGCGGATCAGCCGATTGACCACCTGCCCAAACCGCCCAATCCCGGCGATGATCACCTGGCCTTTTTCGTTGATCTCGTCGGGCGCGTGATCCGGTGCGCGCTGCGCAAATCGCGCGCTAAGCCAATCGTAAGAGATGAACAACAACGGTGTCAGCAGCATCGACAGACTGATCACCAGCAGCCCCATCTGCCCGGCTGCCAGTGGCAAGGCACTTTCCGAGCGCGCGAAACTGACGATCAGAAAGCCAAACTCGCCGCCCTGTGCCAAACTCAGGGAAAACAGCCAACGGTCCTGCCGCTTCAGCTTGAACACCAAGGAAATCGCCACCAAAATCAATGCTTTCAGCAGCATCAACCCTAAAGTAAGCGTCAACACTGTCATCGGCTCCCGCGCCAGCATCTTGAAGTTGATGCCGACGCCGACGGTCATAAAGAACAACCCCAGCAGCAGGCCCTTGAACGGCTTCAGGTCGGCCTCCAACTGATGGCGAAATTCAGAGTTTGCCAGCACCACGCCGGCCACAAAGGTGCCCAAAGCTGGCGAAAGGCCCACCAGCATCATCAGAAAGGCGATGCCCAGAACCATCAGCAGGCTGATAAAGGTGCTCATCTCGGGCAGCTTCGCGGCATGGACAAAGCGGAAGATCGGGCGGCTGAGGTAATGACCCGCCAGCACGATCCCGGCGACAATCGCCAGCGTCAGCAAACCCGCGCCCCATCCGGGCAGCGACTGCACCGTGCTGATCAGTTGCGAGGTGGCGGCCTGTTCCACCACATCCTGCGGATTGCTGATGCCATACACCGCCGCGGACTGGCCGATCAAATCCGGCAAAGACAGCAGTGGAATGATCGCCAGCATCGGGATCACCGCTATATCCTGCGTCAGCAAAACCGAGAACGCCGAACGCCCGCCTTGCGTTCGCATCAGGTTCTTCTCGGACAGGGTTTGCAGCACGATAGCCGTCGAGGATAGCGAAGCCATCATGCCCAACACCAAAGCCACCGCTGGCGAAAGGCCAAACCAAATCAACCCCAAAGCCACGCTGGCGGTGGTCAACACCACCTGCGCGCCGCCCATGCCCAAAAGTTTATGCCGCATCTCCCACAATGATTTCGGCTCCAGTTCCAGCCCGATCAGGAACAGCATCAACACCACGCCAAATTCGGCAAAATGCTGCAAATCGGCGGTTTCCGCACCAGCGATCCCCAGGATCGGCCCCATTAAAATCCCGGCCGCCAAATATCCCAGCACCGAGCCCAAGCCCAAACGCACCGCCAAAGGCACCACACAAACGGCGGCGCCAAGGTAGATTGAGGCTTGCAGCAGAAAACTTTCCATCAGGTGTATTCCAAATAGGCAGCGGCTTTAAGTCGGCAGCAGTCTTAAGTCGGCAGCGGGGCATCCGCCTTGAATTGGTCCATCACGATCTGGCTTTGCACCCGCGCCACCGCCGGATGCGGCAACAACAGCATGTGGATCACCCGGTTCAAATCCGGCAAATCGGCGCACCAGACCCGCAGCAGGTAATCCGCCTCGCCGGTCAGCGTCCAGGCCGAGACGATCTCGGGGCAGGTGGCCAGCAATGTGCCAAAACTGCGCGCGGCGTCCGGCGAATGGGTGGCCATTTGCACCTGCACAAAGGCCTGCACCGAAAGCCCGATCTTGGCCGGATTCAGCCGCGCGGCATAGCCGGTGACAAAACCATCCTGCTCCAGCCTTTGCCTGCGCCGCGCGGCTTGGCTGGGTGACAGGTTCAACCGCTCGCCCAGATCTTGGGCTGTCAGCATGGCATTGGCCTGAATTTCGGCCAGCAGGCGCGAATCGGTGGCGTCAAGCATGCGGGTTTCTCGCGCGAATGGATGGATTGGCGCGACTATTGCGCGCCCAACCCCCGATCACAACCCAACTACGCGCAAATCCCGTGTCACATCTGCGTTATTCTTTTTCAGCATCAGTCAGGAGAGTCTTATGGGTCCGTTTCCGCATTCCGCCCCCCGCGCCGAAATCAACGCGCAGAATCCGGCTGGCACGGACGGGTTCGAATTTGTCGAATTTGCCCATCCAGATCCGCAGGCCTTGCGGGTGTTGTTCGGGCAGATGGGCTTTACCCTGACCGCGCGGCACAAGACCAAGGCGATCGAGCTGTGGCAGCAGGGCGACATCACCTATGTGCTGAATGACGAGCCGGATAGTCATGGCCGCCGCTTTGTGGCCGAGCATGGCCCCTGCGCGCCTTCGATGGGCTGGCGGGTGGTGGATGCAGATCACGCCTTTGCCCATGCGGTGGCCAGCGGGGCCACACCCTTTGCCGGATCAAAGGCGCTGGAGGTTCCGGCGATTGTCGGGATCGGCGGATCGCTGATCTATTTCATCGACCAGTATGGCGATGCCAGCCCCTATGCCGATTTCACCTTCCTGACCGCGCCAAAGCCTGCGGGCGTCGGCTTTCACTATCTGGATCACCTGACCCACAACGTCCATCGCGGCAATATGGACAAGTGGTTCGACTTCTATGGCCGCATCTTCGGCTTCAAGCAGATCCGCTTCTTTGACATCGAGGGCAAATTCACCGGCCTTTACAGCCGCGCGCTAACCTCGGCCTGCGGGCGCATCCGTATCCCGATCAACGAGGACCGTGGCGAGACGGGGCAGATCGTCGAATACCTGCGCCGCTATAACGGCGAGGGCATCCAGCATATCGCTGTCGGCAGTGAAGATATCTATGCCGCCACCGACGAGATCGCCGTGCGCGGCCTGCGCTTTATGCCGAAACCGCCGATGTCCTATTACACCCTGTCCAAAACCCGTGTCGCAGGCCACGAAGAACCGCTTGAGGCGCTGGCCAAGCACGGCATCCTGATTGACGGTGAAGGTGTGGTGGGCGGAGGCGAAACCCGTATCCTGTTGCAAATCTTCTCGAAAACCGTGATCGGCCCGATCTTTTTCGAGTTCATCCAGCGCAAGGGCGATGACGGTTTCGGCGAAGGCAATTTCCGCGCTCTGTTCGAATCGATCGAGGAGGACCAGATCCGCCGGGGTGTGCTGAGCCCTGCGGCGGCCGAATAGCGCTCCACTCGGCA
>CAYLYV010000253.1:2961-4388 GCA_964387655.1 uncultured Cypionkella sp. | reverse complement strand
ATCGCCTCGGCACGCAGGTCTTTAACCTCGCCGGTGTTGGCCTGGCGGACAGTGTCACCAGCCAGCCGCTTCTTGCCAGCCTCGAGGAATTCCTTGGACCAGCTGTAATACAGGCTCTGAGCGATACCTTCCTTGCGGCAAAGTTCGGCAATGCTGTCCTCGCCACGAAGGCCCGACAGCACGATCCGGATCTTCTCCTCCGAAGAATGCAGTTTGCGCGTCGCACGCCGGATATCCTTCACAACCTGCTCGGCAGGTGCTTTCATCGTCACGGGTTTCTTCATCATCTTCAACTCCAACTGGGATAAAGATGAGCCACAAACCCTCCGCTACGCAATCAAGCTAAACTATTCCATGGGCGCTGAAGGCGGACAAGGGGCCACCAAAACGTAGTGTGGTCTGGGCAAAATCCGGTCGCGACACCGCTGCAAAGTTGGAAATGAACGCGGGAACTGCACCGGTCGGTATCACGAATGCCGTACATGCCAGCGCCGGATGGCAGGACAGGGACATGTTCGTCGATCCGGCAGAGTCGTCTGACGCCTCTACCGAGGTCGGGGTGTGATGATCAACCGTGGCGAAAGCGGATGCAGACTGACCAATAATCAGACCGCAGAGCAGCACAACAGCGAAAGACCACACCCATAGACAACACGCCATCCTGCCCGAAAGCAGGACGTTCGGCCCGGTCCATTTGGTCGGCTTCTGCATCATAGTGTCAGATCAACTTGACTTGCGTCCCGACCGGAACTCGGTCGAAGACTTCCTCAATATGCTCGTTGGAGAAGCGGATGCAACCATTCGAGGACCGGCGCCCAATTTTCCGCGTGTCGTGGGTGCCGTGGATTCGATAATATTGCCAAGAAAGATAAAGGGCACGCGTTCCGAGCGGGTTGGTCGAGTCACCACCCCGCACAAACGCGGGCCACTCCGGATTGCGCTGCCGCATCGACGGGGTCGGTGCCCAGCTTGGGTTGACACGCTTTTCAACGACTTCAGTGTAGCCCCTGCGGGTCAGATCATTGGAAAGAGGGACAGAACTCGGATACAGGAATATCTGACCGTCACTGGTCCAGTGCTGAAGAACTCTCGCGGTCGTATCAGATATGATGATCCCGAGACCCAAAGCATCGAAATGGTCCTGCCACTCGTGAACCCGAAACGACGAAATGTTATTGCGAACCGGGCCTTCGGAGGCAAAGGCGGCACGGCCCACCAAAAAGGGCGCGGCCAGTGCTCCGACAGCGAAGTAACGTCGATTGAATCGCATGGGCTGCTCCTCGGTTTTTTATCGTGATGCAGCGTTCCAACGTGGGAAGGTCAAACCGGTTTGTCAGATCACATGGTCACAAACTGGTGATAACGTGGCGATTTCGCCGCGCCGCGCGAAAATAGCATAGGTCACTGCGATGTGAACATCACTTCAG
>CAYLYV010000253.1:0-2861 GCA_964387655.1 uncultured Cypionkella sp. | reverse complement strand
TTCGCGGACGGCGTGCCGGGCGGGCCCGGCAATCCTCTCGGGGCCAGGGCGCTTTATCTCTATAAAAACGGACGCGACACCTATTTCCGCATCCACGGCACGACAGATCCGGCCTCCATAGGGCAATCCGAATCGAACGGCTGCATCCGCATGCTGAATGATCATGTGAAGCAGATCTATGATCAGGTGCCCGTCGGCACGCCTGTGACCGTGCTGTGACAGGGTCACGCCGTGGCCTTCTCGTTCTTGGCGGGACCGTCGCCCTGATCTACGGCTTGCGTGCCCTACCGTGGGACCGTCTTCCAGGGCGCGGCCCACGTTACGTCGACTTGCCGGACTTGCCGCCATTTCGCCGGCTTGAGTAGCAGGGTCAGACTCTGGAGCAACGGCCGCTTTCGTAGGGCTCGAGGCACCGCCCGACGATGCCGATCAGCGACGTGCGCATGCAGACGCTTTGCGAATCAGCCTCTGCCCTGCGCTGTTCGGCCTTGCCTTGCCGAAGGAAATCGTCCCAATCGCATACTTCAGTGAATTCCGTTGCCCTTACTGTCGGGCACTCGAACGAGACTTGGACACACTTTTTGCAGAAGATGCCTATTCCTTTCGCCTCATCCAGCACGAACTTCCGATTTTCGGCCCTGCGTCCGAACTTGCCGCGCGCGCATCGGTTGCGGCCGCATGGCAAGGCAAGCAGCAGGAGCTACGTCGCTTCACGCGGACACCACTGGTTGCAGACCCTGCATGCGTCTTGTGCGTAGCCACCGACATCGGACTTGACGTCGATCAGCTTGCCCGTGATATGGCGTCGCCCGACGTCCAGGCAGACCTTGATCGGACCCGAGCTCTCGCAGATATTTTCGGGTTTATTGGCACGCCGGGGCTCGCGATCGGACGAACTGTCCTTAATGGCGCAATTCCCTATGCTCTCCTGCGCCGCATTGCGGAAGACGAAAAATCCAGTGAGACACCAATATGCTGACACCACGAACACGCCGTCGCACATGCTGATCGGAGCGGCTTTTTTCGCGCGACCCTTGGTGTCGGCAACTTTTGTTGCGGCGATGGTCGGAGGCCTCCGCATTTGACGTGCGTCGCGGCGAGATGACAGACCGGGACCAGCTGCTGCGGTCTGTCGGCTGCGACAGTGGCGTTTCCGGCTCCGCTGAAAGTTCATCTTATCTGAAAGGCACGTACCTCGCGTGACTAAGGAACGGGTGAGTGGTCATGACAAGACGGAAGTTCAGCCGCGGGATCAAGCTCGAGACGGTAAGGCTGGTGACGGATCCAGTGAATCGCCTGGCGCAGACTTTTCGGCCTTAGACACAGGCAGCGGAACAGCAGACGCCGCCGGTGGTGGGCACCGCACGTCGCATCACAAGAGGTGGCCGGAGCAAAGAAACCTGCCGTTTTTCCTTTGATTGAGGCCGCAAAAGGCGCAAAATCCCCGATGCGAGTGCACAAGCACGCGCTATCTCGGGAGGACATTATGAATGGCTTGAATCGCAGGTCGGCAATGACACTCGGGTTGTCAGTTGTTGCCGCAACGCCGCTTTCCCTGTTGCCCGGGCCGGCTGCATCGGAAATGTACGCCGCCGACGCCGGCAAGGAGATCATGCCAGGCATCAGGCAGGTCGAACTTGGTGAGTGGCCGGTGAATTTTGGCGGATACAAGAAGGCGGTGGTGAACGACTTTGTCATGGCTCCGGGGTCGGCTTTCCCGGAAGAGAAGATGAAGAACGACATGCTTTGCCATATGCTGGAAGGCGAGACCGCGTCCATGCAGGACGGCATCGCGTTCATGGCAAAGGCCGGACTGGTCTATTCCTGCTCGACCGGTATGGTCGGATCGGACAAGAACGAAGGCAGCATCCCGGCGGTCATGCGGGTCATCGACCTGCTCCCTGCCTGAGCATCGGGGTCAATCTTGGCGGGGCGCTCTCAGCGTTTCCGTCCCACGCCGAAGTAGTGAGCGGCGTGGGCGCGGCGCGGCACCCGTTTTACCCGCGCCGCGCCATCGGCTAAAATTGTCTCCTACCGCCCACAGCTTATCGCGGTTCGTTGGCTGTCCGTCCTGCAATGCCCTTTTGTGCTGGCGGCTCAAGCGAGGTTGGCAACGTGCGCTGATCCTTGCGCCTGCAGTGTGCCGGACATCATTATCGGCGAGTTCCATGGACTGCATGACATGGGCTGATTGAAAGTCAGACACCTATACCGTTGACGGCCAAACCAGGCGCCGACGTCACGCGGCATCACTTGCACAGCTTGCTGCGGGCAAAGCAGCCGGTGGCAGCAATGCCCGCACCGCAAGCTTGAACACATGCCTTTGACAGCAAGCCATGTGTTCATGTCGGCAAGCTCAGCTTCCTAGGCGGCGATGACTTCTTCGGCCAGCTTACGCATTTCGGTGTCCGTGCCAAACTCATCCCTTGGCACGATCACTTAGACGCTCGGTTTCGTCGCCAATGTTTTCGGGATCGCGACGGTCAAGAAAATCGAGGAGGTTTGCTTCGGGCCTGGGACCGCCAGTCAGACGCCGCACGGCCCAGCCGACACGTGCCAGCCCTGCGGTGTCATCTTGCACACCCGACAGGCGCATGGACATCCAAAGGGCAAGGCGATCCGGGTCAACCCGGTCGCCCACGAACCAGCTGAGGTCTGCGGCCTCGATCAGGGCAAGTCTGTGACGCCATCCTTCCGGACTGCGTCGCAGCCTGTCGTCCAGCGCCCCGAACCGGCCGGCAACCCTGGCGAGACAGGCGGCATTGGCCGCCTCTGCCTTCTGCCAGTCATCGAGAACTGCGGTTTCAGGGGTCCGTTCCGGGGGGGGGCGGAATCCTACGCTAAGGGATTTTCTCTGTAGC
>CAYLYV010000252.1:0-4424 GCA_964387655.1 uncultured Cypionkella sp. | reverse complement strand
AACGAGGAACCCGTCGATGCCCTGTCGATGATGGTCCACCGCGACCGGGCCGAGGCGCGCGGCCGTGCCATGGTCGAAAAACTGAAAGACCTGATCCCCCGCCACATGTTCAAAATCCCGATCCAGGCGGCGATTGGCGCCCGCGTGATCGCGCGCGAGACTCTGTCGGCGATGCGCAAAGACGTGACCGCCAAATGCTACGGCGGCGACGCCACCCGAAAGAAGAAACTGCTGGAGAAGCAGAAAGCCGGGAAAAAGCGGATGCGTCAGTTTGGCAAGGTGGAGATTCCGCAGGAGGCTTTCATATCTGCGCTCAAGATGGATAGTTGAAGGGGCGGTCCCTCGGTTGAGAGTCCGAAACAATCCATTGTACCTATTCAACGCAAAACGTGCGCATTGCGTGCGCGATCTGGCTATTGATTTATAGAACTTTACAGTGACGCGGGCAGCGACAGGGCTTCGCCGTCAAATCAATTGATCTTTTCCCGGTTAATGCTACCATTACGCGGTCGCAACAGCGTCTGGGTTTAAACCGCCATGGTATTAGTTTTTGCTAGATACTGGGATCAGCATCCAAAAACCAAAGACCTATTGCAACCATATGGTCGGAAATTCGCGCATAAAGACGCCGTAAAAGCAATCGTTGATGGATTAGCGAAGCCGGGAGGCACAGGCCTGCGAGACTGGATTGATAATGGAAAGGTGCGTGTCATCTGCGGGCCACACGCATCAGACAGCGAAGACGCCATTCATATGACATTGTACTGTATAAACGACGGAGGTGGGGACGCGTGCTTTCATATAAATATAAATAGAGATCTAAGAGGCGGTCCTCCGTCGCCCGCCGGAACGACCAAAAAAGGACATGCTCAGGACGAGCGACTTGTGGCTCCAATCTTGAATTGCGCCGGGCTTGGCCCATGGCTGCTCCAAGCATGAGCCACTATGAGTAAAACCGATACAAAGACTTTGCATAGTGGATACCAAACTCCACGGGCAATCCAGGAATGGTAGGCGATTCATGCAGTCTGCATTTAGCTTCACTTATTCCGACAACCCGGCACGTTCAGATCGCGGCAGAAATACCCGCCCGCGCCGCCGATAACAGCGCCCGTCACCGCATTGCCGCCCGTGGCCCCCGCGATCACCGCGCCGCCTGCGGCACCCGCCAAGCCGCGCTCGGCATCGCTGGCCAAACAGCCCGATAGCCCAAACGCCGCGATGCCGACGAGGATGTAAGATTTGATAGACATGAGAGCCTCCTATGAAATTGGCTTATGTCTGCAAACGCCCAGCTCTGGCCTCGGTTCCCACCGATCCGCCGTCTCGGCGGAACTCCGTCCTTCGCCGTTAACCAGCCCTTAACCAATCCCCGCCAAGCTGAGGGTATGAAAGCCCTCATCCCCCTGCTGATCCTCGCCGCCTGTGGTGCGCAACCCGCCCCGGAATTCTTCAACGCCAAGCGGGTGGATGTGACCCGCGCAGGCCACCAATACACGGTTTTCCATACCGAAAAACGGGTCGAGGTGATCCGCCAGGGCTACACCAAAAAGGCCGAACACGAAGACATCCGCGCCCAGATGATCGCCCTGATCCCCGAGGTCACAGGCTGCAAATTGCGCGAATCCTCGCTCACCGGGGATTCCGGCGAAATGCGCGGCTCTATCCGTTGTCCGAAGCCTTGAGGATCAACATATAAAACGCGTAAGCCCCTGCAACCACGAATAAAATCCCCCAGCCGGGGCTGTTGAAATAGAACTCCACCAGCCCCCACAGCATCGGCAACACGCAAGTCACCCACCGCACCCAAGCCTTCGCAAAGAATGGATCATTCGGGTCTAAGATCTTCATATCACAAGCCTTTTCCTACCTGCCCCACCATGCCGCGAAAAGCCCTCGCTGCCAAGTCCCTTGCCCGACTCACCGCCACCGCCTAGCCTTGAGAAAAAGGAGCCCGCCATGCCCGAAATCTCCGCCAGCTTCCAAGGCCAGACCATCATCACCACCTTCGAGATGACCCCCGCCACTGCCCATGATCTGATCGAGGCTTTGCAAGCCGCCTACGACGAATTTATCCGGCATCAACAAGGCTTTATCGGTGCTGGCCTGCATATGAATGATGCGATGACACGGGTGTGCAACTACTCGAAATGGCAACGGCGCGAGGATTATCAGGCGATGCTGCGCAGCCCGGAGATGCGCGAACGCAACCGCGCGATCCACACGCTGTGCAAAGGCTTCGAGCCGGTGATGTATGAAGTGATCGCGGCATTCTAGCATTAACTTGGCGTCAATATCTCTGTGCCAGTGTTACCCAAACGGAGGCGCAGATGGACCCGGTTGAAGAATATGCCCAGTTGAAACAGCAGATTACCCGTCTGCAAGCCCGCGCCGATCAGCTGCGCGATGGGTTTTTGCAACCGGGCGCGCGGTTGCGCAGCAATCAGACCGAAATCGTGGTGCGGATGCAGACACGGCGGCTGTTCCTGAAGGACAAGCTGCCCGCCGACATCCTGCGCAACCCCGCCTATTGGGAGCAGCGGCGCAGCCCGCTGGTCACCATCCGCGCGCTTGGCGCGGCGCGGCATGATGTGCCGGACGACGATGACCTACAACTGACCGAGCCGTTTGATCTATTTCCGCCGTCTTGCCTTGCCCCCCCGCATTCCGGCGCGGCCCCCGGTTGAGCGGCCCGACAGTTTCACAGCCTCTTCAACGGCTTCCTCGACCACCGATTGCCGCGCCAGCGGATCATCGGCAATCGTCAGCTCCACCGCTTCCAATCGTTTCACCTCATCGCGCAACCGTGCGGCCTCCTCGAACTCCAGGTTCTCGGCGGCTTTGCGCATCGCCAGCCGCAACGCGTCCAGATGGCTGGCGAGGTTATGCCCCAGCATCGGACGGTCGATTTTCGCCGTCACCCGCGCCTGATCGGTGTCGCCTTGGTAGATCCCCAGCAGCACATCCTCGACGTTTTTCTTGATCGTGGTGGGCGTGATGCCATGCAAGGTGTTGTAAGCAATCTGTTTATCGCGCCGCCGCGTCGTCTCGCCAATTGCACGCTCCATGCTTCCTGTAATTCGGTCAGCATACATGATCACCCGGCCATCCGAGTTCCTTGCCGCCCGGCCAATGGTCTGGATCAATGAGGTTTCCGAGCGCAGGAAGCCTTCCTTATCGGCGTCCAAGATCGCCACCAGACCGCACTCGGGAATATCCAACCCCTCGCGCAACAGGTTGATGCCGACCAGCACGTCAAACGCCCCCAGTCGCAAATCGCGCAGGATTTCAATGCGTTCTATGGTGTCGATGTCCGAGTGCATATAGCGGATGCGGATGCCCTGTTCGTGGAAATACTCGGTCAGATCTTCGGCCATCCGCTTGGTCAGCGTCGTCACCAGCACGCGCAGACCCAAGGCGGCCACACGGCGGATTTCGTCCAGCAGGTCATCCACCTGCATATCGACGGGGCGAATTTCGATCTGCGGATCGACCAGCCCGGTCGGACGGATCACCTGTTCAACGAACACGCCGCCGGTTTGCTCCATCTCCCAAGCCGCAGGCGTTGCCGAGACGAACACGGTTTGGGTGCGCATCGCGTCCCATTCTTCAAACTTCAGCGGGCGGTTGTCCATGCAGGACGGCAAGCGGAAACCATGCTCGGCCAGAGTCATCTTGCGCCGGAAGTCACCTTTGTACATGCCACCGATCTGGGGCACAGAAACGTGGGATTCATCTGCAAAAACAATGGCATTGTCGGGGATAAACTCGAACAAGGTGGGCGGCGGTTCGCCCGGTGCGCGCCCCGTCAGATAGCGCGAGTAGTTCTCAATGCCATTGCAGACCCCGGTCGCCTCGAGCATTTCCAGATCAAACGAGGTGCGCTGTTCCAGCCGTTGCGCCTCAAGCAGCTTGCCTTGCGACACCATCAAATCCAGCGTCTGCCGCAGCTCTTTCTTGATGCCGATCACCGCCTGATTCATCGTCGGGCGCGGCGTGACATAGTGCGAATTGGCGTAGATGCGGATTTGCTTGAAACTGTCGGTTTTCGCCCCAGTCAGAGGGTCGAACTCAATGATCGCCTCTAATTCCTCACCAAAAAACGAAAACCGCCATGCGCGATCTTCAAGGTGGGCCGGCCAAACTTCGACAGAATCGCCGCGCACCCGGAAACAGCCGCGCTGAAACGCCTGATCGTTGCGCTTATAGGCCTGCGCCACCAACTCGCCCAGCACCTGCCGTTGGTCATAGCTTTGCCCCACCAGCAGATCCTGCGTCATCGCCGAATAAGTCTCAACCGAGCCGATGCCATAGATACACGACACCGAGGCCACGATGATCACATCGTCACGCTCCAACAGCGCGCGGGTGGCCGAGTGGCGCATCCGGTCGATCTGTTCGTTGATCTGCGATTCCTTCTCGAT
>CAYLYV010000251.1:0-4443 GCA_964387655.1 uncultured Cypionkella sp. | reverse complement strand
CTGATGACCTCGGGTCTCGACACCTGGGACAACCGCGCGATCGACGCGGCCACCGCGACCTCGGATTTCTCCTTCCGGGACATCCGGCGGCGCCCGCATGCGATCTACCTCGTGGTTGAGTCCGAGATGATCCGTCCCCTGGCCCCGCTGATCCGGCTGTTCTTCTCAGACTTGATCGCGTCGCTGCAGGCGCAGGAGCCAGGTGACGACGAGCCTTGGCCGGTGATGATAATGCTCGATGAATTCGACCGGCTCGGGAAAATGCCGATCGTTGCTGAGAGCATCAAGACGCTGCGCTCCTTCGGTGGCAATCTTACCATCGTCACCCAGACCATCCCGGCTCTTGATGAAATCTATGGTGAAAATACCCGCCGCTCACTGCAAGGTGGCGCAGGCGTGAAGCTATATCTGACCCCGTCCGAGCAGAAGACGATCGAGGAACTCAGCCAGGCCGTGGGCAAGACCACCAAGCGGGTGATCACGCGCTCCCGCGCCGTGGGGCGCAACCCATTCGAGGGGCGCAGTGTCTCCGAGCGGACCGAGGACACGCCGCTTCTGACCGAGGATCAAGCCCGGCGCATGGACCTCGACGAGGTAATTCTAGTGATTGACGCGCAGATGCCGATCAGGGCGCGGCGGATCAAATACTTTGAAGACCCTGCGCTGAAGGCGCTGCATGCGGGTCAGGCTGGCAGTTTTCCCTATCCGGACGAGGACCGATTGCGCCGGGATCGGCAGATGTCCGAGACCCGCGAAACTGTTGAGAAGCTGAAGCTGGAGTTGGAGGAGGTGCGAGCAGAGTATGGTGCGAAGGGCTCTCCACCCCAGACACCCACCGGTGCGCTGGAAGCCCCAGCTGAAGACGCAGTGAAAGCAGATTCTTTGTCCCGGGCGCGCGGCCGAGCGGCACGCGCGGCTGCCAGCAGGGCTGGCGGCGGCCTGCTGTCGCTCGATCTTGCAGGTCTGGGGATCAAGGGCGGAGACAAGACTGAATTGATCTCGGCGGTTCAGACCACGCGGGCGATTATAGCGGAGTATGCCTGAACAGAGTAAGCATTTGCTGTCGGCCCTTTCCTGACTGTCGGCTATATTGCGCAACACACTCGCAAGCGATCGTTCGATTACGCAGGCACGCACACCCGTTCCATCTGGTAGCGATCGACGCCGACGACGCGCCGACGCTGATCGACCTCGGTGCCAGTTTTCCGGTGGCCAGCATGACCAATGTGCTGACGTTCTACATCGCGGCTGCGCCTAACAAGTCGGACATCGGCGTGCGGGTGGTCGAAGAAGTCAGCGGTGCGGCGGTGGAGTTTCCCACTACCATAAACTTGCCAGCCGCCACCCGGCTGCTCAGCCCGCGCAAATACATGAACAACGGAGGGACCGCCGCAGTCGTCGCCTATGACTGCGCGGGCGTTTACATCGAGTCAGACTATTGAGGGAAAGCCTGCTGCCGCCGTTCCATACGATGTCAAAGAGCGGAATGTCAGATCCTGCATGCGTTGATGCATGCCATCGACCAGGCCATATGGCCAAGCCAAAACTGGGCACAGTTGTGCACTACTAACCAACAGAGATCGGCGGCCCTCGGGGCCGGTTGGCGGGTCATGAAGGGTAGAACGGTGCAGGACACGGGCAGGGGGGCGAGGAGCGCGCACCGCAGCCAGCGAAGAAAAAAGCTTACTCCGCGAGAAAGCGGTGCAAGCTCTTCCCGATCAGGGCTATCTTCTTGCCATCATTAATCTATTACTCGTAGGTGGGCAGAACCAAATGCAAATGACGGGGGGGCGATGTCCCAAACCAATGAAGACAAAGACCAGTTCGAACATTCATTGATCGAAGTAGCCGTCGAGAGTTGGCGCTTCTCGCGTCTGTTTGGCAAGGTCGTAAACAAACTGGATGCCGGGGAAGCCAGTCGATACCTCAGCCAGCTTCGCTATTTCCAAAAAAAGGTCGAAGACAACCTCGCTTCTAGCGGCCTCAGACTAGTTAATGTTGAGGGGCATCCGTATGATCCCGGTATGGCGGCTTCTGCTTTGAATCTAGGTGATTTTGGCCCCGATGATGTCCTTCTTGTTGATCAAATGTTGGAGCCGATCATTATGGGGTCGGACGGTTTACGCAAACAGGGGACAGTAATGCTGAAAAAGGCGACGGCATGAAGTATATTGGCATAGACCTCGGCACAACCAACAGCGCAATCTGCTCGTTTGATGGCGAACTCGTCCAGCTTTATAAAAGCCCGGACCAACATGACGTGACCCCGTCTGCCATATTCATTGATCGGCGAGGGAACAAGTATGTTGGATCGCGAGCCTATAATAACGCCGCACGCAACCCGGATAATGCGGCAACGCTTTTCAAGCGGTTAATGGGAACAAGTACGCCAATCAAGCTTCCGGCCGTCGATCTTGTCATGACACCGGAGGAGTGCTCCGCGGAAATCCTTCGCACTCTGTTTGGTTACCTGCCAGAAGACCTGAGACGCGACGGTGACACAGGAACAGTCATAACTGTGCCTGCGGCCTTCAACCAAATGCAGAAAGACGCAACAATGACTGCGGCTGAGATTGCCGGCTTGGGTCGTGTTGCGCTTATGCAGGAGCCGGTTGCTGCCGTGATGAGTGTCATGCGCCAGAGAAAGAACGATGGGATCTTTCTTGTTTATGACATCGGTGGCGGAACCTTGGACGTTGCAATCGCCGAGAGCATTTCCGGTCGAGTTAACCTCCTATCGCATGGTGGTATAGCGATGTGTGGCGGGCGCGATTTTGATCGCATCCTTTTTGATAACGTTGTCAGGCCATGGCTGGTGGACAATTTCGAATTGCCTGCTGATTTGTCAACAAATCCGCAATACAGATCGTTGTTGAAAATGGCTACTTGGGCAGCTGAGAAAGCGAAGATCGAGCTGTCGCAGCGTGACGAGGTCGTCGTCAGCCTCCCCGAAACAGAGTTGGGGGTCCGCGATCTTGCCGGGCAAGAAATTTATATCGACATTACCGTCGATCGCAAAAAATATGACGCATTGATCGCGCCAAAGCTCGATGAGTCGATTCAGGCAACGCGCGAAACTCTCGAAAAGGCAGGACTTAGTCCGCATGACGTCGAGCGAGTCGTCTTCGTTGGTGGTCCTGCTCAGTACAAGCCGCTGCGTGACAAGGTCGCTTTCGAACTAGGAATATCACCTTCAACCGAGGTCAATCCAATGACTGCCGTTGCGGAAGGTGCAGCAGTATTTGCCGAATCGATTGACTGGATGTCGCAAGGTCGGGGGCGCAAGAGTTCCAAGGGCGCTCTGAGCGCTGGCGGCATGCTTGGTCTCTCGTTTAACTACATTTCGCGCACGCCGGAGGCGCGGGCGCGCGTCGTAGCCAGACTCGGGAAGGCCTCTCCGTCCGGTGTCGAATTTCAGATCGATAGTCTCGACACCGGTTGGTCGTCCGGACGTGTTCCTTTGAATGACGGAGCGAGCGTTGACATTAGCCTGTCAAAGCCAGGAGAAAACGTGTTCAAGGTTTTCGTGTTCGATACGAACGGTGCGTCGCTGGCGCTGAGTGAAGATCGGATCGTTGTCACTCGAACTGCAGCCAGTATCGACGCAATACCCGCTTCGCACTCTGTCGGCGTGGAGGCGCTCGAGAAGGTAGGCGGTCGACCAAGCATGGTCTATTTAGTTCGGGAGGGTGATCAGCTTCCCAAAAGGGGAAAAACCTCGTTCAAGGCGGGTGAGTCCCTCAAGGCAGGTAGCGCCGGTTCGATAAAATTCAAATTGTGGGAAGGGGACATTTCTGATCCCATCAATGATAATCGTTTCATCGGAATGTTTGAAATCAAGGGTTCGGACTTTGATGATGGTGTAATTGTTGCCGGTGCAGATATGATTTGTGAGTACGAAATGCTAGACTCTGGCTGTCTGGTTTTAGAGGTCGAGATCCCTTCTATCGGCGGATCATTCCAAAGCCATCGCAATTTTTATTCCAGCCAGCAAGGTAAGGTAGATTACACCAATCAAGCGAGGAATATTCAGGAGCAATCAGAGGCCGCTTTGCAGCGGGTTGATGAAATTGCATCAAAGATTGACGATCCTCGCCTAGATCAAGCGCGCGAGAAGCTAGAACTGGCTGGGACCATCGATGCTACCGAGGCCGATCCCGAGAAGGCCAAGGAGGCGATGGACAATGTCCAAGAAGCCAAGCGCTTGATGGCACTTACACGCAAGGAGCACCGAAAGGATATTCGCCAACTGGACTTGGATAAGACGGTTGGTATCTTTGATAGGGCTCTACGCCAGCATGCACGTCCCACAGAGGCTTCGTCTTTTGACAGCCTAGCGAAGACTGCTCAACGAGCAATTGCCAACAACAGTCCCGACTTTGAAGTTCACCTAGGGTCAGGACCTATTGATTTTGCAACGCAGCCGTGATTCAGGCTCCGCAA
>CAYLYV010000250.1:0-4516 GCA_964387655.1 uncultured Cypionkella sp. | reverse complement strand
TGCCCGAAGTGCCCGCAACCAGCTTGCCGTTGATCCAGTGACCGATCTCTTTCATCATATCTCTCCCATGAGTTGCTACCACAATAGTCTTGCGAAATTGCGGAAGGTAGAGGCAAGGTTTCAAATGGGTTTTGCAAATTTGCAAAGGTGATGCGATGGATTGGGACGACCTCCGTGTATTCCTCGCCGTGGCGCGCAGCGAAAGCCTGTCCGGGGCAGGGCGACGGTTAAAGATCGACCCCGCCACCGTGGGCCGCCGAATCGCGCGCCTGGAAGACGCCATCGGCGCGCGGCTGTTCGCCAAAACCCCACAAGGCTACAGCCTGACCGAGCAAGGCACCCGCCTGCTCACCCACGCGATCCGCACCGAAGCCGCCATCGACGGCGCTTCCGAGGCGCTTTCTGGCCCCGAAGGCCTCACCGGACAAATCCGCATCGGCGCGCCCGACGGTTGCGCCAACTACCTGCTGCCACAAGTCATCGCCCGCATCTGCGACGCCAATCCGGGGCTAGAGGTGCAAATCGTCGCACTGCCACGCGTGTTCAACCTGTCCAAACGCGAAGCCGACATGGCCATCGCCGTCAGCCGCCCCGAAGCGGGCCGCCTGACGGTGCAAAAGCTGACCGACTACCAGTTGCATCTCGCCGCTTCCCGGGATTACCTCAATGACCACGCGCCCATCCTCACACCGCAAGATCTGAAAGCCCACCGCCTCGTCGGCTACATCCCCGATATGATCTTCGACAAGGAACTCGACTACCTCACCGAGATCGGCGCCTCCGCCCCACCCTTGGCGTCCAACTCCGTCTCGGTGCAACTCAACTTCCTGCGCCATGGTGCAGGCATCGGCGTGGTGCATGACTTTGCCTTGCCCGCCGCCCCCGAACTCGCGCGTATCATCCCCGAGCAAATCCACCTGACCCGCGCCTTCTGGCTGATCCGCCACGCCGATGATGGCCGGGTTGAACGCCTCAATCGCTTCGCCGCACAACTTATGCTTGAGGTGAAGAAAGAAATGCAAAGACTTGAAGCAATTCCTTGACAGAATCTTACGCTGCCCCGACGCTGCTCCTGACAGATAGGGAGGAACCTTCATGCTTGTCAGCCAAATCCTGAAATCGAAATCCGATGACGGGGTCGTCACTTTGCCACCCGGCACCCTCATTGCCCGTGTCGCCGAAGTGCTGTCCGCCCGTCGTATCGGGGCGGTGGTGATCTCGCCCGATGGCAAGAAACTCGCAGGAATCGTCTCGGAACGCGACATTGTCCGTGAAATCGGCCGTCGCGGTGCGTCCTGCCTCAATGAGAATGTCGATACCATCATGACCGCCAAAGTCGTCGCCTGCGCGCGCGGCGACAATGCCAATGACGTGCTGCAAAAGATGACCGACGGTCGTTTCCGCCACGTCCCGGTCCTTGAAGGCGATGAACTGATCGGCTTGATTTCCATCGGCGACGTGGTGAAGTCGCGGCTGTCCGAGCTGAATATGGAAAAAGACGCGCTGGAAGGCATGATCAAGGGGTTCTAGGCGGCGATTAATCCGCTTGCATCCGGACGCGCAATATTGTTGCGTGTCCGGGACTTACGCGAGGAGCCTCCCATGCGCACCGGCCTCTATCCCGGCACTTTTGACCCCATCACTTTGGGGCATGTCGATATCATCCAGCGCGCGATGGCACTGGTGGATCGCTTGGTGATTGGTGTCGCCATCAACCGCGACAAAGGCCCGGCCTTCACCTTGGAAGAACGTGTGGCGATGGTTGAAGCCGAATGTGCCGGCATCCTTGCCAAAACCGGGGGCGAGATCATCGTGCATCCGTTTGAAAACCTGTTGATCGACTGTGCCCGCGATGTCGGCGCTTCGGTGATCGTGCGTGGTCTGCGGGCTGTGGCGGATTTTGAGTATGAATTCCAGATGGTTGGCATGAACCGCGCGATGGATGCCTCGGTGGAAACCGTGTTTCTGATGGCCGATGCACGCCGTCAGGCCATCGCCTCAAAACTGGTGAAGGAAATCGCGCGTCTGGGCGGAGATATTTCAAAATTCGTCACCCCCCCGGTGGCCGAGGCTTTGGCGCGGCGTTATCCGCGGCCCGTGAAATAACTGTTGGAATGTTTGTTCCACAGCGATACCCTGCGATAAATCGCCCCCCACTTAGCCCATGATCGCAGACCAATGACCGCTTTAGATGCCGATGATCTCACCGCGCCCGCCACGATCGAGGAATTCCGCGAGCGTCTGGCCGCGATCACCGAGGGCCTGCCACGCCGCCTGCGGCAATGTGCCGATCATATCGCTGCCAACATTGACCGGATCGCGGTGTCCACCGTGGCCGAACTCGCCGCCGGGGCCGATGTGCCACCCTCGGCGCTGATGCGATTTTGCCAAATCCTCGGCTATTCCGGCTTTTCGGAAATGCAAAAGCTGTTCCGCGATGCCTATTCCCCCGGTTTCCCCGATTATTCCACCCGGCTGCAAAATCTGAAACAGGGCGGCGCTGGCACGCCCTCGGCACTGCTCGGCGAGTTCATCGAAGCGGGGCGCTTGTCGCTGGAAGCCTTGGCGAAATCGGCGGATGAAGCCGCTTTGGCGCAGGCCGTGGCACTGCTGTCCGCTGCCGATACCATCCATGTCATCGGCCTGCGCCGTGCTTTCCCGGTGGCCTCCTATCTCGCTTATGTCTTTGATAAAATGGCGGTTCCGGCGATGCTGCACGAAGGCACCGGCAAGCTTGATCACCGCCATGCCCTGCGCCCCGGCGATGCTGTGCTGGCGATCACCTTTGCGCCCTATTCCGAAGAAACCATCGCGCTCGCGCAAGACGCGCGCGACCGGGGCTTGGCCGTGGTGGCGCTGACCGACCGCATCACCAGCCCGCTCGCCCGCACCGGCGATGCGATTCTGACCGTGCCCGAGGTCGATTTTGGCGCGTTTCGCTCGCTGTCGGCCACTCTCGCGCTGGCGATTGCGCTGGCCGTGGCGGTGGGGTCAGCGCGCGGTTAGGCCGCCAAAGAAAACGCTTTTGCTTTGCGCAGAAATGGAATAAATATTCCAAAACGCTTGCGCAACTGAGTCTTGCCGCAGCGCCTGTCCCCGGAGGAGCCTGCCATGAAAACGCTCGACACCATCACCATTGGCCGGTCCTCGGTCGACCTTTACGGCGCGCAGATCGGTGGGCGGCTGGAAGATATGGCGAGTTTTCAGAAATATATCGGCGGATCCCCGACCAATATTGCTGCGGGCACCGCGCGTCTGGGGCTGAAATCGGCGCTGATCACCCGCGTCGGTGACGAGCATATGGGCCGTTTCATCCGCGAAGAACTGGCGCGCGAAGGTGTCGATGTGCGGGGCGTGAAGACTGACCCTGCGCGGTTGACCGCCCTTGTGATCCTCGGCATCCGCGACGAAACCCAATTTCCGCTGATTTTCTACCGTGAAAACTGTGCCGATATGGCTTTGTGCGAAGACGATATCGACGAGAGCTTCATCGCCGAAACCCGCTCGATCATCGTCACTGGCACGCATCTGTCGCACACCAACACCGAAGCCGCCGTGCTGAAAGCGCTGAACTTGGCGCGCAAACACGGCGCTAAAACCGCTTTAGACATCGACTATCGCCCCAATCTCTGGGGCCTCGCAGGTCATGGCGACGGCGAAAGCCGCTTCATCGAATCCGCGGCTGTCACCGCTAAACTGCAGGCCAGCTTGCATTATTTCGACCTGATCGTTGGCACCGAAGAAGAATTCCACATCGCCGGCGGCTCGACCAACACCATCGAGGCCCTGCGCAACGTGCGCAAAGTCTCCAACGCTACCTTGGTCTGCAAACGCGGTGCCGCAGGCGCCGCCGCCTTTGACGGCGCTATCCCCGACAGCCTCGATCAAGGCCAAACCGGCCCCGGCTTCCCCATCGAAGTCTTCAACGTCCTCGGCGCGGGCGATGGTTTCATGTCGGGCCTCACCAAAGGCTGGCTCGATGGCGAATCTTGGCCCGTGGCCCTCAAATACGCCAACGCCTGCGGTGCTTTTGCTGTCTCGCGCCACGGCTGCACCCCAGCCTATCCCAGTCTTGAGGAATTGAATTTCTTCTTGGGTCGCAGCGTGAAAATCCCCGCCTTGCGCAAAGATGCCGAACTCGAGCAAATCCACTGGTCCACCAACCGCCGCAAGCAATGGTCCGAAGTGCGTGCCTTTGCCTATGACCACCGCTCGCAGCTGGAAGAAATCCCCGGCGCCAATTCCGAAAACATTGGCCGTTTCAAAGAGTTGTGCCTTGAAGCGACACTGGCCGTCAGCCAAGGCCGCGAAGGCTATGGTCTGCTCTGCGACAACCGCCTCGGCAAATCCGCACTGCACAAGGCGTCGGGGCAGGGTCTCTGGATCGGCCGCCCGGTAGAATGGCCCGGCTCGCGCCCACTGACGCTGGAACCCGAGATTGGCCCAGATTTCGGTGGCCTTTCGGAATGGGCGCTGGAGGATGTGGTCAAGGTGCTGTGCTTCTGCCACCCCGATG
>CAYLYV010000249.1:0-4530 GCA_964387655.1 uncultured Cypionkella sp. | reverse complement strand
GCCCCAAGGGTGCCGAACTCATCGCCGCCAAATGGGCCGAAGCCCGCAAGGTCACCCAGGTCGCCTTCAAGCCGGACTGGACCAAGCACGCCAAGGCCGCACCCTTCAAGCGGAATGACGCGATGCTGGATGTGCTGCCAGTGGGCGTTCTCGTCTTCCCGGGAAATGGCATCCAGGAAAACCTCGCCGACAAGGCCAAAAAGCTCGGCATCCCGGTCCTGAAGTTCGAGAAGGGGGCGTGAGCCCCCTGTCTCTTCCATCGCCTGCCGCTTTGCTGCGTATAGTCGCCAGACATCAGATTGATGCTGGCAGACTTTTCGCGGCGGCAGATTGAAGGTCCAAGAGCTCGACGTTGCGCCGTGCCATTGTCTCGTGCCATTCCTGCGCTTCCCGATCCTTGAAGAAGCTGGCGTCTGGTGCCAGGCGGGCGACGGCCTCCTCTACTTCATCCAGAGACACCCGGAAAAACTCCTTTCGGAAGTTCGACATGTTGATCCGACGATCAGCAAATTCCTTGTGAAGTGCGAACTCCAAGGCGGGTGCCGCATCACTGTAGATCATGGCATGGGTATCAAAACTGAACGGAACGCTCGCATCGCCAAGTTCGCGCACCCGGTCATCGGGATCAAGCCTGCGGGTCAGGCCGATTTTCACGACGTCCTCACCGAAGGAGCCGACATTGGAAATGATGTAGACATAGCCTGAGCGCGTCATTTCGGCCATGGCCCGCGCGCGCTCGCTGGCCGCATGAGCCTCGGCAAGGGCGGCTTCCAGCTCTTCGATGCGTTTGAGGTTGCCATCACCGTTGGCCTCTTTGCGTGCCTTCTCGAGCAGGGCTTGATACTTGGCTTCTTCGCGTTCAGCTGCCTCAGCCTCGGCGATCAACTTTTTCTCCTCGCGTTCAGCACGCGCCATGTCAGTACGCTCTTCCTTTTCAGCCTTTAGGCGCTCACGGTATTCGTGGGTCAGGCGTAATTCCTCGATCTTCAGCGCGACATAGCCATCGTTCAAGGTCAGATTGAGCGAGGTGTTTTCCTTGTCGATTGAACTCGCAGCCGCATGAATGCGCTTTTCCATGGCAACCACATTGTTCCAGCGGACATTTGCAATCGCAGCTTCACACTCGTTGTTGAAGGCCCGCATGGTCAGCCGGGTCTGGCGGTTGATCATGGTCTGACCTTTGGCCTTGCTGCCCTCCACGGCCCACTCCGTCGGACAGATCGTCGCCCGTTTGGCTGAGATCATCGCCTTTTGGCGGTCGCGAACAGCGACAATGCTCGCCTTGAAGGCTTCGCTGTCGGTGTAATCGAAATGGGGTTCATAGACCCCAAGTTCGGCAAAGGCCAAACGTTCATCATAGATGGCAACTTGTTGCTCCAGTCGATCAAACAGCGCTCGCTTTTCGGCATATGAGGCCCGCAGCTTTTCGATATCGACCGTGAGGGTGCTTGCGATTGCCTGCAGTCGCGCGACCTCCGCCTCTTGGGAAATGATGGCGGCGTACTTGGCCTTGGTGGCCTCGTGTTCAGCTGCGCCCCGCGCGAGTGCCGCTTGATGCAGATCGGCCACCTGATGAGAGTCTGCGGTCAGTTTGTTGAACTTGCGGCGGCCAAGGAGCCAAAGCACCAGGAAAACGGGAGCTGCGACCATCCAGAGGAGGACGCCAATGGCAGTGGGGTTCATAAATACTCCTACAGACACAATACTTTGGCCCAACCTTGCCGCAAGCCCGCATTCCGCTCAAGGTTGAAACGTGCGCACTGCAGATTTGCAGCCCCAGGCTATTGGCAAGCCAAATCTGACTGAGGAGGGACAAATGAACAACTTGGGCCTGTCTCTGCATCGGGGCCCGCGAATTAAGCAGCACTCTTCCATTTCAGCGGGGTCACGTTAACGATGCTATCGCCCACACTGACCATCACATCGCCGTCCTGAATATTGATCTGCAGCTTCATCGCGCGGCTTGCCCGTTTTGCCAGTGCGTCGGTGTCGTTTTCGGAAAAACTGATCACCTGCAGATTGTCAAAACGGGTGGTGCTGCCTTTGATCTTGTCCCACCAGATATCGGCCGTCCGCCCGCCATAGGGATAGACAACCACCTTGTCGGCTTTGCTACAGGATTGCCGCATCACCTTTTCGCTGGGCAGGCCAAGCGCCACCCAGACGTCCAGTTCACCGCTCAGGCTTTTCTGCCATATATCCGGCTCGTCATCCGTTGAAATGCCCTTAGTCATTTCCAGGTTCTCGTGGGCATTCAGCGCGAAAGCGACGATGCGCACCATCAGCCGTTCGTCCGTCTCTGAAGGATGCTTCGCCACGGTCAGTTTATGGGTCTCGTAATAGTGACGATCCATGTCGGAGACCGACAGCTCGACTTTGTATATGGTGGCATTTTGTGCCATGATTTGTTCCAAAATTTCAAAGATTGGGGTGCTTACTGGGTTCGGGGACCTTCGGAAAGCAGAAATAATCCCACGGACATTTGGAGGAACGAGGTTTGCCATGCTGGCTCACCTCAGGGGGCAGGTTGATGCATCCTATAAGCCTGCTCCTTCATGACGACACTTGAACAGGCTGCGGTGCTGACGCAGGTAAGTTTTAGAGCAATGCTACCAATTGGGCTCTTGGTTGGGCTTCTTCTCGGGTGGGCCAGTCATTTGGTCGGCCAGTTCCTTCGGCAAAGTTGCGAGAAACGTGTCGTCTATCGGCAACTGTGGTAGCCGCTCTTTGATAAGAGCGATCACCGCCAGTGCTTGTGCCAAATCTCGCCCCTTTTTGATCGGCTCTCTGTCGTCGCGCTGCGACAGCCAGAGTTTATGGGCCGCCCAATAGCGTGGGTCGGGGCAGGTCATTGGCGCGGGAAAGCCTCGTTCGTCGACGGCGATTGCGTCTACAGACGGCGCGTTGACCAGCCATTGAAGTCCAATAATGGGGGCTCCGACCAAATCGCCTTCAAAGGGTGACTCAGCTCCGACCATTTTCTTCCACGCGGGCCGAGGTTCCGGCCTGATCAGTTCCACCATATAGCCGTCGTCGTTGGTCAGTCGGTAGTCCCGCTTGTTGCGCGCCTGAAAGCTGCGATCTACCTTGTCTTGGATAAGCTTTGCCAGTCCGGTGAAGGTCTTGTCTTCCGTCAGCAGCCGTAGCCGCCGCCTGTCATCTTGCAAAAGGTCGATATCACCCGTTGCGGTCGCGCCTTCTTCAAACACAACGCCTGCCAGCGCCTCGTAAGCATAGAGCGCGTTGGTGCCGATGACGCGCAAGCCGGTTTGTTTGCCATGAATGCGCAGTTCGCGCAGAATTCTGGCTGGTATGATTGGCATCCGCCCGGCACCCAGGCCGCGCAGAATGGCTGCCTGGGTGTTCAGGTTCTCTGATAGCGTTTGCAGGCGCGTCTTGTTCTGCTCGCGAGAGGCCTTGAACCGCTCCAACAGCTGTTCGGTGTCGCTGGACCGCGGGCCAAGGCTTTTTCCGACTGACCCGATTCGACGGTATAGGTAATCCGTGCCATCACGCTGCTCAAAAGCCATCGTCCCGAGGAAGCTGTGCCGACGAAGATCTTCGGTCTCAATCCATGTCTGCCAGACCTGAGAGAGATTGATGCGCTCTCGAGCTGTTCTGTTATCCAACTCATTGAAAAGCATAAGTTTGTTGTCCCTTTGGGGCGAAATCGGCGCGTAGACACCACAAAGGTAGCATTTTCATATGGTTATGGCTAGTATTTTGGTCTCAGACGAGTGCTCCTCGAACTTCAGCCGACTGGCGAGAAAAGTTGTGAATGGGCAGTCACTCATCGGGAATTGTCGGACGGCCAAAACCAAGCAATCCAATCTCGCGATAGGCTGCGGGTTTTTGTCTACCCCAAGGCACAACATGGCAACCCGCCGCTTTCGGCACCTAGCTGATCGCCAGTCTATCCGTGTACTGCCAAGAAGCATTCGCGGGAAACGCCGCCAGTACTCACCGCAGTGACATTAAGTTGGCGTGATGGCACGACATGATTTATTCCTCGTAAAAGCACTTGAGCTCGCGCCGCCCTTTCAACTGCACCGGTCGATATGGTTTGACCTCTCCGCACTGCGCTACTGCTTTCGCGCGCATGCGCATTTCGACCGACGGGTGGAGGGGGAAGTCATCGCCGACCTCACGGACGCCCTTCTTCCACTGGATGCGGGCTGGCCCGAGTGTCACCATCGCATCTTCGCGATGCTGCAAGCCCAATGGGTCTGGTGCACGGTTTAGGAAATTCTCGTTGATCTGAATCGAAGGTACGCACTCTTTCAGTTCATCAATCATCCAATCCAACGCGATATCGCTAAGCCGAGATTCTGATTCCGTATAGCTGCCGCCGATGTCGCTATGGCATCCAGGAAACCAGACCTGCTTGAGCCATTTTGGCTCCCGATCTTTGGTCTCAATCGCGGCCTGTTTGGAAGCCCACCCAACTCTCGGGAAGTCGGCGCGATCCTCATCGATTGTCCGTCGTCGAATGATTTGGAACAGCCTCGCTGATTTTGGAGCGGAAGGCTG
>CAYLYV010000248.1:1324-4532 GCA_964387655.1 uncultured Cypionkella sp. | reverse complement strand
ACGCGCCTTTGATCGGGAAGCGGGCGTTCTCAAAGTTCAGGAACGGATACAGCGCCCGCACCTGCTCTTTGCTCAAAAGCTCGGCATCCGCGCCGTGCATGATCATCGCATTGCCGCGCCGGGTCGCCGCATCGCGCTGCGCATCGGTGTGGAACAGGTTGATGATGCCGCGCTGGCTGACCATGGCGTTGTAGTTGAAGTCTTGCTCCAACCCCTCCCACAGCTTCATCGAAAATTCGTAGAACGGCTCGTTGCCATCCAGCAGATAGTTGGAGCGCACAATCGTGGTATTGCGCCCGACGTTGCCGCCACCGATCCAGCCCTTTTCCAGCACGGCAATGCGCGCTTGGCTAAACTCCTTCGCCAGATAATAGGCGGTCGCCAAGCCATGCCCGCCGCCGCCGACTATGATATAGTCATAGGAGACTTGCGGAGCCGGATCGCGCCACGCTGGTTTCCAGCCCTTATGCCCGGTCAAAGCCTCGGCAATCACCCTAAAACCCGAATAGCGCATGTGGTGTTCCTATGTCTTCCTTGGGCTGAATATGGCGCGAACTCTGCAAGAGTGTGCTTTCATTCCCGACAAGCAACCCTTCGTTTCAGACAAGCCCCAACACGGCGATACCCGCGAATACCACCACGGCGCCCGCCCATTGCAGCGGCTTCAACACCTCACCCAGAAAGCGCCACGCCAACAAAATGGTGACAAGGCCAAAGATCGACGCCGCGACCGAGGCGAATTCCGGCCGTACGAAACCACCTGCGATGGTCACGGCGGTCAGGGCTGTGACATCCAAAGCCCCCATCAGCGCAAGTTGCGGCAGGAAGGAGAAAGCCGGTTTCAGATCAATGCGTTGCAGGACAACCCATGTCAGCATCGCCGCACAGGCGGCCAGCCGCGCCAGCAGCGATACTGGCAAATCCGCTCCCAGCTCTGCCGCCCATTGCAACAGTCCAAAGGTGGCGGCAAAACTGACGCAGGCGAGCCCCGACCACGCCACCGCCGCGCGCGTGCGGCCCGCCGTGTCATCGCCTTCTCCGCGCGCCACGATGGTAATTCCGCCGACCACCGCCGCCACGCCCAGCCAAACCAGCGGCCCCGCTTCCGCCCCGCGCGCCACGGCGAAAGCCACCGACAGCAGCGGAAATGCGCCGCAGATCGGTGCCACCAGCCGCACCGGGCCGATGGCAAAGGCGCGATACAACCCATAGCCCGCCAAGGCCGCCGCGAAGCCCGAGGCCACGGTCAGCCGCAGCACCGGGGCGGTCAGCGTCGCCCATCCGCCTGCAAAAATCGCCAGCGGCAGCAGCAAAACTGCGCCGACCGCCAGGACGATCAGATACAGCGCCGCCGCGTCGGCCTTCGGCCCGATCTTGCGCACAGTGAAGTCATGCAGCCCCCACAGAAGTGCCGCCAGCAGGCCAAGTATCAGCGATTGCACAAGCTTCCTCCGGTTTGCGGCCTGCGGCAAACTATCTGTGTAAAACTCTTGCGCAAATCCTTATCTGCGATATTCTTTAAAAGAAACAAATTTGCCGTGTATGCAAAAAGTGAGGCTCTGATGCTCGACTCATACCCGACTGTTCACCCCGGCCCGCCGCGCCCCAGCCAGATTCTAACGCCAGAACCCTTTGGCGCGCGCGCTGGGTTGGAGAAGTTTGAGGTTCCCGGCGGTGGCGCTTGGCTGATCGCCTTGGGCGCCGGCGACCGGGTGACGGTGGTGAACCTTGAGGGCGGCCAACGGGTTGAGTTGGTTGCCGCCGATGATCAGGGCAGGGTTGATCCGGGCATTCTGGGGGCCAGCAGCAATTCCGACGCGGCGGGTCTGAAAGCCTTGCTGGCAGAGGGCAAAGCGCCGGGCATGGCGGGCTTGCGGCTGGGGATCGAGCGGCGCGGCATCAATCTGGCCACCGCCCAAGCCATTGCCTGTTTTGGCGAAGCCTCCCCCGCCGGAGCTGAGGAGAGCTTCACCGCCACCCGTGACGGCGTGCTGATCATCGCCGCCCCCGGCAGCGCGATGCAGCCAGAGGCGCACGATACTCTGACGCCCATCGGGGTGCGGGTGCAGCGCTCCACTTTGCTGGGGATCAAGAAATTTGAACTGCCCGACCCCCTCGCCACCCCGGTATTGGATTTGCGGGTGAAATCCGCGACGGCGGAAAGCTATTTCGTCAAAGCAGGCGATTATATCCAGATCATTGACGTAGAGGGCCGTCAATGCACGGATTTTCAATGCTTTTCTGCCCGCAAGCTGGACAAGGGGCTGGAGCATCCTCTGGACGTCACCACCTCGCGCACCCTGATGGGTCATGCCTATTCGATGCCCGGGCTGCATGCGAAATACTATGATCAGGACTGGCTGCCGCTGGTCGAAGTGATTCAGGATACCGTCGGTCGTCACGATGCCTTCGCGATGGCCTGTGCCGCGAAATACTATGACGACATTGGCTATCCCGGCCATGTCAACTGCTCGGACAATTTCAACGCGGCGCTTGCCCCGCATGGCGTCACCGCCCGCCCCGGCTGGATGGCGGTGAACCTGTTCTTCAACACCGCGATTGACGCCCACGGCGTGCTGATCTCGGACGAGCCGTGGAGCCGCCCCGGTGACTATGTTCTGCTGCGCGCGCTGACCGATCTGGTCTGCGTGAACTCCGCCTGCCCCGATGATACCTCGCCCGCGAACGGCTGGTATCTGTCGGATATTCATGTGCGCACCTATTCAGGCGCAGAACCTTTCCAGCGGTCCATCGCCTACCGCCCCACCCCCACATCGGAGCCTGTGATGACCAAGGAAACCGCCTTCCATTCGCGCATCGTGGAAAAAACCCGCAATCTGGTGGAATATAAGGGCTATTGGCTGCCGCAGACCTATGCCTCGAACGGGGCCATCGAAGAATACTGGGCCTGCCGCGAGAAGGCCGTGGTGCTGGATCTGTCGCCTCTGCGCAAGTTTGAAGTGACCGGGCCGGATGCCGAAGCCCTGCTGCATTATTGCCTGACGCGGGATGTGAAGAAGCTGTCGGTGGGGCAAGTGGTCTATTCCGCGATGTGCTACGAGCACGGTGGGATGATTGATGACGGCACGCTGTTCCGGCTGGGCAAGGATCAGTTCCGCTGGATCGGCGGTGACGATTACTCCGGCATCTGGCTGCGCGAGCAAGCGGAAAAGCTGGGGCTGAAGGTGATGGTGCGATCCTCGACCGA
>CAYLYV010000248.1:0-1314 GCA_964387655.1 uncultured Cypionkella sp. | reverse complement strand
GAGACGAGTGTGGCAGCCTCGACCTCTAGGCTACAGAACCTTGGCGTGCAGGGGCCGGACTCGCGCGAAATTATGAGGCGGAGGAGCGGGACCGCCCGGAATCAGCCGACGATTGAAGAACTCGGCTGGTTCCGCTTCACGGTGGGCCGCTTGGGCGGGCCGGATGGCGCGCCTTTGGTGGTGTCACGGACCGGCTATACCGGCGAGTTGGGATATGAAGTGTTCTGCCATCCAAAGCATGGGCCGGCGGTCTGGGATGCGGTCTGGGAAAACGGCGCGGATCAGGGACTGCGGCCGATGGGGCTGGCGGCGCTGGATATGGTGCGGATCGAGGCCGGGTTGATCTTTGCGGGCTATGATTTCTCTGACCAGACCGACCCGTTTGAAGCCGGGATCGGCTTTACCGTGCCGTTGAAATCCAAGACCGACGATTTCATCGGGCGCGACGCCCTGATCCGCCGCAAGGAAAACCCGCGCGACAAGTTTGTCGGGCTGGAGATTGATGCGGCGGTCGAGGTGGGGCACGGCGATTGCGTCCATGTCGGACGGGCGCAGGTGGGGGTGGTGACCTCGGCGATGCGCTCGCCTTTGCTGGGCAAGAACATCGCCCTCGCTAGGGTTGATCTGGCGCATTCCGGGCTGGGGACGGCGGTGGAGGTCGGCAAACTCGACGGGCAGCAGAAACGGTTGCCTGCGGTGGTGACGGCGACCTCGGCCTATGATCCGAAGAAAACCCGGCCGCAATCATAGGAGGCGGGTATGGCTGCGGTGATTGATCGGATCGGCGGCGAGGCGGCGGTGCGGGCGCTGGTGGAGCGGTTTTATGATCTGATCGAGACCGCGCCGGAAGGGCGGCAGATCCTGCACCTGCATTTCCGCGGGCACGGGATTGCCCACGTCAGGGCCGCGCAGTTTGAGTTTCTGTGCGGGTTCTTTGGGGGGCGGCGGGATTATATGGAACGGCCCGGCGCGCTGAGTTTGAAGGAGCAGCACGCCCACGTTCCGATCCGGCCCGAGGATGCCGAGGATTGGCTGACCTGTATGGGGCAGGCTTTGCAGGATGTGGGGGTTTCCGAGCCGGTTAGGGGGCAGGTTTTCGGGGCTTTCCAGCGCGCCGCCCGGGCGCTGATCAACCGCGAGGCCGGCTCGGCTGCAGAGTAGTGTCCACGCGTGGACAGGGGGTGGGTATTAGGGATTTCAATGGGTTAGGTATTTTTGGTAAGGGTTTATTAGGAGATTCGACCTGAGACTGTTTGTAGGCTAGGGTCAGGACCTATTGATTTTGCAACGCAGCCGTGATTCAGGCTCCGCAAG
>CAYLYV010000247.1:0-4605 GCA_964387655.1 uncultured Cypionkella sp. | reverse complement strand
CTGACGGCTGTCGCAGAAACCATGTGTGGCGGCAGCTTCTGATGGACAGCGTCTCGGCCATCCTGACAACACTGGATGCGGCAATCACCTCAGCCGGGCGGCAGTATTTCGAGGCGACGGCGGATGCTGTCGGGCCGATCTACACGACCCTGCTTGCCCTCCTGCTCGTCATGGTCGGGATCAACGCGGCCTTGAATGTCTACCGGATTTCCATGCGCGACGCGGTGCAGCTGTCGTTCCGGATCGTCATGGTCCTGATGTTCGGTCTGACCTGGTCCAACTTCACCCAGATCTATGACGCCGCCAGCAACGGGCTCAGCGCCCTTGCGCTGGAATACTTCCGGCTCGGCGGTGGCGGTGTCGGCGCCTCCGCGACAGCGGCGATGGATGACATGGCGAACATGATGGCCGGAAACGTCGACTCTGTATCATCCGCGATGTCCTCGATCATGCGCGGCTTTGTGGCCGCCGTCCTTTACGTGGTGCTCGGCGTGTTGATGGCAGTCTATGTTTTCATCGTCGGCTTCTCGAAGCTGATGATCGCCTTCCTTCTCGGGGTTGCACCGATCGCCATCGGTGCCACGATCTTCGAGAAGACCAAGGGCATGTTCGAGGCCTGGCTCTCGGCCATGATCGGCTACTTGATGTATCCGGTCGCCTCCGCCGGGGTCATCGTGGCGGTCGTCGCCGTTGCCCACGACGTTTTCCGTGAGACAAAGGATGTGACTGACCTCGGCTCGATCCTCGGCTTCTTCGTCATCGTCTTTGTCGGCATCTTCGCCTTGATGGCCATTCCGAATGCCGTAACCCACATCACCGGGCAGATCAGCCTCGCGAGCATCGCACCGCAAGCGCTACGCGTAGCGGGCAAGCCGTTGGAGAAAAGCACCGAGGTCGCGGCGCGGCGGATGAATGAATTTCGCTCCGGGTTCATGCACGGCAAGACAACACATCACCATTTGCGGGATGAGGCGAGGTCTGATGCCGAACGTGGTCATGCCGCAAGGCAGCGCCTGAACCAATTCATACGCGATACCTGACACTCGTTCAGCCCTTCGCATTCCCCCCCATTTCCGGAGCACCACGATGACAGGTTCACCCCCTGAATTGAGAAGTTTTCTCGAAGCCGAGATGTTCTACGGCGTCAAAAAGCGCGAGCGCATCGCCTATCTGGTTGCTGGCGGCGGGCTGGCCATCGGCCTGATGGGCATGGTCGCTGTCGTCACAATGCTGCCCTTGAAACAGACCGAAGCCTTCCTCGCCATCGTCGACAAGGACACTGGCGTCGCAGAACGCGTGGTAGCGGTGGAAAAGGCCGGAATGGAACAGGCTGAGGCCATCCGCCAAAGCCTGCTCTTTGCCTATGTCACAGACCGCGAAACCTATGACCAGCACGACAATGAGTCCCGCATCCTGCGCGCCTATACCTGGTCCGAAGGCAATGCCCGCCAAGGCCTTGTGAGCCTCTGGACGGAAGGCAACGCCAACTACCCGCCAAAACTCTATGGCCAGAATTCCAAGGTGTTCATCGACATCCTGTCGATCACCCCGGTGACAGATACCACCGCGCAAGTGCGTTTCACAAAAACCTGGGTGTCCGATGGTGAGGGCGTGCCTGACCGGATCGGCAAATTCACCGCCACCGTCACTTATCGCTTCGAGCCGTCCAAACAGACTGCACTCGATCTCGTCTGGCAGAACCCGACCGGGTTTCTGGTGACGGACTACCGCATCACCGCAGAAACCTTGGCCCCCACGGAGGAATGACATGAGCCATCCACTGACCCTTCCTGCGCTCGGGCTGCTGATCTCGATAACCGCCCTGCCCGTCTTAGCTGAAACTGCGCCCAAACCCGGAAGCCATGATGCTCGCGTGACCTATGCGACCTATCAAGAGGGCCAAGTCTACCGGATCAACACGCGGCTCAGAAACGTGACCCTCGTCGAACTTGGTGAGGGTGAAAAGATTCAATCCATCGCCATCGGCGATCTCGAAAGCTTCAAGATCGACAAGTTGGAGCGGGCCAACCTGTTCATCATCAAGCCCGTGGTCGCCGGGGCCACGACCAACCTGACGGTCGAGACGCAACGCAATATCTACTTTTTGCAGGTCACCGAAGCGGGCCGTGGAGAACCGAACTATTCGGTGAAGTTCACCGTGCCGGGCAGCACGCGTGCGGCTGCAACCGGCACTGACATCCCACCCTCACTGCCAATGACCTACAAGATCATGAAAAAGGGCCGCGCCCTGCCCGGCTTTGCGCCTGTTTCCATCTCAGATGATGGGCGCAAGACCACCTTTGTCATCCCGACCGGCGCGCCGATGCCGACGATTTTCCGGGCCGATGCCAAGGGACAAGAATACTCAGTCAATTCCTCTGTCCGCGGCACCACCATCACCGTCAGTACCCGGTCGGAACGCTGGGTGCTGCGTTACGGCGAAGAATACGTTTGCGTGACCGCAGAGCCGGGGATCAGCCAATGAGCGACGAGACCCAGGCCGAAAAACTCACCGCCCGCATGGAGCGCATGAAACCTTCCGAGGCCCCCAAGCGCCGCCGGGGCATAAATCCCTACGCGCTTTCCGCCGTCACAGCCGTGGCCGGCGTTGGCGTCGGGGCCTGGCTGGTCCTTGCCGCGCCCGATGCCCCTGCCCCGGCACCCGCGATCGAGACGGCCTCCGTCAGCGATTTTCAGGGCGATGGCACGGGCACCGACGGGTTCAGCGTCTCGCGTCCAAAGCCGCAGATCGTCCCGGCGTCGCCGGATACCTCGGAGGCCGAACGTTTGCAGGCCGAGATCGAGGCGTTAAACGCCCAGATCGCCGATCTGAAAGCCAATCCGGTGACCGTCACCGACGAGGCGGCATTGGCAGACCTAAAGGCGCAAGTTGCGGCCCTTGATGCCGATGCAAAGGCCCGCGCGGCAGCCCTCTCCGATCTAGAGCGCGAGAACATCCGGCTGCAGACCGCGCTTGAGACCAAGGCCCTGATCGATGGCGACTCTGAAGCCGAAGCCGCGCGCGCCCGGGAGGAAGAACTGGCCCGGCGCAGGCAGGAAGCAGAAATGCTGAACGATGCGCAGATCCATTCCGACATGGTGGCCTTGCGCTCCAGCATGGATATGGGCGGCGAGCCTGGCGCCGCGGCCCCTGCCCCGGGTGCGCCCGGGCAAGTGGCCACAGGCGATGATGCGTTTCGCAGGGCCGGGGCCAAAGCGGCCGAGGTTCGGCAAGCGGAAGTCATCGCCGATCCTGCGCACACTGTGATGCAAGGCACGCTAATCGAAGCAGCCCTCGAGACCGCGATCAGCACGGACCTTGCCGGCAATGTCTCGGCCGTCGTCAGCCACGATGTCTGGTCGTTTGATATGTCCCGCGTGCTGATCCCGCGCGGTTCGCGTCTCTTCGGGCGCTACGATTCCGAAGTTGATGCCGGTCAGCGGCGCGTGCTCATCGCCTGGGACCGGCTGGTCACCACCGACGGACAATCCGTCACCCTTGCCGCCTATGGAACAGACCGTATCGGACGCTCTGGTCTGCCTGGCACGGTGCGAAACCACTTCTTCCAGCGGTTTGGCACCGCCGCTTTGATATCCCTGATCGGGGCCGTGCCAACACTGGCAGCCGACAAATACGCGGCCAGTGAAGTGGCCTCGGACACCGCCAAAAACGTCGGCACCGATCTCGGCGAGGCGGTCAATACGGTGATGGCCGATTATCTCAGCATCCCGCCGACGATCAGCGTCAACCAAGGCGCTGTCGTGATGATCCGCGTCGATGCGGATCTGGCGTTTTACTGATGAGCTATCTCGACACCTATCTCGGGCAACTTGATGCCGCCCTGTCGGACCCGGCCGTCATCGAGCTGGCAATCAATGCCGATGGATCAATCTGGCTGGAGCGCGCGGGGCAGATTCACATGACCTCAAGCGGCCTTGCCGCCCTGCCCGCCAGGGCGGTGCGCGACTTGGCCTCCCAGATTGCCAATTCGACCTCGAACACTTTCACGGAAACTGCGCCGCTGGTTTCGGCAGCCGTGCGGTATCGCGATCTGATGCTGCGCTGTCAGGTGGTGGGCTCCCCTGCCGTCTCGGGCGGCACAGTGATCGGTATCCGGGTGTTTAGATCGCGGCAGGGAGATGTGCGACGCGTCGCCAAGTCCTTCAACTTTCTGCGTGGCCAAGAAAACTCTCTGGAAGAGGAACGCCGCGCGATGGTCGCCGAGATTCGCGCCGGATCGGAGGGGGCGGATGTTGAGGCATTCCTCAGCAAGCTGGTCTCTGAGCGGCTGAACGTCATCGTCTCGGGCGGCACCTCGACCGGCAAAACCGAGCTCGGTCGCAAGCTGTTGGAAATGGTCGCCGCCGATGAGCGGATCGTCACCATCGAGGATTCCCTCGAACTCCTGCCCAGCCAGCCCAATACTGTCAGTCTTATCGCGCAGCGTGACGAGGGTTCACCCCGGTCTGCCGACAAGCTCTTGCAGGCCACGCTGCGCTTGCGACCCGACCGGATCATCCTGGGCGAATTGCGAGGTGCCGAGGCTGCGACGTTTCTGGACGCGATCAACACCGGGCATTCGGGCTCCTTCACCACGCTGCACG
>CAYLYV010000246.1:0-4686 GCA_964387655.1 uncultured Cypionkella sp. | reverse complement strand
GCGGCTATCCTTCAGGCGCTGATGCGGATATGGCCAACCGATCGCCTTTCGGTGGCCGACCGTGGCCTGCGCGAAGGGCTCCTATATGCACAGATGAGCGCCGATGGCGTTTTAGAGGACGGGCCGTTTGAATGACTGAAAAAAGCACATCAGGCCGGGGCCAGCGCGAGCTGCGCGTGCGGGTCAAAACCGCAAAGGGCCGCAAGCTGTCTTCAACGCTTTGGCTGGAGCGGCAGTTGAATGACCCCTACGTCATCCGCGCCAAGAAGGAAGGTTTCCGGGGGCGGGCGGCGTATAAGATTTCAGAACTCGACGACAAGTATAACTTTCTTGTGCCGGGCGCGCGGGTGGTGGACCTTGGCTGCGCGCCGGGGGGCTGGTGTCAGGTTGCGGTGAAGCGGGTTAACGCTTTGGGTGACAATCCGAAAAAACCGATTGGCACTGTGCTGGGCATTGATTTGCAAGAGATTGAGGGCATCGCAGGCGCGCAAATTCACCAGTTGGATTTCCTGTCGGATGAGGCGGATGCGCTGGTCAAGGGTTGGCTGGGCGGCAAAGCCGATGTGGTGATGTCGGATATGGCGGCCTCGGCTTCGGGGCATAAGGGCACTGACCACTTGCGGATCATTGCGCTGATTGAGGCGGCTTTGGCCTTTGCCTTTGACGTGCTGGAAGAAGGCGGCACGTTCATTGCCAAGGTTTTGGCGGGGGGGGCGGAAAATGAGATGCAGGTTCAGTTGAAAAAGTCGTTCGACAAGGTCGCGAATGTGAAACCGCCAGCGAGTCGCGCCGACAGTTCCGAAAAATTTGTCGTGGCGCAGGGGTTCCGGGGCAAAGCCACACTGACCGGATCGTTCGCGCCGCGTTCTGATGATGGAAATTGATCTGCCGCGATTGAGCGGGTTGTAGAAACAATTCCGAACTCTGCCAAAAACAAAAGGCGCCCTCATCGGCGCCTTTTTGCTTAAACGTTGATCGACCTTGCGCGAAAAGCTGCTTCAGCCGCCCCAAGTGCGGACCGGGCCGCAATCCATATGCACGAAGTTCGAGCCATAGTAATGCCCGACACCGCCCGCCGAACAGGCCTCGGCCGCTTTGGCCATTTGGCTGACAGAACGTGATTTCAACCGCAGATCCGCCGCCATGCCCTTCATGTGCAAAGAGTGCTTGGCGACACCGCGCGAATGCGAACGCAACATGGCATTGGTCGAAGGGCTGCGATAGCCCGACAGCAGCATGTAAGGCTCGCGGACATCCAGCAGGCGATGCGCGGCTGCGATGATGTCATAGTTGCGCGGGTCCATCCCAACCACTTCGTCCGAACGCCAGTCGCGCATGAAGTGGTTGATTTCCTTGGTAACTTCGGGGATGTACTCGCCTTCGACCCAATAGATCGTGTCGATGCTTTCCCCGGTGCGACCCGAATACATTCGGATCCGTCGAATATCGCCTGCGCCTTTGAGAAGACCGAAGGCATTGGAGTAGGTTGGTGCTGCAATCACGGCAGTCGCCGCAAAAACGCCCAGCAGCCCACGCCGCGTGATCCCGTTCGATGTCATATTCGCCATTCTTTGCGCCTGTCCGATCGCTGGTCTTTGACCGCCTGAAGTCGCGGTTCTGTTCGTCACTTCATCCCCAAGTGCTGGGCACCTTATGGCACAGCTTGCGGTGAAGCCAAAGAGCAGAATGGCCGCGTGCTGTTCAGTCTGGCAGCAATAGGCAAAAAATTGCTGAAAATGAGGGAACCAAGTGGGGATTTCCGTATCTGCCTTATTCGTGGCGAATATGCGACAATCACTCAGTTAGTAGCGACCTCTGCGCAGGCAGATGCATTAACACGAGTTTACAGTTTCACCGATTTCACCCAAGCTTTTCAAACTAAACCACTATCAGTTGCGACAGGGCTTGGCCCGACCAATGGGAATCATCGTGCACATCAGCTTTTCCGCGCGCGCCTGCGAAGTTATCCGCCGCCTGACCACCACCACCGCTTTGACCGTGGCCTTGGCTTGGACCTCGCCGGTTCTGGCGCAAAGCGACGCTTTCACACGCTCTTTGGCGGAAGCCTCGGCGGCAGATGAGGCGGTTGCCGGGTTTTATCGCAACCATGGCTACCAACCTTTGTGGACCGGCCCGGATGATCAGGCGCGGCGTCATGCCTTGATCATGGCGCTTTCGACGGCTGAGGTGCAGGGTCTGCCTGTGAGGCGCTACGACCCGGCTGATCTGATCGCGCTGGCGAAATCGGCGGTGACCGAAGGCGACCGCGGCCGCTTGGAAATGGCGATGACCACGGCCTATCTGTCCTATGCGCGCGATGTCAGCTCTGGTGCTTTGACGCCGAAAAAGATTGATCCGACGATCCTGCGCGAGATTGTCCGGCCTGATCCGGCGGTTTTGCTCGCAGGCATGGCGGCCACACCTGCGCCTGACGCCTACCTTACTGCTTTGCTGCCCACGGCCCCAGAATATGCCCGGTTGGTGAAGGAAAAGCTGCGGCTGGAGCGCGAAGCGCCGTCATTGATCGGGATTTCGGCGGAAAAACTCTCGCCGGGCGACAGCAGTGACGCGGTGCTGGCGTTGCGGGATCGCTTGATTGAGCTTGGCTATATGGGCCGCTCGGCCACAGCGATTTATGATGGCCAGATGCAGCGCGCGGTGCAACGCTATCAGTTGGATCAGGGCCTTGCCGCTGATGGCGTGGCGGGGCATTCCACCATTGAAGCGCTGAACACCACGCCAGCGGAGCGGTTGCAATCGGTGACGGTGGCGCTAGAGCGGATGCGCTGGATGGCGCATACTGACCTTGGCGCGCGGCACATCTGGGTCAACCAAGCAGACTTCACCGCTGAAATCGTCGATGACGGTCGGGTGACGTTTGAGACGCGGGTTGTGGTCGGCAAAGCCTCGCCCGAGATGCGCAGCCCGGAATTTTCCGATCAGATGGAATATATGGTGATCAACCCCAGTTGGGGGGTGCCGCGCTCGATCATCGTCAAGGAATATCTGCCGATGTTGCAGCGCAACCCGAATGCGGTCGGGCATTTGCAGGTGATTGATGGCAGAGGCCGGGTGGTGCCGCGCGGGGCGGTGAATTTCGCGGCCTATAGCGCTTCGAGTTTCCCGTTTGGCCTGCGCCAGCCGCCTTCGGACGGCAATGCCTTGGGCAAGGTGAAGTTCATGTTCCCCAACCCCTATAACATCTACCTGCATGACACGCCCGCCAAGGCCCTGTTTGCCAATGAGGTGCGGGCGTTCAGCCACGGTTGTATCCGCTTGGGCGACCCGTTTGATTTCGCCTATACCTTGCTTGCCAAGCAGACCAGCGATCCGAAGGGGGTGTTCCAAGAGCATCTCGACAGCAAGGGCGAAAGCTCGGTCTCGCTGGATGTGCCGGTGCCGGTGCATTTGGTCTATTACACCGCTTGGCCAACCAAGACCAGTATGGCCTATCGCCGTGATGTTTACGACCGCGACCGCAAGCTGTTTGAGGCGCTGACCGAGGCCGGGGTGGCATTGCCGGAAGTGCAGGGCTGATGTGCCGTTGCGATAGCCGATTGAAACAATGTGATTTCCTTGCGGGGAAATCCGTACGGCTGCTTTGAAAATTCTGGTTCAAGCTACCAGCCATCCGCGCTAAACCTTCCGCAAACCGCCGGAGGATAACATGGCCCATTCGATCCGCGACATTGCACTGGCCTTGGGGGCCGAGGCAGAGGGCGATCTTGACCTGTTGATTTTGCGGGCGTCGGAGCCAGCCTCGGCGGGGCCACAGGATTTGGCATTGGCGATGGATCCGCGTTATGGCGACGGCATAGCCCGCGGGCAGGCGCAGGCGGCGATGCTATGGCCGGGCGCGGATTGGCGGGGTTTGGGGCTGAAAGCGGCGATTTTCGCGCCACGCGGACGATTGGCGATGGCGGGGCTGTCGGTGATGCTCGACCCTGGCCCAGCCATTGCGCCGGGTGTGCATCCGATGGCACTGGTGGATGCGTCGGCGCAGATCGGCGAAGGGGCTGCGATTGGGCCATTCGTGGTGATCGGCGCGAATGTGGTGATCGGCGCGCGGGCGCGGATCGCCAGCCATGTCTCGATTGCCGAAGAGGCCGTGATTGGCGACGATGCACTGATCCTGCAAGGCGTGCGGATCGGCGCGCGGGTGACGATTGGGCATCGCTTCATCTGCCAGCCGGGGGCGGTGATCGGTGCGGATGGGTTTTCTTTCGTGACGCCAGAGAAATCCGGGGTTGAAGAAATCCGTGCAAGCCTTGGAAAACGAGACAAAATTCGCGCGCAAAGCTGGACACGGATTCACTCACTCGGCGCTGTGACTTTGGGCGATGATGTCGAACTCGGCGCCAATGTCGCGATTGATCGCGGCACCATTCGCGATACCACCATCGGCTCGGGTACCAAGCTCGATAACCTCGTGCATATCGGCCATAATGTGCAGGTCGGCCGCGACTGTTTGCTGTGCGGGCAGGTCGGCATCGCGGGCTCGGCCAAGATCGGCGACCGCGTGGTTCTGGGCGGGCAATGCGGCGTCAACGACAATATCTTCGTCGGAGATGATGTGATTGCGGGCGGGGCCACCAAAATCTTCACCAACGCCCCTGCGGGCCGGGTGCTTTTGGGCTATCCGGCGGTCAAGATGGAAACCCATGTCGAGATGCAAAAGGCGCTGCG
>CAYLYV010000245.1:0-4713 GCA_964387655.1 uncultured Cypionkella sp. | reverse complement strand
CGCTATTTCGCAGGGGCGATCCGCGCGCAGGAAGGCAGCCTGTCCGAGATCGACCACGACACCGTGGCCTACCATTTCCACGAACCCCTCGGCGTGGTCGGCCAGATCATCCCGTGGAACTTCCCGCTGCTGATGGCAGTCTGGAAACTGGCCCCAGCCCTCGCCGCGGGCAACTGCGTGGTGCTGAAACCCGCCGAGCAAACCCCGGCCTCGATCCTCGTCTTCGCCGAACTGATCGCTGACCTGCTGCCGCCCGGCGTGTTGAACATCGTCAACGGCTTTGGCCTAGAGGCGGGCAAACCGCTGGCTTCCAGCAATCGCATCGCCAAGATCGCTTTCACCGGCGAGACCACCACTGGCCGCCTGATCATGCAATACGCCAGCCAGAACCTGATCCCGGTGACGCTGGAACTTGGCGGCAAGAGCCCCAACATCTTCTTCAAAGACGTTTGCGCCGAGGATGATGATTTCTTCGACAAGGCCATCGAAGGCTTCGTGATGTTCGCGCTGAACCAAGGCGAGGTCTGCACTTGCCCCAGCCGCGCTTTGATCCACGAGTCGATCTACGATCAATTCATGGAAAAGGCCCTGAAACGTGTCGCCGCGATCACCGCAGGCGACCCGCTGGACCCCACCACGATGATCGGCGCGCAGGCCTCCAGCGAACAGCTTGAGAAAATCCTGTCCTACATGGATATCGGTCGCCAAGAAGGCGCGCAGGTGCTGGCAGGCGGCGCGCGGCGTGAGATGGAAGGCGGCCTTGCGGGCGGTTTCTACATGCAGCCCACGGTCTTCAAGGGCAACAACAAGATGCGGGTGTTCCAGGAAGAAATCTTTGGCCCGGTGGTCTCTGTCACCACCTTCAAGGATGATGACGAGGCACTTTCGATTGCCAACGACACCCTCTACGGTCTGGGCGCGGGCGTGTGGAGCCGGTCGGCCAACACCTCTTACCGCTTTGGCCGCGCTATCCAAGCGGGTCGGGTCTGGACCAACTGCTACCACGCCTACCCCGCCCATGCGGCGTTTGGCGGCTATAAGCAGTCGGGCATCGGGCGTGAGAACCACAAGATGATGCTGGATCACTATCAGCAGACCAAGAACATGCTGGTCAGCTACTCGCCGAAAAAGCTAGGCTTCTTCTGAGACGATGCGGGCGCGGGGTTTCCTCGCGCCCGCTTTCCAATGGGAGGCTGATATGGCTGAGGTTCTGGATAAAGTGACCGCCACCCCGGCGGCCTTGCAACTGCTGGCCGAGATTGTGGCCGATCATGGCCCGGTGATGTTTCATCAATCGGGCGGCTGCTGTGATGGGTCTTCCCCAATGTGCTACCCGGTGGGAGATTTTCTGCTGGGGGATATGGATGTGAAACTGGGCGAGATTGGCGGGATGCCGTTTTATATTTCGGGCAGCCAGTATGAGGTCTGGAAGCACACCAATCTGATCATTGATGTCGTCAAGGGGCGCGGCGGGATGTTCAGCCTGGACAATGGGCGGGAACAGCGGTTTTTGACCCGATCCGAGATTTGTGCGATTTGAAATGGCGGAGGGGTCCCAACACGGGACCTTATTTATCTATTTATATACAGGTATTTAGCATCTACGGTTAGGAATCTTTTAAGGATTGGCCCGGGTTTGGGCAATTCGCTTGCAGCATCTTGCGCCATCACGACAGACAAGTAAAACTTGTTAATCGCTTACACTTCTTCGTTTCACTTCCCGCCGCAGCAGCGCAGTATGCCCGCAAGCGACTAAGGGGCGAGCGATGCACAACGGCGGGCAAGTATTGGTGGCGTCTTTGGTGGCCTTGGGCGCTACGAAAGCCTTCGGCGTTCCCGGCGAAAGCTATCTCGCCGTGTTGGACGCGCTGCACGACACCCAAGGCCAGCTTGATTTCGTGCTCTGCCGCAACGAGGGCGGGGCGGCTTTCATGGCCTCAGCCTATGGCAAGCTGACCGGAACCCCCGGCATCTGCATGGTCACCCGCGGGCCGGGCGCGACCAATGCCGCGATCGGCGTGCATACCGCGATGCAGGATTCCTCGCCGATGATTCTGTTCGTCGGCCAAGTCGGCACCGATATGAAGGGGCGCGAGGCGTTTCAAGAGGTCGATTATCGTGCGGTGTTTGGCACCATGGCGAAATGGGCGGTTGAGATTGACCGGGTGGAGCGTATCCCCGAAATCCTCGCCCGCGCTTGGGTGACGGCCAGCACAGGCCGCCCCGGCCCGGTGGTGATTGCCTTGCCAGAGGATATGCTGACCAGCCTCACCGATGCCTTGCCGCTGACCGCCCCCGCGCGGATCACCGAAGCCGCGCCGACTGCCGAAGCTGTGGCGGAAACGCTGGCCTTGCTGGCCGGGGCAAAGCGCCCCTTGATCCTGATGGGCGGTACAAACTGGACCGATGCCGGACGCAACGCCTTGCAGCATTTTGCGGAAAGCTCGGATATTCCCGTGCTGGCGGCGTTCCGGTTTCAGGACCAGTTCGACAACTTTTCCTCGGCCTTCACAGGCGAAGCGGGCGTCGGGATGCTGCCGCATGTCAAAGCCCTGATCCGCGATGCCGACGTGATCCTCGCGATCAACCTGCGGTTTGGCGAGATGACGACCGATGGCTACACGCTGCTTTCTGTCCCAAATGCTGCGCAGCATTTGATTCATGTGCATGGCTCGGATCGTGAGATTGGCAAGATTTATCAGCCGGTTCTGGGTATTCATTCTGGCCCGAATGCCTTCGCCCGCGCCCTGACCTCAGTGCCAGGCGCATGGGCCGATTGGCGCGCCGACGCCCGTGCTGCCTATGAGGCCAGCTTCACCGCGCCCGCCCAGCCTTCCCCGGTGGATATGGTCGCGGTGACGGCGCATCTGCGGGGTATTCTGCCTGAAGACGTGATCCTGACTAATGGTGCTGGCAACTTCACCGTCTGGCCGAATAAGTTTTTCAAATTTGGAAAAAATGCCCGCCTGCTCGCCCCGCAATCAGGTGCCATGGGCTACGGCGTCCCCGCCGCGATTGCCGCTAAGGTGGCTTACCCCGCCCGCCGCGTGGTGTGTTTCGCAGGCGATGGCGATTTCCAGATGAACTGTCAGGAACTCGCTACCGCGATGCAAGCGGGGGCGCAGCCGATCATTCTGATCGTGAATAACGGCATCTACGGCACCATTCGCGCGCATCAGGAACGCCACTATCCGGCGCGGGTGTCTGGCACCACGATGGTGAACCCAGACTTCGCAGCCCTCGCCCGCGCCTATGGTTTTCACGCCGAACGGGTCGAACGCACCGAAGATTTCCAAGCCGCCTTCGCGCGGGCTTTGGCGTCGGAGACAGGCGCGGTGCTAGACCTGAACGTCTCACCCGAAGCCATCACCCCCCGCCAAACCCTGTCGCAAATGCGCGCCGCAGCGCAGGCGGCCAAGGCATGAGCGCACCGATCCGCTTAGGGGCCGATATCGGCGGCACCTTCACCGATATCGCGCTGGAATGTCGCGGCCGGATGTTCTCGACCAAGGTGCTGACCAACTACGCCGCCCCGGAACAGGCGATTCTGGACGGCATCGACGTGGTGTTGGCCGAGGCCGGGATTACGCTGGCCGATCTGGACATTGTGATCCACGGCACCACTTTGGCGACCAATGCTTTGATCGAACGGCGGGGGGCGAAAACGGCGTTTGTCACCACCGAAGGCTTCCGTGATGTTATTGAAATGCGCACGGAAAATCGTTTTGCGCAATATGATCTGAACATGCAACTGCCCAAACCGCTGATCCCGCGTGAGCATCGCTTTGCGGTCAAGGGGCGGATCGGTGCGCAGGGGCAGGAACTCGCGCCACTGGACGAGGCGGGGTTGGAGGCACTGGTCGATCAGATCGCCGAGGCGGGTTTCGGTGCCGTAGCGATTGGCTTCATCCATTCCTACATGAACCCGGCGCATGAACAGCGCGCGCGCGAAATCATCGCTGCGAAGACCGGGGTGCCGATCTCGATTTCCGCCGAAGTCTCCCCCCAGATGCGCGAGTTTGAGCGGTTCAACACCGTCTGCGCCAATGCCTATGTGCGGCCGCAAATGGCGGATTATCTGACGCGGTTGCAGGCCCGATTGAAGGCTTTGGGCGCGGGCTGCCCGGTGTTTATGATCCACTCCGGCGGGGGGTTGATCTCGGTCGAGACGGCCTCGGAATTTCCGGTGCGCTTGGTCGAAAGCGGCCCAGCGGGCGGGGCGATTTTTGCCGCCGATGTGGCGCAAAGGTTCGGGCTGGACCGCGTGGTCAGCTATGACATGGGCGGGACGACGGCGAAAATTTGCCTGATCGAAGACTATGCCCCCAAAACCGCCCGGACGTTTGAGGTGGCACGGACCTACCGTTTCGCCAAGGGTTCCGGGATGCCAATTTCCATCCCGGTGATCGAGATGATCGAGATCGGCGCGGGCGGTGGCTCGCTGGCTTGGGTCGATGCGATGGGGCGGATCCAGACCGGGCCGGAATCGGCGGGGTCAGAGCCGGGGCCTGCGTGTTATCAGCGTGGCGGGATGCATCCGGCGATCACCGATGCTGATCTGGTGCTGGGCAAGCTCGATGCCGACAATTTCGCAGGCGGGGCGATCCGGCTTTCGGCCGGGGCTGCCCGGGGGGCTATTCTGCGCGAGGTTGGGGGAAAGCTGGGCTTGGGGGCCCAGGGCCCCGCCCTTGGCACCTGCAGAGTGGGCGATGG
>CAYLYV010000244.1:0-4721 GCA_964387655.1 uncultured Cypionkella sp. | reverse complement strand
GAAGGCTTCACATTCACGGAATTCTTCGTTCACGGCTCCCGGGATCGGCTCCACAATTTCGGGGATCTCGACCTTCGGCAAAACGTCGAGATAAGCTTCCTCTTGGGCAATGTCTGCCGGGGCAGGGGTTTCGGCCCAAGCTGCGGCCGAGAAAACCGCGATCAGCCAAAGGGCACCGCCCATCGTTCGCACTTTGAAATCATTGGCCATGCTCATTCTCCCCCAAGGACTTTGATGAACTTTTGCTCTTCGGCTGCTGTAGCGGCATCCATGACGCCGGCCTCGCCCATGCCCATCAGCTGGGCGGACTCCATGTTCCAAATATTGGCGAGTGCGATCGACAGTTCTGCCGTCACGCGGGTGTTCAGATCGATGGCCTCTTTCAGCCCTTCGGTGTCGGGGATTTCCTGAACAAGCTCGTGGACCCGCTCGAGGCTTTCGGAGGCCTTGACCGAGGAGGTTTCTGCTGCGGCCGAGAGGAAAGCGGCGGTGTTGGCTTGCGTACCAATCCGGGCGGCCCCCTCGTCTTCACTGTTCGCAAGCGTGTCGACGGTGGCTACATCAAGCCCGGCCGAGGCGAAGAACTCCGAGACATATTGCGCGGCGGGTTTGTCGCCGACCTTGCCGGAGGTGGTCATCAGAGAGTACTTGCCATCTTTCGCCGAGATCAGCCCGCCAGTCAGATCTGCAACATCCGGGAGGATATCGTCAAAGAAGGTGTCCGGGTCTGGTATGCCCAAGGCCTCCAGCGTCAGCCCGTTCCGCAAGGCGTCAAGCTGGGCCTTCAGGGTGGCGATCTGTTCGATCTGCTTCAGGATCTGCTCATCGAGCTTCAGGTTGGAGGCGATCATCTCCTTCACTTGCAGCTTGGCCTCGGTCAGCACCTCGCCGATCTTGGCGATACTGGTGAGGTCAACTGTTGGCACGCCCTGCGCGAGGGCAGGGGCCGAGGAAAGCAAGGCTGCAGAAGTAAGGAGGGGGCCAAGACCCCGGACAAGATTGCGGATCATTCGGAACCACCCTTCACTTTGATGAATGTTGCGTCGATGGCATAGGCCTGTAGCCAGAGGGCGTAGCGCGCCTGATCGACCTTCACGCGGGCCGCCTTGACCCGCTCGACCATCAGCCCGATGCGGACCGCTTCAGCCCGGGCATAGCTGTTGAGATCCAGCGCCTCTTTGGTCGATTTGGTTGTCGGAATGCGTTCGATGATGGAACGCAGCCGCTTCAGCGACGCCTCAATCTCCAGAGAGGCGGCCATGCCATAGTGCAAGCCAGCGTCCGCCGTATTGCTGGCCTCGGCGATCGCCATGTCGCGCGGATCGAAGGTGCCAACCTGATCTACGCCAGTGATCTTGCCCGCATAGGCGTTGAAGAATCCGGTGATGCGGACGACGTAATTCTGCGTCTCTTCAAAGGGCGGGATGCCGCCATACTTCGTGACGTTGCCGGGTCCGGCATTATAGGCGGCCAAAGCCAGCGGCACCGAGCCAAACTTATTGAGCTGGGTCAGGAAGTAGCGGGCGCCACCATCAAGCTGTAGCATCGGGTCGTCGTAATAGGCGGGGTAGATGCCAAGGTCCTTGGCGGTGTCCGGCATGACTTGTGTGAGACCAAAGGCGCCAACCGGGCTTCGGGCTCCGATGGAAAATCCGGATTCCTGTTTCACGAGGCTTTGGAACCAGATGCGAAACTCGACCGGGTTCAATCCGGCGCGGGCAAGACCAGGGTGGCCTGCGTATTTCTGCGCGGTGGCCACGATCATCTCTTCGATGCTGGTCTTGGCATCGCCGAAAAGCCGGCCGGCATAAGGGTTGCTGTCCTCAACCGCATAGAGAACTTCCGCCTCAGCCCCGGGGATCACTTCGAGATCGCCGATCCACGGCGTCCGGCCAGTCATCATCGCCAGCGTGGCATCCAGCGCATCGAGTTGGTCCTGGTGCAATTCGTCGATACGACGCTTCTTGTCGGCCTCAAGTTCGCGCCCACCGGTCAGATAGGACATCTGAGCGATTTCCAAGCCGTGCTGGATGATCGACTTCGGGTCGACAATCGGCACGCCTTGCGCCGTCGCAGGCCAAGGCAGGACCGCCGCGCTCAAGGCCAATGCCCCGATCATGCCAAGAGGTTTATTCGCAGGGAGTGACATCAAGACCCGAAGTGTTGCCGCGTGGGACAAGCGCCGCATCCGGGCTTGCGCCCTTGGTGGAAGTGGTCACAGTGGATCCAGCGGTGGCCCAGCAATTGGTCTTGGCAATCGGCACACCGGTGCAGCCCGCGAGGGGCGCAAACCCGAGTCCGATAATCAAGGTTATGTAATATACTGATTTCATTGGACAATCATTCCTTCCAGAATTTGGGCCGCGCGGCATAGTCTGCGCCGAAGGCATTGAGCCCGGCCTGACCACCGCCAAGCGCTGTCAGAAGCGGCCCCAGGGCTTTGAGATCGACATTCAGAACGGTTGAACTGCGCGGTGTGCGTGACAGCAACATCCGCTGGCCCGGGATCGGGCTCAGTACAAAGTCCAGCTCGCCATCGGTCAGCCGGAACCCGTCATAGTCGGCGCTCGTAGCTTCGCCATTTGGGAACAGCAGCTGGTTTGGCAGCGCTTCCAGGATCGAGCGTGCTTTCGAGCCGCGGATCTGGCTTGGAAACTGGGTCATCATCACGACGACGACGTTCTTCTTTCGCGCGGTCACCAGCCATTCGGCGAGCTTCTTGGCGAAGTATTCGTCGTCGAGCACCTTCCAGGCCTCGTCGATCAGGATCAGCGTCGGGCGCTTTTCCTCGATCAGCATCTCGATGCGGCGGAAGAGATAGCCGAGGATCGCGGTGCGCTCGGTTCCGAGGTCGAGGATTTCTGTAAGATCGACGGCCGTCACATCATGGCTGGTGAAATCCACCACCGGCTCGGTGGCCTCACCAAAGACCCAGCCGTAGCGGCCTTGAGGACCCCATTCGCTGATCCGCTGTGCCAGATCGAGGCCGTCGCCGACATCACCGAAAAGTTCCTGAAACGCGCGAAAGTTCCGCAGACCCTCCCGGGCCTTTCCGTTCTGAGTGATCGCGGATTTCAGGGCCTCGGACTGAAGCGGCGTCATCGGCCCACTACGGGATTCAAGCAGCGCTACTAGCCAATCCAGAAACCACGCCTCGCCGCGTTCGCCGGATTCCGTGGCCAAGGGGTTCAGTCCGGTTGGCCGACCGGCGCGGATTTCTGCATAGCGGCCGCCAAGGGCGCGAACCGCCATTTTGAGGCCCGCTTCCTTGTCGAAGATGATCGTCCGGCCCCCTGCCCTTTGGGCTTGAGCCGCAAGGAAGGCGACGGTTGTGGTTTTGCCACCGCCGGATTTGCCCAGGACCAGGGTGTGGCCATTGGTCGGTTCCGCCATCGGATCACCCGGCTCATGGAAGCTGAACCGATGCAACGAGCCTTGCAGAGTCTGGAACAGCGTAAGCGGTGTTTGCCAAGGTAAGCGGGCAGCTTCGGTCCCGGTGTCAGCCGCATGCAGCGCGGCCATGTCGGCAAAGTTCAGGGACGAGACGGTCATGTCCCGCGCCCGATAGTCCATATTGCCTGGATGCATGGCGAAGAACGTAGCCTTGAGGGCTGTAACCTCGCGCACCAGCCGCATGCCGTTCTGATGTGCGATGCCGCGGATGCGGGCCACTTCCGCATCAAGCTCAGCCTGATCACCAGCAAACACGGTGATCGTCATCTGGTGGATGCCAAAGCCGAGCTCGCCGCTTTCGGATTTGTCCGCAGCCTCGAAAAGCTGCGCCTCGATCGTCGCAGCGATGTCCTCCGAGGCTCGCATCTGCGCGACGCGTCGTTTGACCCGTTCGGTGATGCTGCCACGCTCGATCGGCGTGTAACTATGGGTGATGATGGTGTCGCGGCTTGCCCCGAGCGCATCGAGCATGCCGGGCCAAGTCGAGGTGGCATAGGATTTGACATAGAGGACAGCACCGACGCGCGGTGTGTCTGTCCCCTCCTCGACCGTGAACTGGCCTTTGCCAAAGTGGATGGCGGCATCGCTGGCATCCTCAGCGATGATGCCAAACGGGCTGCGCGATTTTGCACGAAGCTCTCCGGTCAAAAGCGAGGAATAAAAGCCGATCAGGCTGCCATCGCTGATCTTGAGGCGGCGAGATTTGACGCCGAGACCAGTCTCGAGGATCGAGACCACTTCGCGCAATTCTTCCAGCCGCCGATCTGTGTCTTCGCCCCAGACCTTTGCAGCGGCCTTACCAAAGAGTGGCACCGCCAGCGGCGCAACCTGCCGCCGGACGACAGTCAGGATCAGCACGGATTCTTGCAGATTGCGGCGCTGCAGCTCGGAACTCCAGGCACGGTCGATATCGGCGGCAAAGCTTTGGCCGTGGATGGGTTTCAGCTGGGCTTGAGCGGGGCGCATCATCCGGTGCAGATAGAAGCTGAACCGCTCATCCAGCGTGTCGAGCAAATGCGCGAACCCGGCGCGCAGGGCGGTGATCGCCGAAGACCCGGATGTGATCCCATCGATTCCGTTCACTTCGAGCGAGATCATTAGCCCGTTGTCGCGTGTCCGGACCACCTCATCATCCAACTCGATTACATAGGGCAGATGAGCATAGATCTTCGGGTCAGCCGGGATCAGCGCACGCGCCCTGCCCCGCGAACCCTCCCGTTCAAGAAACATGACGCCGCCCTTTCCGAAGAATGGCCATCGGCGTCACC